>NZ_BAMI01000016.1 GCF_000615765.1 Ligilactobacillus equi DSM 15833 = JCM 10991 | reverse complement strand
CTAAATCCACTTAATGTGGCCCTACACATTTGGTTTGTCGAAACTTTGTTCAGTTTTCAAAGATCTACTCGCTGTCTTGCGACAACTTCTATATTATAACTTTTCATCAAGATATTTGTCAACATTTTTTTATATTTAAATTTTTTGTTAACCTTTATATCGTACCCGTTACGGATTTTTCGTCAAATAACTAACTTCCGTATCCGGCGACAAGTAATATCTTATCGTAATTACTAAATTTGGTCAAGGATTTTTTTAAGTTTTTTTGTGGATTTTTTACAACAAAAAAACCGCCTCAAAAATGAGACGATTTTCAAAAAATAAATTAGTCGTTCTTGCGACTGTATGATTCCAAATCACGATTCAAGATAGCGACAAATTCATCAAACGACATAGTGGTGGTCGTTTCTTGACCGTATTGACGGACGGTTACCGTACCTTCATTCTTTTCGTTGTCACCTAAAACTAAAGTATATGGTACTTTATTGACTTGAGCTTGACGGATTTTGTACCCCATCTTTTCATTACGGTCATCAATGGAAACCCGTACTTGATGCGCGGCTAACTTGCTACGTAAGCTAGCTGCATAGTCAAAGTGCGCTTCGTTGTTAACCGGAATAATTTCCACTTGCTTTGGTGCTAACCAAGTTGGAAAGGCGCCCTTGTACATTTCCGTTAAGTAAGCAGTGAAACGTTCCATAGTTGAAACAATCCCGCGATGAATCATCACTGGGCGGTGATCTTCACCATCGGCGCCAACATACTTCAAGTCAAAACGTTCTGGTAATAAGAAGTCCAATTGAATAGTCGAGAGCGTTTCTTCCCCACCTAGAGCTGTCTTGGTTTGGACGTCCAACTTAGGACCGTAGAAGGCTGCTTCTCCTTCGGCTTCGAAATATTCCAAACCTAAATCATCCATAGCAGACTTCAACATACGTTGAGATTTTTCCCACATTTCATCATCATCATAGTATTTTTCTGTGTTTTCTGGGTCACGGTAAGAAAGACGGAAACGGTAGTCAGTAATATCGAAATCAGCATACACTTCCACCATCAATTGTAAAGTCCGCTTGAATTCTTCTTCGATTTGGTCTGGCGTTACGAATGTGTGACCATCATTCAAAGTCATTTCACGCACCCGGGATAAACCAGTCAAAGCCCCAGATTTTTCATAGCGGTGCATCATCCCTAATTCCGCAATCCGTAATGGTAAGTCACGGTAAGAGTGGATGTGGTGGTTATAAACTTGAATGTGAGAAGGACAGTTCATTGGACGTAATTCCAACATTTCACCGTCACCCATATCCATTGGTGGGAACATATCTTCCCGGTAGTGATCCCAGTGACCAGATTGCTTGTACAAGTCCACGTTGGCCAAAATTGGTGTGTAGACGTGTTCGTAACCCCAAGCTACTTCTTTGTCGATAATGTAGCGTTCGATGGTCCGGCGGATTGTGGCTCCATTTGGCATCCAGTATGGCAAACCAGCACCAACCTTAGGATCAACAAAGAACAAGTCCAAGTCATTACCGATTACTCGGTGGTCACGTTCACGAGCTTCTTTTTGACGTTCTAATTCTGCATCCAATTCCTTTTGCTTATTAAAAGCTGTGGCATAAATTCTTTGTAACATTGGGTTAGATGAAGCACCCTTCCAATAAGCCCCTGCCACGGAAAGTAACTTAAAGACTTTGATACCACCTGTACTTGGTAAAGCTACCTTAGCAGAAAAATCATAGAAGTTACCTTGCTTAAAGGCAACAATCTTGTCACTCACTTGAGCTTGGTCTTCAATTAATTCAGTTTGGTACTTGTCACCAGCTACTAAAGCTAAGGCTTGGGTCTTTTCTAATTCCAAACGTTCAATCGCAATGTTTTCCTTGATAATAGCTTGCATCTTTTGGGCAACTTTATCGAAATCAGTTTCAGCAACTTGGCCTTCGGCATTGTCAGTATCAAAGAAGAAACCATGTTCTGTCACACCGCTCATCCCAAACTTCATATCTGGATATAATTGGCTTAAAGCATTCCCCATTACTTGTGCAGCAGTGCTCCAAAGGACTACTAAACCATCTTCAGAATCTTTAGTTACAATTTCGATGCTCCCATCTTCAGTTAAAGCTTGGTTGTAGGCCACAAATTCACCATTAAATTTACCTGCCACCGCTTTTTTCGCTAAAGAAATTGAAATTGATTTAGCGATATCCTCGGTCGTTACACCGGCTTCAAATGGTTTTACAGCACCATCTGGAAAAGTAATTTTTACTTCTGACATTATTTTACCTCCTAATTTTCATGCAAGAAAAAGACGTCCCCATGCCTATCTAAATAGACACCAGGGACGTCTTCTAACGCGGTTCCACCCAGGTTTTAGCTTGCGCTCTCCTTTGTGCTGGTAACGGTCGCACCGTTCTAGCTTTGCACTAGACTCTTAGGTGATAGTGGTAAGTTACCAGTTAGTTGGCTTGCAGTCTCGACCAACTTCCCTGCGTTTGATAACCGTTTGTCTCTCACATGATTTAACTACATTTAAACACTAACTCGTATAAATTGCAAGCAAAACTTCTAATATTCGAAACCTGTCAAAGGACCTTGAGGATAATCTGGTTCTTCATAAGATACGTTAGTTTCTGGATTACGCCAGTTTTGATCCTCCATAGTAATCTCACGCGCCAAAAAACGCACCCGTTCCATAATTCGTCTGGCTTTTAAAGGCTCTTTTTCGCCACGATTATTTACTGCTAAGTATTCTTCTTGTAGTTGTTGCATGGACAGATTGGAGGTAAAGCAAGTTGGTAGTTGCTCTTGCATTCGGTATTGTAAAATCACTCCGAGCACTTCATCTCTGACCCAGGAACTCGACTGATCAGCTCCAATATCATCAAGCACTAATACCTGGGCATTTTTCACCTTGTTAATATAAAGCGACGTTGTATTGTCTGACAAAGCATTTTTTACATCAACCACAAAAGAAGGATAATTAACCATAGTCACTTGCACCCCTTGTTCGACCAGATAATTAGCCATACCCGCCATAAGGAAAGTCTTCCCAATGCCGAAACTCCCTTGTAAATAGATACCCTTGGTAAAAACTTGTGGATTTTCAATGACCTGGGATGCAAATTCTAACACGGCCGTATAAGCTTCCAAACGCTGACCATGCTGACCGGAGATGGCAAAATCATCTAAATTAGCCTGCTTGGTATTTTTAGGCATATTAAAGACCTTAAAACGTTGGTCCTTTTTACGCGCTGCTTGCTTAGCTCGCAAGTAAGCTGTCGGCGCATAGTAAATTTCTACCATGTGATTAGAAATCCGCAAGTTGGGCGTATAACCACCTGTTTGACGCTCATCACCTTGCTTAAGCTTAGCCTTAACTTGGAGATACTCATACAAGCGACTAACACTTTTGGCGATACCATCCTCGTTAATTTCGTCTTGATGTTGAGCTAAGAAAGCTTGAATTTCGGGATCACCTAAGACTTCACGCAACATATGCTCATACTTTTGCGCATCTTCACCTTTGAAAAATTTCGCAAAAATGATTTTACCCACTGAATCCACTATTTTCACCTCTATTTCTTAGTCTGATTCCTTTTTGCCAACTCTGCTAATTTGGCCTTTAAACGGCGCTCTTTTTCTTCTAAACGCGCTCTTTCAGCCGCATCGATTTTAGGTGGCCGATAACCTTCTTGAGCCCATTCAGGTAAAGTTTCCTTTTGTACTAACCTACGTTTGCCATAAAATCCCCGTCTTTGACCGCTAGCATTACCACCACCTTGAGCCGCTTTTTTGCGGGCATTATTGTCTGCTATAATCTTACTCAAAGCTTCCAATGGTGTTTGAATCCCATGCTTCGTCCAACTAGCCACTACTTTCTCAAAATAAACCTTATTGATACTATCCATATCCCGATCGACCAACATGTAATGAATGACCATGTTAAGTACCCCTTGAGGCATTACTTGCCGTTGCACTGCTTCACTAATAATTCTTTGTTCCTGGTCAGTAACTATAAAGTTGGGATTAATGGTCTTTTTTAAATCAACCAAAAAGTCACCTGGATCTGATTCTTGACAAGACTGCAACAACTCACCATATTCTCTGAGCAAACTGGCTTCTTGTTGATTCTTAGGCTGTAATTCTGGAACCGGGGCACTTTCAGCCAGCGGTTGACTTGGCACCATTTCCTGTGATTTAACCTCCAAGCGATCATGACTTTGCTTCGCCAAGGTCCGAAAACGTTCATCGTTTAAATCCTCAAGATTATAGTCATAGGCTTGTTGCATTAATTTCAATAAGGTAAGTTCATTAAAATCATACATTGCACTGACAATTTTGATGTTGTGGTGATGTTTTTCCAAAATATCGTCTTGTAAGTGACTACTTTGCACCAGTTGTGCCAAGTAGTTCCAATCAATTTTAGCTTCAATCTCATCCACCATTTGACTCTTAATTTTTTGCGGTTCCTTAGGACCGCTACTTTGCTGCATAAGCGTATCTTGTTGAATTGAAAAAACATTTAAGAAGGTTTTAGTAATTTCTTTGGCTTGAGGATGAACCACTGTTTGAGGACAGTTTTCTTCCTTAAGTTTTTGATACTCGTAGTTGCCCACTTTCTCCAATAAAGCCGTACTCAAGAGGTCTTCATTAAAAAAGTGGTAACCCGATAAAGGCCGCAACAATTCATAGATAAAAAGCTTCCCTAAAGAATCTTCTTGAACAAAAGTTTTCAACAAACCACACGCTTCCAGCCGAATGCGGGCAAAATAAAAGGCGGACACATCAAAGTCCAGCCTTTTTAACATTCCCTTATGGGTTTGACGATCGGATATTTGGGGGTGCGCCACAATTCCCTGCGCTAAAAAGGTATAAAGACCCACCGCTGCAGTCCCGATAATCGGCTGGTATAAAGCAGCTAATTGGCCAAAATCAACTGCATTAATTTTTTCACTTGCTGAAACAACGTAACTGTCTTCAGCATCTAAATCTTTCCAGCCAAAAGTTAGGCCTGCATTCATATTAATCATCTTTCTTCACCATTTGTTGTGCTTCTTTACCTTCATTGCGGGCGATTAAGCCTTGTAATTCTTGGGCAAAGGCTTTCATATCCTTAAATTGGCGGTAAACACTCGCAAAGCGAATGTAAGTAATATCATCAACATCCACTAAGATATCCATGACATACCGCCCAATCAATTGACTTGAGACTTCATTACCACCAACTGCCCGAATCTTATCTTCAACTTCCTCAACAATTCGGTCGATTTGCTTAATATTAACCGGACGTTTTTCTGCCGCCCGAATAATCCCTCGGCGAATTTTTTCACGGTTAAATTCCTCGCGCATCCCATCTTTTTTAATTACTAAGATCGGTGTTGCTTCTGTTCTTTCAAAAGTGGTAAAACGAAAACCACATTTCTCGCATTCTCGTCGTCTCCGGATGGCTTTACCATCATCAGCAGGACGACTGTCTATTACTCGGGAACTATTATTTTGACAATGGGGACACTTCATTTTCTCACCTCAGTCTAGCACGCGCTAAAATTATTATTCTCTAGCCATTCTATCACTTTTTGTCGGGTTTGTTCAACTGTTCCCGAACTATCAATTACAATATCAGCTTGGGCTAATAACTTTTGCGAGTCAACCTGACTGGAAATTCTAGCTTGAGCCTGGGATTGACTAAAACCATTGCGCGCCATTAAACGTTTCAACTGCAAAGCATAAGGTAGATAAACCACCATGACTTGGTCACAGTATTTTTCATAGCCATCATCAAACAAAAGCGGAATATCTAAGACAACCAAAGGTACCTTTTGTTCCTTAGCTTGCGCTAATTGCCGTAAAATTTCCGCCCGAATTAAAGGACTGGTAATGGTCATCAATTTCTGTCGCTGTTTTTCATCATTAAAGATTGTCTGCCCCATTTTAACACGGTCTAACGCGCCACTTTCTGTCAGATAATCTGGCCCAAAAGTAGCACTAATCTCCGCAAGGCCCTGACTTTTCGGAGCGACAACCTGACGGGCAATTAAATCAGCATCAATAACCTGGCCGTATTTCTCCAAAAAATTACTAATGGTTGACTTACCGCTAGCAATGCCTCCTGTTAACCCTAAAACAAAGGTCATCTATTTCACCTGCTGACAGTTGGGACAAAAATGGGTACCTCTTTGCCCCACCACAATTCTTTCAATTGGTGTCTGACACCGCGGACATGGTTGACCGGTTTTTTGGTAAGCTTGAAGTTCAAACTGAAAGCCCCCTTCATTTTGGAAAGCATCTGTGTAAGAACGAATCGTTGTTCCCCCAGCTTCTACAGCACGGGCTAATTCCTGAATAATATTATCGTGTAGGATTTGCACATCTGCTTGTGTTAGGTGATTACATGGAGTTTGAGGATGAATTTTAGACATCCACAAGACTTCATCCACATAAATATTACCTAAACCAGTCACTAAGTTTTGATCCAAAAGAGCTGGTTTAACGGCTTTTTTCTTTTTTTGTAAACCTTGATAGAAAGCCGCCACCTTAAAGTCTGCCGCCACAGGTTCTGGCCCCAATTTTCGCAAAGAAGGTAATTGAGTTTCGCTACCAGTTTTTATCAAGCGCATACGTCCAAATTTCCGCACATCATTGTAGCGTAATTGTCGCCCATCATCTAGATTAAAAATCACATGAGTATGTTTACGAATAGGAGCACCTTTCTTTTCTACAAAATACTTACCTTCCATACGCAAGTGTGAGACGACTGTCCAACCATCACTAAAACGTAACAGCAAAAACTTTCCTCGGCGATCAACATCTTCTAAAACTTTCCCTCTAAGTGTAGTCGCGAATTCTCGACTATCACCTTCAATCATTTTGGGATACATGATTTCAACTTCAGTAATTCGGCTTCCTTGCACTAACTTACGTAAACCACGCCGAACCGTTTCAACTTCTGGTAATTCTGGCATTACTTTTACCTCCCGATAAATTGTGTCAAATTTACTTTTATTATACCTTATTTTTTAGTATCAAACCAAGTAATACCATGCTTAGATTCAACCTTTAAGGGTACTTCTAGGGAAACCGCCGAATCCATCACTTCAGGAATTATCTTTTGTAAAACCGGAATTTCTTCCTTAGGCGCTTCAAAAATTAATTCATCATGTACTTGTAAAAGCATTTTGGCCTGTAAACCTTCTTGACGCAGGCGCTTATTCACATTAATCATGGCTACCTTGATAATATCTGCAGCACTCCCTTGAATCGGCGTGTTCATCGCCGTTCTTTCTGCAAAGGAACGCAAATTAAAGTTTTTAGCGTTAATATCTGGTAGGTAGCGCCGACGATGAAAGATTGTTTCTACAAAACCTTCTGCTTTAGCTCGTGCAACACTTTCATCCATGTATTTCTTTACACCAGGATAATTTTCAAAGTATTTGGCGATAAAATCTGCTGCTTCCTTACGAGACTTACCAATATTCTTAGCTAAACCAAAATCACTAATTCCATAAACAATCCCGAAGTTAACCGCTTTAGCTTGGCGGCGCAGATTCTTAGTTACCATACTTGCATCTTCTAAACCAAAAATCTTCATTGCCGTTGCAGCGTGGATATCTTGTCCTTCTTTAAAAGCCGCCTGCATGTGCTCATCACCAGAAATATGGGCTAAAACCCGAAGTTCGATTTGAGAATAATCAGAAGAAAAAATCTCCCAACCTTATGGCTCGGAACAAAAGCCTGCCGAATTCGACGTCCTTCTTCCAGTCGGGCCGGAATATTTTGTAAGTTAGGTTCCACGGAAGATAGCCGCCCCGTTGCGGTTAAAGTTTGAGTATAACGGGTGTGAATTTTACCATCAGCACTAATAACCTTCAACAACCCCTCAATGTAAGTTGACTGCAATTTAGCTAGTTGCCGGTATTCCAAAATATCAGCTATAATTGGTGCTTGGTCTTGTAATTTTTCCAAAACATCTACCGCTGTTGAGTAACCTGTCTTAGTCTTTTTGATGACAGGTAAGCCCATCTTTTCAAATAAAATGATTCCCAGTTGCTTGGGCGAGTTCAAATTAAACTCTTCACCCGCCGCTTGATAGATGTCAGCTTCAATAGCAGCCAAGCGACTAGCCAATTCAGTTTGCATATTTTTTAAACAGAAGGGATCAGCCTTAATTCCAGCAATTTCCATTTGCCCTAAGACATAAGCTAATGGACGTTCAATTTCTTCATAAAGAATTTCTTGTTCATTAGCCTTAAGCTTATTTAAAAGTTGGGACTTCAGTTGCCCAATAGCTTGTACCTTAGTAGCCAAGTGTGGCAATAACAGGTCTTTTTCCGGGCAAGCTCGCTTAGCACCTTTACCATAGACTTCTTCATCACTTTTCACCCCATAGAAATCATGCAACATTGCTAATTTCCCAAGGTCATTACTATTCTCACTCGTATCTAGGAGGTAAGATACTAAAAGTAAATCAAAATTCACCCCACTAAGTTTAACACCTAAACGATTTAAACCAACTAAAGTCCGTTTCAAGTCAAAAACATTAACAGCCACTTGCTGATTCTCTAAATAATCTTTCAATGGCGCTTCAGTTATTTTTAAAACATCATCAGAAACATAGACTTGCTGATCGATTTGAATGGCAAAGCCCCAAAAGTCAGCCGTATGGTAGTTATCATCGGCCATTTCTAAATAGAAATTTACTTCTTTAGCTTGAGGTAAAGCTTCTGTCAAGGTCGCTAAATCAATTATGGCCAGTGATTTATCAAATTCAACTTCAACCGTATTTGCCTTTAATTGTCCTAAAAAGCTTTTGAAATCAAGTTTTTGGTAGAGCTCTCGCAAGGCAACTTCATCAGGACCTGCATAAACTGTATCAGCCAAAGTAATTTCCAGTGGCGCATCTTGACGAATGCGAGCCAAATCTTGGCACATAAAGGCAATATCTTTTTCGTTAATCAGATTTTCTTTACGCTTAGACTTCTTCATCTCATCAACTTTCGCATAGATACCTTCTAAGCTACCATATTCTGTCAAAAGATTAATCGCTGTCTTTTCTCCAATCTTAGTTACCCCTGGATAATTATCAGAACTATCCCCGGTGAGAGCCTTCATATCAATAATTTGTTTGGGGTTTAAGCCACCATATTTAGCGGCGACTTCTGCTGGCGTATAGCGTTCAATTTCAGTGACCCCTTTGACCGTTGCTAGGACGGTAACCTTATCAGTCACTAATTGTACCAAATCACGGTCTCCAGTTACAATTACAACTTCCATTCCTTGGGCTTCAGCTTCCTTGGCCATGGTCCCCAAGATATCGTCAGCTTCATAATTTGGTAGGGCATATGTCTTAATCCCGTGTGCCGCCACTAATTCCCGTACGTAAGGAAATTGTTCCGTAAGTTCACTTGGAGTTTTAGAACGTTGCCCCTTATAATCGGCAAACTTTTTCGTCCGAAAAGTTTTCTTGCCGGCATCAAAGGCTACTAAGACCCGGTCGGGTTGCTCATCTGCCAAAATTTTGTCTAGCATCAATTTAAAGCCATAAATAGCACTGGTGTGTAACCCTTCCGTATTTTTAAAGCGTTCGACAGCATTAATTAAGCCATAAAAGGCACGAAAAGTCACACTGTTACCGTCAATCAATAAAAGTTTTTCTGTCATTAAATTTCACCTCAATGAAAAAAGCGGCTATTAAACCGCTTTTTGTTAATCCCGACCGTTAAGCCCTGTAAAGATATTCAATAATTGAATAAATAAATTAATGAAGTCTAAGTACAACTGTAAAGCCCCCATCAAAGCTAAGTTAGTTGGGTTAAGACTGTTACCATATTGTAGGTACATTTGTTTAAATCTTTGTGAATCCCAAGCAGTTAAGACACTAAAAATCAAGACTCCAATAAAAGAGAAGAAGAACTGGATAACTGTACTCCCCAAGAAGAGGTTAATTACAGAAACCACTATCAAAGCAATTAAAGCTGCCATGGCTTGACGCCCAATCCCTGATAAATCCTTTTTCGTGTTTGTTCCTAGAAAGGCCAAGACTACAAAATCTGCCGCCGCAGCTACAAAAGCCATGGTAATATTTTGGGCCGTGTAAGCTTGAACCAAAATGCCAAAGAAAATTCCTTCTAAGGCTGCGTAAATAAAGAGCATAGTGGCTGTAGCGACAGGGCTGCGGTCAGCTTTAAAGGACATCCCAAAAACTAAGACAATTTGCAGGATAAAAAGTCCCCACAAAGCCCAACGATTCATGGCGAAAAAGGTCATAAATTGCGTTTGGAAAACCGCAGTAGCTAGATAAGCCACTAAAGCTGAAACGGCTACGGCCCCGGCCATAAACCCATACATCTTGGCTAAAAACTTGTTTAAGCCTCCATCAACGATAATTTCACGTTGGTTTGGATCAAAGTTATTCATATTTTTACCTCCTACTCTACGTTAGCTAACATCTTAGGTGGACGGACCATAATCACCGCATCTAAAAGGCGGTTGTCTTCGTCATCCATCCCTTCCACAGATATTGTGACAACTTCCTTCATTAAGTCAATTTTAATTACTTCGAAGTTAAAAGTTACATATTGTTCATGATACACAGGAGAGATTAAATTCACGTCGATATTCACAATTTCACTTCCTGGACCAGGCAAGTGCTTGCTAATGGCGCTGGTAATAATCCCTGTTAATAAAACCGGCGGAACAATCGGCTTTTGATACTCAGTTTGCTTGGCGTAGGCCATTTGAGTATATAAAGGATTGTTATCGTTTGTTAAACCTAAGTAAAGAAGAATATCTCTTTGACTAATCGTTTCTGTAACTGTCAAAGATTCCCCTTCTTTAATTTCTTCAATCTGTTTGCCGTACCTATGCACATCATCTGTCATGTAACGGTCACCTCCATTAAATTCTTGCTTTCTATTTTATCATAACCAACCGTGCTGCTCAATTTTTAAGCCTTATTTTCCGGTTTGAAAAAAGCTCGACTGTCCAGACCAAAAATTCGGTCGCTAAACTCCCCGGTCGCCGTTTGATTTAACTTACCTTGCATCATTTGGATACTAGCATCGAGATCATCTAGGTGGTGTAAAACTTCAGCTTCCATCACTTGAGGTCTGACGGGAGAACCGTATTCTAATTGACCATGGTGGGCTAAAACCATATGACGTAATAACAACATGTTCTGTGAAGTAAGACTAAAATCTAAATCAGGATACTGGTTCGATAAATCCTGCAAACTGCCACAATCTTTTCATCCACTAAGACAATATGTCCGATTAAATTACCTGCTAGTGTGTAACTCGTCCCTACTGGTCCTGAAAGCTCAATCACCTTACCCAAATCATGTAAAATTGCGCCAGCATAAAGTAAGTCACGATTTAAGTGTGGGTAAAGGTCTGCCACCTGCTTCGCTAAACGTAAGATAGATAAACTATGGTAAGCCAAGCCCCCCATAAAAGCATGGTGATTTACCTTGGCTGCTGGCGCTTGCATATAAGCTTTACCATTGTCATGCAAGAGTTTGGTTACAATAATCTTCCAAACTGGATTTTTAATTTCAGCGAGGTATTCATTAATTTCTTGAGCCATGGTTTGGCTGCTTTCAGGGGCTGCTTGTACATAAAGAGCAGGATTATTTGGCTCTTGGTCACTGGCTACATACATCTTATCAATTTTAATTTGGGGACTACCTTGATAAGACTCTTTACGTCCGGTTACGTGAACCACCGTTCCCACTTGGAAACGCGCTACATCTTCTGCACTTGCATCCCAGTATTTAGCCGGAACTTCACCTGATTTATCAGCAAAAATCAAAGCTAAGTACTGTTTCCCCGTCTTACTAGTCCGTACATCAGCCCCTTTTAATAATACGTAAAGATTAACTTCCTCGTTTAATTGATAGTCAAATAATTTTTTACCGTCCATTCTGTCCTTCCTTTCATCTTGCTTTTATCCTAATTTTACCACGCTTTGCACATAAAAACCCCCAGAAAACTCCAGGGGTCAAATTTTTAGTCTTGGTACATTTCATTAATTGGTTTCATCATGGCAGCGTGCGCTTCATTGATAATCATGCTTAATACTTGTTCTTTCATCATCAGTTCCTTTAAGCTTGGGAATTCTTCAACCTTTTGCCCTAAGGCCTGTAATTTTTCCATATCTTCTTGACCTAAAGTACCTTGCATTTGCTTAGCCTGCATTTCTTCTTGCATTTGACGAATATCCTTAAAAATTTGGTAAGCTTCGCCATCTTGCTTTAAAGTTTCGTAGGCTTGTTTCAAGTCCAAATATCCTTGTGTTTTACGTAAGTCTTGTTCTAATTGGTTAATTGTATCGTAAATATTAATCATTTTTATAAACTCCTTTTTAGTTAAATAGGCCACCAAAGGCATCTTTTATACGTGAGCCCCAATCATTAAGGGTATCGTTAATCCTGCTACCAACATTACTACTATTACTATTATCTTGGTAAGCTTTATCTTCCTCAGCCTGCCTTTGCGCCAAGCGTGTAGAGGCTGCTTTAACTCCAATATAGGTATTTTGGGTGTAAGGTAAGATGTCACCCATCACTGCTTTAAACAAAGCCGAACCACCCCGAGTTCCTTCATCTTCTAAAGAGTAATTGTTAGAATCAAAACCCGTCCAAGTCGCTAGGACAACATCTTTGGTATAACCAATATACCAGTGGTCGGTGTCGCCATCATTACCATTGACCCCTTCCGTGGTTCCTGTTTTACCCGCAATAGTGTAGCCTGCAGGCTTAGCACTTTGACCTGTGCCCTGACTGTAGACATCAATCATCATACTAGTCATGTTCTTAGCTACTTTAGCCGACATCACCTGACTACTATCAGGATTTTCATTATCAATAATGACCTTACCTGAAGAATCTACAATCTTAGTAATCAGGTGGGGACTATAACGCTGACCGTTATTGGCAAAAGCCGTATAAGCCGAAGCCATTTGATAGGGGGAAACCCCTTTTTTCATACCACCGAGGGCTAAACTCAAATTTTCATCTGACTTGGCTAAATTAATGCCAAATTTTTCTACTGAATCATAACCCTTAGTAACCCCAATTTTATTCAGCAACCAGACGGCTGAAGTATTCTTACTTAAAGCCAGAGCTTGATACAGACGAATATTTCCTTGATAAACGCTATTCCAGTTTTTAGGGGTATATTGGTTTTTACCATAAGATTGATACTTGTCTTGAATAATCGAATCGTAAGAGTAACCGCTCTCTAAAGCTGGGGTATAGACCGCTAGCGGCTTCATGGTTGAACCAGGTGAACGACTTAACTGTGTCGCTCGATTATATCCTCTAAATGTATGTCCCTTACTATCGCGCCCTCCAACTAAGGCAAAAACCCCGCCATTTTTCGGATTCATCGCAATCGCCGCTCCTTGGGCTTCCGTTCCGTCAGTAGCATCATAAGGAAAGAGGCTTTCATTTTTAAAAGCCGACTGCATGCTAGTTTGATAACGTTGGTCCAAACTAGTATAAATTTTATAACCATCATTCATAATTTGATTCTCAGTCAAACCATATTTGGAAATAGCTTCGTTAATTACCGCATCAAAATAATAGGGATATTTGTAACCCGATTTACTTTCATAGGTATCACGTAAAGTTAAAGCACTACTTTGATAAACACTTAGTTGATTCTCGTTAATCACTCCCATTGTAGCCATTAAGCCTAAGACTACATTACGTCTTTGTTTAGCAGCCTCAGGAGACGTCCGTGGATTATAAGCGGTTGGGTTTTTCAAAATTCCAGCCAACATAGCTGACTGTGGTACAGTTAACTGACTAGCGTGAACCCCAAAGTATTTCTGGGCAGCATCTTCAACACCCCAAACTCCACTACCAAAGTAGGCCTTATTGAGATACATAGCTAAAATTTGTTTTTTACTGTAATCATTTTCCACTTGAATGGATAAGAAAAGCTCTTTAATTTTTCGCGTCATCGTTTGTTCTTGGGTTAACAAAGCATTTTTGACTAATTGCTGAGTCAAAGTACTTCCCCCCGCACTTGTTGTATGATTGCGGAGTAATTTGTTCTTAACGTTAACTAGTGAAGCTCTTAAAATCCCCTTGATGGAAAAACCATATTCCTGGTAAAAATTCCGGTCTTCAGTCGCTAAAACCGCATTTTGTACATTGGGAGAAATCTGATCTAATGAGACCCAGGTTCCTTTTTGGGCGTACAGATATCCTGCCTTATCCCCATCTTTATCGTAAATCGTTGTTGTTTGCGATAAATTACTTCGCAGATTTTTAACATCAGCAGTCTTAGCTATGAATGTCAAGTATAATGACAATAATAAGGTAATACTTAAAAAAACTATCAAAAGCCACCGGGTTAACTGATAACGATACCACTTATTTTTAAGGAAAGCAATTACCGCTAAAAAGTAGGCCTCAACCTTTGCTACAATTTTTCTAAACATTGTTTCTCTCCAAGTTCTCTTCCCTAGATATTTTTTGCTAAAACATATTTAAATCTTAGTAAAAAAATATCTTCTTTGTCAATCATCGTATGATTTTTTAAACTTACTTTAATGAAGACACTCTTTAAAAAAATTGTTTAATTCCTTTGCGTCAGCTACGGATTTACTATAAGTCACTAAAGTATCATACCCGGCAATGGTCCCCAATAGATTTAGAGGACGTAATTCATCTAGCAAAGCCGCTAAAACATTGGCATTCCGAGGCAAAGTATGAATCACATTGGTGAATTCTACGCAGTCAACTTCCAAGACTACATCTTTAATCACTTGATTTAATCGTTTACTACTAGTGTTTTTCTCTTCTTTAAAATGGGTATAATAACTTTTCCCAGCAGCATTTTGCCCTTTGACAATCTTTAATTCACGCATATCTCGGGAAATAGTCGCTTGAGTTGCTACAATATCCTCATTAGCTAGAGCTTTCATTAAATCATCTTGGGTGGTAATTTCGTTTTCCGCAATAATTTTTAAAATCGCATTTTGGCGTGCTTCTTTTTTCAATCACATAGCCTCTTTTCTATAAATCACTTTGATTGCACAACCGCAACCTATCAAGTGATATTATAGCAAATTCCCACCAAGCTTGGTACTAGATTGTTCAAACCGCCCCTTTGAATACATAAATCCGTCTATGCTTCCGAAAAACTAAATGCTTTTCTTCTAAATCTACAATTGCTCGGTTAACAGTTGACCGACTCACCTTTGTAGCGCTGAGAATCACACTTTGATTGGTTGGAAATTCATAGCAAAAACCCATATCATGACCAAATTCATGGGCAATTTTAAGGATATAATCTTGTACCTGCTTCATTTTAGCTGCCAAAACTGTTGCTTGACGCACATCGTTTAGCTCGGAAATTTTTTCACTGTTTTGAATCAATAAGCGATGGTAGCGATGATTTTGTACAAATATACTTCTTTTCAAAATACAGACCTGAGCTTTCTGAAAACAAACTTGAATACTAATCGTCCAATTTTCATCATCCAACATGCGAGGAAAAAAAGTTCCTTCCTTAACAAAGTAGTCCTCACTCCGAGAGGTTTTGATATTTTTTTCATAGACTTCAATAGTCCCTTGTAAAACATATATAAAATTAGTATGTAAATCAACATCAATTTTTTGACGTTGATCTAAAGAAACGATTTTTCCCGTAGCAATTAATTCCTTTAATTCCCGATCTTTCATATTAAGTCCATCCATTTTCAATGGTCACCTCTTTAGTATTTCTTAATTTTACAATCGTTATTGTAATACAGAAAGCGTTTTCTTTCAAGGTTTAATATTAATTATTTTTATATAAATTAATTTTATAAAAAAGAAGCCCCGCAGGACTTCTTTTTGTAAAGATTTTACTTCTTACATTTCGTCTGGTGCCTTAACTCCTAGGAGACGTAAGGATTCCTTCAAAACGATAGCAACACTTTGCACTAAAGCTAAGCGACTTTCTAATTCACGATCTTCAACTAAGACTTTGGTATGTGCATAATACTTATTGAAAGCCTTGGCCAAGTGAATAGCATACTTGGAAATTACAGATGGTTCATAAGTTCCAACCGCCCGCTTGATTATTTGGTCAAAATCGCCCAAAAGACGCAATGTTTCCCAAGCATTTGGATCGTTTAAGTTTACTTGAACACCACTTAAGTTTTTACCAGCTTTACGCAAGATACTCATCGCCCGAGCGTGTGAGTATTGAACATAAGGACCTGTTTCCCCTTCAAAACGTACCACTTCTTGTAAGTCAAAGTCAAAGTTGTTTAAGCGTTCATTTTTCAAATCGTGGAAGACCACAGCCCCCACACCAACTGCTTTGGCAACTTCTTCTTTGTTTGCCAAGGATGGGTTCTTTTCTTCGATTTGCTTTTGAGCTAATTCCACTGCTTCATCTAAAACTTCTTCTAATAAAATGATGCGACCACTCCGAGTAGAAAGTTTCTTACCTCCTTGAGTAATCAAACCAAATGGAATGTGGTGAATATCATCTGACCAGTCGTAACCCATTTCCTTTAAAACAGCCTTCAATTGCTTGAAGTGGTTGGATTGTTCGTTTCCTACAACATAAAGAGATTGTGCAAAGTCGTAAGTCCGTTTCCGATAAAGAGCAGCAGCTAAATCTCGCGTCATGTAAAGAGTCGTCCCATTAGATTCTTAATTAACGCTGGATTTAAGTTATACTTTTCAAGGTCAACGATTTGGGCTCCTTGACTCTCCTTTAATAAGCCTTTATCTTCTAACAAATCAACAATTTCATTCATCTTGTCATTGTAGAAAGCTTCCCCATTATAAGAATCAAAAGTAATCCCTAATCGGTCGTAAACTTTAGTGAAAGTCTTGAGTGATTCTTCACGGAACCATTTCCACAAGAAATTAGCTTCTTCATCACCATCTTCTAAACGTTTAAACCATTCCCGGGCTTGATCATCCAATTCAGGCTTGCTTTCAGCTTCTTCGTGAAAGCGTACGTAATAGTGGAGCAAAGAACCAATGGGATCTTTTTTAACTTCCTCTTCGCTCCCCCACATCTTGTAAGCACACATTAACTTCCCAAATTGCGTTCCCCAGTCACCTAAGTGATTAATTTTTACCGGTTGGTAATTTGCCTTTGCTAAAATATTTGCCAAAGAATTTCCAATCACAGTTGAACGCAAGTGCCCCATAGACATTGGTTTAGCAATATTGGGCGAAGACATGTCGATTGGCACTTGGCGACCTTGACCTAGGTCTAAATCACCATAGTGATCTGCTTGGTCTAAAATTTGACCCAACACGTCTTGACTGAAGGCCTGTTTATCTAAGAAGAAATTAATGTAAGGGCCCACTGCTTCAATTTTCTCAAAACCTGTTTGATCCATCTTTTCTACTAATTCCTGGGCAATCATTTGAGGCGCCTTACGTAAAACCTTTGCTAAAACAAAAGCTGGAAAAGCATAGTCTCCGAGTTCCAACGACTTAGGTACTTCAATTTTAGTAACAATTTCATCAACACTTAATTGACCATCAACTGCTTGACTGACCACTTCAGCCACTTTTAATTTATAATCCATATTTCCTCCTTCGGCCCACAAAAAAGTCTCTTATACATTTGTATAAGAGACGAGACTTCCCGCGGTACCACTCTTCTTGATTAAATCCACTCATTAGTTTATGCAACTGTCTGTAAAAGCGCGCTTCCTTATTTCACCCTATCCGGCTCCCACCAAATCCGAACTCGCTGTTAGACTTTCCATAAGTACTTTTCCTTTACAGTTAATAAAAAACCTTCTATTATCAGAAGGTTTCATTTAAGCGGGTGACGAGAATCGAACTCGCGACATCAGCTTGGGAAGCTGGGATTTTACCACTAAACTACACCCGCATCAACAAGAGATAGTATAGCAAATATTTATCTTCTTGTCACCTTTAATTAAGCAATTTTTTCCATTTTGGTAAATGAAACCACCGCACGACTGTGGAAATCAGCGACCGTTACAGCATCTTCATCTGCAAAAATCTCAATGGCTACCACTGCCGAGTTTTCATAATTTTTTTCAATTGTACCTTCAAAGTCATTTTTTAAAGAACCAAAACTTTGACACTTAACCTTGTCGCCAATTTCGAAAGGAGCTTTCTTTTCTTTATCTTCCATGCTTTTTCTTACCTCGTAAATTTGGGGATATTCTCAATGCAATGGATAATATCAGATATTGGCTAACTTGGCAAGTATTTTGACCATCTTTTAATATCTTTTTTGAATATAAGCTTGAACTGTTTGAATAAAAGCCTTGGTTGATGGGGTTTGGCGGGGCTTGTGGTGGGCTACTAAACAAATTTCTCGGTAGAAATCTTGTGCAAAGGGATAGCGTTTAACATCCCCAGATAATTTTTCTAAAGCTAATTCAGGCAAAATTCCTAAACCCAACCCACTTTCAACCATAGCGATAATGGAAGCATCATCTATACTATACTGAATCGAATTCACCGATACATCATAAGTATCTAAAGCTTTCTTAGTTTCACGATCATAGTCAATTTGTTGCAAGATGAATTCTTCGTGCTTTATATCAGCCTTGGTAATAGTGTGACCATTTTGTGGTTTAAAATCTAACGGCGTCACACAATAGATTCGATCACGATAGAGCGGAAGCACTTCCAACCCCGGATCAATCGGAAGGGTTGCAAACCCAACATCTAGATTCCCAAGTCGCACCTGTTCAACCACATCGTTAAAACTCCCCTGTTGTACACTAATGCCCACCTGAGGATGGGCATCTTTAAAGGAATTAATAATTTCCGGTAACCAATTAATAAAGACACTTGAAAACCCTCCAATACGGACATGCCCTTTATTTAAGCCACTTAACTGCGCCGCTTCTTCATTCAGTTTAGTTTCGGCTGCAATTATTTCTTGAACTAGGGGTAAAATTTGTTTCCCATTTTCGGTTAATCTTACTCCAGTACGATTTCGTAAGAATAAAGGAAAGCCAAGCTCTTTTTCAAAAGCATTGATAGAATGACTAATGGCTGAAGGAGTTACTCGTAAACTCTTCGCAGCGGCTGCGAAAGTTTTTTGATTAGCCACAGTCGCAAACACTTGGTAGGAAAAATTGGGCATATACGTCATCCTTTCTACTAAATAATACTTTTAGTATACCGCAAAAAAGTAGTATGCAAAACATACTACTTTAAACCTAAAATTTAGTTTGCGTTGCCTTAAACCCAATATCCTTACGGTAGAAACATTGATCAAAGTTAATTCGAGCTAAGTAGTCATAAACTTGTGCTTGGACTTGTATCAAATTCGTATTTTGAGCACAAACCATTAGGATGCGCCCCCCATTGCCAACCAGGTCTTCTTCTTGACTCGCTACGTTGGCATACACAACCTCAATTCCTTCTTGATGAGGCATTTTCGGTAAAATTTGTCCTTTCACGGGTGCTTTGGGATAACCTTGTGCTGCTACCACCACTCCTAGACAGGCTCGAGGACTAACCGTAATTGGGGGTAACTTTTCACCATCAATGGCCGCTTTAATTAACCGACCAAAGTCTGATTTAATCCGCGGTAAAACTACCTGAGTTTCCGGATCACCTAAACGAACATTGTATTCAATTACTTTCGGACCGGTAGGCGTTAAAATCATCCCAATGTATAAAATTCCCCGATAATTAGGGTGAGCATCTCGTAACCCGACAATGGTTGGAGACACCACTTCCGTCAACATTTTTTGGTAATCAATCTCGCTCAACTGAGGCACAGGACTATATGACCCCATTCCTCCAGTATTGGGACCCTGGTCCCCATCATAAGCACATTTATGGTCTTGAGCTAAAGGTAAAATTTGATAATCATCTTGGCCGACCACAATAAACATAGAATACTCTGAGCCTTCCAAATATTCTTCCAGAACAATTTGACTTTGACCCTTTTTAAACATGAGTTTAATTTCAGCTTGCGCAGAGGCGACATCAGGACTAATCACCACCCCTTTGCCACCTGCGAGACCATCGGCTTTAATAACCAAAGGAAACCCAAAATGTTCCATAGCTGCAAGAGCTGCTTGAGAGTTTGTATAAGTGCCAAACTTAGCTGTTGGTACTTGATAACGTTTCATAAACCGCATAGCGTAGTCCTTTGAACCTTCCAGCATAGCAGCCTCCTTATCTGGGCCAAAAATTGGGTAACCCGCTGCTTGAAAATCATCAACAATTCCGGCAACCAAAGCATCTTCAGGCCCAACAAAGGTCCAATCAATTTGATTTTCCTCCACAAAGCCCTTCAAGGCATCAAATTCAAGTTCACCGATGTTCACTGGAATTACTCCTTCCATCGCTTGCATACCAGGATTTCCGGGAGCCACAAAAACCTGAGCTACCTGTTCGCTAGCAATAAGCTTTTGTGCAATGGCCGCTTCCCGACCACCACTACCAATAACCAATACTTTTTCTTGCATTTCTACCCTCATTTCTAGTGCCGGAAGTGACGGATACCTGTTGTCACCATTGTTATTCCATACTTATCAGCCATATCAATGGAATCCTGATCGCGAATAGATCCCCCTGGTTGAACGATGGCTTTGATACCATGTTGTGCCGCATATTCCACGCAGTCATCCATAGGGAAGAAGGCATCTGACGCTAAAACTGCTGTCTCATCTATAGCATCCCCTGCGTGTTGAATTGCAATTTTGGTTGAATCAATTCGGTTCGGCTGACCCGCGCCAATTCCTAGAGTTCGCTGGTCATTAGCAATAACAATGGCATTAGACTTAGTATGCTTAACAGCTTTCCAGGCAAAAGCCAATGTTGCTAACTGGGCCGCAGTTGGTTGTACCTTAGTAACTACTTGCCAATCAGCAGAATCTTCCACGATTATATCTTGTTCTTGAACCAAAAGGCCTCCTAAAACAGAAACAACTTCTTTTTGACTCATGGATTGGTCTTTTTGACTGAAGTCCAATTCTAACAAGCGTAAGTTTTTCTTCTTAGCCAAAACTTCAAAGGCTTCCGCTTCAAAACTCGGAGCAATAATAATTTCCAAGAAAAGCTGGTGCATTTTTTCGGCAGTTGCAAGGTCAACGGGTCGGTTTAAGACAATTACCCCCCAAAAATAGAGATGGGATCAGCTTCATAAGCATAGTCCCAGGCTTTTTCAATGGTTGTAGCTTGACCAATCCCACAAGGATTCATGTGTTTTACGGCTACGACTGTCGGTTGGTCAAATTCACGTATAATCCGAATAGCCGCATCAGCATCTTTGATATTATTGTAAGATAACTGTTTTCCATGTAGTTGCTTAGCTTGACTAATCGAGTAAGTCACTGGTAAGCTATCTTGATAAAACCAGGCTTTTTGGTGACTATTTTCCCCATAACGCATAGTATCTTCCAAATCGTAAGTCAAGCTTAATTTTTCAGGCTTTTGTTCTCCTATTTGAGTTGTTAGGTATTGGCTAATTAAACTATCATAAGCAGCTGTGTGGCGGAAAGCTTTCGCAGCTAAGGCTTGTCGCGTAGCAAGCTTCGTGTGGCCTTGGGTTTTAATTTCTTCTGCTACTTGGTCATAATCGGCTACATCAACGACCACAGTTACATCTTGAAAGTTTTTGGCTGCGGAACGCACCATACTTGGACCACCGATATCAATGTTTTCAATAGCTTCAGCCATCTCAACACCAGATTTTTGAATCGTTTCTTTAAAAGGGTAAAGGTTAACACAGACTAAATCAATAGGAGTAATATCCAAATCAACCATGGTTTGCACATGTTCAGCCACATCACGTCTTCCAAGTAAACCGCCGTGAATATAAGGATTCAGAGTCTTAACCCGTCCATCCAAAATTTCCGGGAAGTTTGTCACAGCTTCCACAGAAATTGTTGGTAAACCAGCCTCGTCGAGAACTTTTTTGGTACCTCCAGTAGAAATAACTTCGAAATCGTGGTCGACTAAGACTTTAACAAACTCAACTAACTTACTTTTATCTGAAACACTAACTAAGGCACGTTTCATAGAGCTTATTCTCCTTTTTTACTAAGCAATTCTTTTAAAACAGCGGGATATAATTTGTGTTCACAAGCGTGAATTCGCGCTTCTAAATCTTCTAAACAATCATCAGAATAAAGAGGGACATGTCTTTGAGTAATAATTGGACCTGAGTCTAAGCCTGCATCAATATAGTGAACTGTCACTCCTGTTTGAGCAACCCCATCGGCAAAGGCACGTTCAATTGCATGTAGACCAGGATAGGCTGGTAGGTAAGCCGGATGAAGATTAACAATTCTTCCTTCATATTTAGACAAAACTGGTTGTCCAATTACCCGCATATAGCCTGCCAGAACAATAAAGTCAATGTTATATTGTTCTAAAACCTGCACAATTTTTTCTTCATAAGCTTGTTTATCTCCGCAAGCTTTCACTGTAAAAGTTACAACGGGAATCTGAAATTTCCGGGACCGTTCAATCACATAAGCATCAGGATGGTCACAAAAGAGTAACGCTAATTCACCAGGAATTTCACCACCAATAATTTTTTGGGCTAAAACTTCAAAATTAGAACCATTCCCGGAAGCAAAAATGGCTATTTTCATTTCTTAAACCTCATTTCTTAAAGTCTAGCTTCGCTGCTTGATCTGGACGTTTAACTAACTGACCAATTCGATAACAAGTTTCACCTTGGTCCATCAGGATTTCCTTGACCTGAGCATAATTTTCTGGTGCCACCGCTAAGACCATTCCTACTCCTAAGTTAAAAGTTGCCAACATATCTTGCTGACTCAAATTTCCTAATTCTTGAAGATAATCAAAAATAGGTAAAATTGGCCATGATCCAAGTTGAATCTGAGCTTGGAGCTCATCATTAAACATTCGTGGCAAGTTTTCGATTAAACCGCCACCGGTAATATGGCTAATACCAGTTACTAGCCTAGCCTCCACTAAAGGCAAGACAGCAGAAACATAAATCCGTGTTGGAGTCAAAATTGCTTCTAAAACGCTTTGGCCTTGTAAAGCATGTGGTTTATCACTTAAATTGATACGACAGTCTTTAAAAAGGATTTGTCGTACCAAGGAAAAACCATTGGAATGTAAGCCACTAGAAGGCAAGGCAATTAAAATATCTCCTGCTTGCGGATTTTTCGGGGTTAAAAGTTCACTTTTATTGACAACTCCTGTTGCAAATCCAGCCAGATCATATTCATCGGCGGCATACATATCAGGCATTTCCGCCGTTTCGCCTCCAATCAAGGCAACCTTAGCTTGCCGGCAACCTTCGGCGACCCCCTTAACAATTTGAGCCATTTCATCAGGATTGTTGTGACCAGTCGCGATGTAATCTAAAAAAAAGAGCGGTTGAGCCCCTTGCGCCAAGATATCATTGACACACATCGCTACACAATCAATACCAACCGTATCGTGCTTATGGGCGCTTTGTGCAATCAGTAACTTAGTACCAACCCCATCGGTTCCGGAAACCAAAACTGGTTCTTTAAGTTTTAAAGCACTCAAATCAAACATGCCCCCAAAGCTCCCCAATCCCCCGAGTACTCCCGGTCGTTTGGTCGATTGCACATCGGCTTTGATTTTATCAACTAACTTATAACCCGCGGTTACATCAACCCCGGCTTCTTTATAACGACTCATCTTTTAGTCCTTTCTGTCCGGTATTTCTTCAAATGATTGCAAATAATCCTCTTCGTAATCATAAAGTGGCGTTGGGTACTTACCATTGAAATAAGCTACCGTTAAACCTCCATTTTCTTTATCCTGACCCATTGGTAAGTTAATCGCTTTAATTAACCCCGAAACACTTAGGAAACCTAGAGATTCAACCCCAATAAGTTTTTGCATTTCCACTACCGAGTGTTTCGCAGCCATTAATTGACTTCGGTCAGAAACATCAATTCCGTAAAAGTGGGGATATCTAAATGGTGGGGAGGCAATGCGCATGTGAACTTCCTTAGCCCCGGCTTCTTTGAGCATCTTGACCAACTGAATCGAAGTCGTTCCACGTACAATAGAGTCATCAACAATCACAACTGATTTTCCCTCTACTACCCCACGTACGGCAGAAAGTTTCATCTTTACCCCCTGTTCGCGTAAGGCTTGAGTTGGCTGGATAAAAGTCCGCGCAATGTATTGGTTTTTAATCAACCCCATCTCATAGGGGAGGCCTGTGGCTTCAGCATAACCCGAGGCGGCTGATAAAGATGAATTAGGCACCCCGATAACCATATCGGCATCGGCTGGTGCGGGTTGTTCTTGAGCCAAAATGCCCCCCATCCTTTTGCGCGCATTATGGACCGTCACCCCATGAATAATCGAATCTGGGCGGGCAAAGTAGATGTATTCCATGGAGCATACAGCTAATTTAGTTTGGGTTGTGTAGTGGTCGATGTGTAAACCATCCTTGTCAATGATGATTAATTCACCTGGTAAAACATCACGGACAAATTTAGCGCCGACTGCATCCAAAGCACAAGTTTCTGAAGCGACAATGTAACCACCACTTTTAGTTTGACCAATCACTAAAGGTCGAAAACCATTAGGATCCAAAGCAGCATATAAAGCGTCTTTTCTTAATAGTAGGAAGGCAAAACCTCCTTTAGTCTCATTTAAACTAACCTTCAAAGCATCAAGGAAGTCCATCCCCTGCTTTTTACGAATAAGGTGAATCAACATTTCCGTATCTGAAGTTGACTGAAAAACCGCCCCTTGCACCTCTAATTGTCGGCGTAAAGTTACCGCATTAGTTAAATTACCATTATGCGCCAGTCCTACATCACCATCATAAAAACGGAATAAGAAAGGTTGGATATTGGCTAAGGAATTAGTCCCACTAGTACCATAACGTACATGGCCAATGGCAGCTTGCCCCGTTAAACGTTTTAAATCATCTGGATTTTGAAAAACTTCCGCTAAAAGCCCCCGGTTCCGGTATTGGTGGAGATGTTCACCATCAGAAGAAACAATTCCAGCACCTTCTTGACCGCGATGTTGGAGGGCATGAAGTCCAAAATATGTCAGACGACTAGCATCTTTCTCACCAAAGACCCCAAAAACACCACATTCTTCGTTTAATCCTCGGATTTCATGAGACATGGAATCGCCTCCTCCCACACCTTTTGCGCTTGAGCCACAGTAGTATTAATCGCTCCATCTACAGTTTGAACATGTAAATTAACATCGGCTGTCACCCGCCCCACTAGTTTGGCACTGGTTCCCAAAAGTTCTTCAAAAATAATTTGTTTTTCAGGTTTCACGGTTACAACAAAGCGCCCAGCCGTTTCGGCAAAAAGTTGGTTTGTTGGTAAGTCCAAATGAGCATCTAAACCTAAACCTGTCTTGAAAGTTGTTTCAGCTAAGGCAACAGCCAAACCACCCTCACTTACATCATGTGCGGAAGCTACGAGACCCGTTTGCATTGCTTGGAGTAAGGTAGACATTTGCTTTTTCAAACTCGTTAAATTAAGCGTACTTAAAGTTCCAAAGAGTTCACCCGTTAACATCTTTTGTAATTCACTACCAGCAAAGTCAGATCCTGTTTGGCCAATGATGTATACTAAATCGCCAGCCGCTTGCACGAAGGAAGGAATAATGTACTGATTATCTTCAATCAAACCAACCATACCCACCATTGGTGTTGGAAAAATCGCTTCGCCATTATTTTCATTATATAAAGAAACATTTCCAGAAATTACGGGCGTATCAAAGACACGACAGGCCTCTGCCATCCCTATTACTGATTGGTGTAATTCCCAGTAAATTTCAGGATCATTTGGATCCCCATAGTTCAAACAATCTGTAATCGCTAACGGTAAAGCCCCACTCGCTATTACATTAGCAGCCGCTTCAACCACTGCCATTTGCCCCCCAATTTCAGGATCTAAATAAACAAACCGACCATTACCATCGGTGGTCATTGCTAGAGCTTTCTTGGTGTGACGAATCCGAATTACCCCGGCATCACTTCCTGGTCCTACAACGGTGTTGGTCCTTACTTGAGAATCATAGGTTTGGGTAAACATTGTCTTAGAAGCAATGGTTGGTTGAGCCAAAATTTTTAGCAAGGTCTTCGTCGCATCCAATTGCGCTGGTTGCCAATTAACCTTTTCTTTAGCCGTTAAAATTCTGGTAGGGATTTTTTCTTCTGATGGTTCAGATAAAACATCGTCAGTTAAAGTTAAAACCGGGATATCCGCTACAACTTCTCCTTGATGTTTCAAGACATAATCGTGACCTTCTGTGACCCGGCCAATCACCACAGCTTCTAAGTTGTATTTGTGGAAAATGGCTTGGACATCAACTTCATGTCCTTTCTTCACACATAAAAGCATCCGTTCTTGTGATTCAGACAGCATAATTTCATAAGCGGACATACCTGCTTCACGTTGAGGTACCAAATCCAGATTTAGTTCCATCCCTGAAGCAGCTTTGGAGGCCATTTCACAAGAAGAAGACACAAGCCCGGCCGCCCCCATATCTTGAATCCCGACTAACCATTGCGCATGTTGGCCGGTTAATTCCAAGCAGGCTTCCATAAGAAGTTTTTCCATGAAAGGATCTCCCACTTGCACAGCCGAACGTTGGGTTTCTTTTTCATCAGAAAAATCAGCTGAAGCAAAAGTTGCTCCGTGAATCCCATCACGACCAGTTTTGGCGCCAACATACATCACTGCATTACCGACCCCTTTGGCCTTACCTTCTTGCATATCTTTTTGTTCCATCAAACCTACGGCCATTGCATTGACTAAAGGATTCCCCGTATAGCATTTATCAAAAGTCATTTCACCAGCCACAGTGGGAATCCCCATCGGATTACCATAACCACCAATTCCATGTACGATTTCATTAATCAGATATTTTGTCCGCGGATTATCAATTTCACCAAAGTGTAGAGAATCAAGGGAAGCAAGCGGACGCGCCCCCATCGAGAAAATATCACGTAAAATACCCCCGACACCAGTAGCAGCCCCTTCATATGGTTCAATAGCTGAAGGATGATTATGACTTTCCGCCTTGAACACTACCGCTTGACCATCACCAATATCAATAATTCCCGCCCCTTCACCAGGCCCTTGTAGTACTCGACCATTTTTATTTGGGAAAAGTCGCAAAACAGGCTTAGACTTTTTATAAGAACAGTGCTCACTCCACATAGCGGAAAACAAACCAGTTTCAGTAAAATTAGGTAAACGTTTCAATAACTTTTCGGAAATGTAGTCATATTCTTTTTGAGTTAACCCCCATTCTAAGTAGGGCTTTTGGTCTTGCACTTCTTGTGCGGTCATAGCTTGTATCATTTTTTAACCCTCCAATTTTTGGCTCTCTAAAATCGATAAGAATAAACGCAGACCATCTTCATTTCCCAATAGAGCTTCAACTGCCCGCTCTGGGTGTGGCATCATACCCAAAACATTCCCTGCTTTGTTAGTGATGCCCGCAATATCGTGTAGACTTCCGTTAGGATTTTCACCCACATAACGGAAAACTACTTGGCCATTAGCTTCTAATTCTGCTAGAGTAGCTTCATCAGCATAATAGGAACCATCTGCGTGAGCAATTGGTAGGGCAATATGTTCTTGAGTTTGATATTGGTTGGTAAAGGCTGTTTGATTATTAACTACTTCTAATTGGACCGTTTTACAGATAAACTTCAAACTATCATTACGCTTCAAGGCTCCTGGAAGTAATCCAGCTTCTGTCAAAATTTGAAAACCATTACAAGTTCCAAAGACTGGTTTACCAGCCTGCGCAAACTCTTTAATGGGTTGCATAATTGGCGTTAAGCTGGCAATTGCACCGCTACGCAAATAATCTCCATAAGAAAAACCGCCTGGAATCATAACCGCATCAAATCCATCCAAACTATCTTGCCGATAATCAACATATTCCACATCAACCTTTAAAATGTTGTCTAAGGTTTCGAATAAATCAACATCACAGTTGGATCCTGGAAAAACAACCACAGCAAATTTCATTACGCTTCCTCCAAAATCTCGTAGCGATAAGTTTCTAAATTAAAGTTAACTAGCATTTCTTCTGCAATACTCTTTACGATTTGCTCTAGGTCACTTGCACAAAGATCAATCGTCACATCAAAAAATTTACCAACTTTAACTTTCTTGATTTCTGTATGTCCCATGGTTTGAATTGATTCCTTGATAGTTTCACCTTGAGGGTCAAAAACTGACTGCTTGTAGGTTACATAGATTCGCACTTGTTTCATTTCCATAAACTCCTTATTTTTCCAACACAGTTTGCAATCGGCGGTAAACTTCTTGGTAAACAGAGACTAAATCACCTAAATCACGTCGGTAAACATCTTTATCCATGTGATTAGCAGTTTCCATATCCCACAAACGACAATTATCTGGAGAAAATTCATCGGCTAAGACGATTTGCCCATCTGCGAGCCGGCCAAACTCTAATTTAAAATCCACTAAAGTTAATTTAGCTTTCGCAAAAAGACGCTTTAAAATAAAGTTGACCTGTCGTGATAAATTCCACATGACATCCAGTTCTTCTTGAGTCACTAGTCCAAGTGCCTTGGCCTGGGAAGCGTTCATAAAAGGGTCATCCAATTTATCTGACTTATAGTACATTTCTTCGACCGGTTGGTCAAAAGCCCTACCTTCTTTTACCCCATAACGACTAGCAAAGTGACCTGCTGCTATATTCCGCGTCACCATTTCCAGAGGTATAATTTCAACTTTTTTCACAAGTTCTTCTGTAGGTGAAATTTGTTCCAAGTAGTGCGTCGGAATCCCAACCTGATTGAGATACTGGAAAATCAAAGTCGAAATGGCATTATTAAGGACAGCTTTGCCTTCAATTTTATCTTTCTTCTTACCATTAAGAGCTGTGGCTTGATTTAAATAGACCACTCGTAAAATTTGAGGATTATCAGTTGACCACATTTGTTTGGCTTTACCAGTGTAAAGTAATTTTTCCATGGTGATAAAAGCACCCTTTCTTAACTAAAGACGAACGTTTTTTGAAAAAATAATGAAAATAAATACTTTTCACCTATGATTTTACTAAGAGCACCCAAAAAAGTCAACGAATAATATTCTTTTTTTAGAACAAATAGTTCGTTTTTTAGACAAAAAAGATTAATAAAGATATTAAAAATAAAAAGAAAAACTATATAAACGAACATAAAAATCCCTAACTCATTTTGAGCTAGGGATTTAAGTAAGCATTAATTATTCTAGGCCAACCCGTTTGAAAATATCATCCACATGTTTCAGGTGCCAATGGTAATCAAAGGCATCATCTAAATCAGCTGAACTTAAACGGGACGTGATTGCTTCATCAGCTTCTAAAAGCGGACGGAATGGGCGCTGTTCATCCCAAGCTTGAGCCGTTTTAGGTTGAATCAAATCGTAAGCTTCTTCGCGACTCATGCCAGTATCAATCAACTTCAAAAGGACACGACCACTGTAAATCAAACCAAAGGTCCGATCCATGTTGCGCTTCATATTTTCAGGGAAGACTGTCAAGTTTTTCACGATGTTACCAAAACGGTGTA
Source organism: Ligilactobacillus equi DSM 15833 = JCM 10991 (assembly GCF_000615765.1). Taxonomy (GTDB): domain Bacteria; phylum Bacillota; class Bacilli; order Lactobacillales; family Lactobacillaceae; genus Ligilactobacillus; species Ligilactobacillus equi. The sequence continues at coordinate 7,480 of NZ_BAMI01000016.1, read as the reverse complement.
ACATGTAATCTACCAAGATAGTTGTATCGGGCAAGATAATTCTTTCCGCAGAAGAGTGCGAAATATCGCGTTCATGCCATAGAGCTACATCTTCATAGGCCGTTACCATGTGACCACGAACCACTCGGGCCAAACCACAAATATTTTCAGAACCAATTGGATTCCGCTTGTGTGGCATAGCTGAAGAACCTTTTTGGCCCTTAGCGAAGTATTCTTCCACTTCACGAGTTTCAGATTTTTGTAAACCACGAATTTCGGTTGCAAATTCTTCTAAAGAAGTCGCAATCAAAGCCAAGGCTGATAAGTACTCAGCGTGTAAGTCACGGGGTAAGACCTGACTGGAAACTTCCTGGGCGCGGATACCGAGCTTTTGGCATACATATTCTTCAACAAAAGGATCGATATTGGCAAAGGTCCCCACTGCACCAGAGATTTTACCAGCTTCGACTCCTTTGGCAGCATGTTCAAAGCGCTCAATATTGCGCTTCATTTCAGAATACCAACGAGTCAATTTTACTCCAAAGGTGGTTAGTTCAGCATGGACTCCATGGGTCCGCCCCATACAAACTGTGTCCTTGTACTTACGCGCTTTGTCTGCTACGATTTCAGTAAATTCCACCAAATCTTGACGTAAAACATCATTAACTTGCTTTAATTGGTAACCATAAGCAGTATCCACCACGTCGGTAGAAGTTAAACCATAGTGAACCCACTTCTTTTCTTCACCTAAAGATTCAGAAACCGTCCGTGTAAAGGCGATTACGTCGTGGCGAGTTACCGCTTCAATTTCATTAATCCGTTCAACGTCGAATTTAGCGTTTTGGCGTAACTTTTCAACATCTTCAGCAGGAATATGTCCTAGTTTGGACCAGGCTTCATCAGCTGCTAATTCAACTTCCAACCAGCATTCATATTTCTTTTGGTCAGTCCAAAGTTTTGCCATTTCAGGACGAGTATAACGTGGAATCATTTTCTATCTCCTATCTTTCCCAAACTTGGGTTGTCTTAATTTCTTTGAGGGTTGCTTCTATATTATCGCACAAAATTGTCACGTGGCCCATTTTTCGATTAAATTTTTGGTCTTTTTTTCCATAATCATGAAAATGCCAGGTAGCCTTTTGGCTAATCAAAGCTTGGGTGCCGGCCACATGCTGTCCTAAAATATTGACCATGATGGCAGGACTTAGTAATTTAACCGACGGTAGTGGCCAATTACAAATTGCCCGATTATGCAAGGCAAATTGTGAAAAATCACAAGCTTCAAGGGAATAGTGGCCCGAATTGTGGGGACGGGGCGCTAATTCATTAACATAGAGTTCGTGATCTTGACCAACAAAAAACTCAACTCCTAGAATTCCCACCAAACCCAAAGCCTCAGCAATCATTTGGGCCAATTTTTGAGCCTTAGCTTGTAACGCAAGACTAATGCGAGCCGGCACAATACTTTCATGGAGAATGTGATTGACATGGATATTTTCACTAACCGGCATCACACTGACCTGACCTCGCGGATTCCGCGCCACCATGATTGAACATTCACATTTAAAGGTCACAAATCCTTCTAAAATACAAGGACCCTGCGCAAGTACTTCTGTGGCCTGTTTTAGATTCTCTTCGCTATAAAGGGTGACTTGATCCTTACCATCATAACCTCCCTGACAAGTTTTTAAAATAGCCGGATAATCTAAATCTGCTAATGCAGCTACTAAATCGGCTTGCGTGTTTACCATCCTAAAAGGTGCGGTCTGCAGGCCATGGTCGCGCAGAAAAGTTTTCTCGCGTAAACGGTCCTTGGTAATCCGCAAAAGTTCTGTTCCTTGAGGAATAAAGACTTGGTCACTAACTGCCTCCAGTGTGGCTAAATCAACGTTTTCAAACTCATAGGTTAAGACGTCACTTTTTTCAGCTAACGTGGTAATTGCAGTTTGACTCGCATAAGGAGCCACAATTTGCTCATCACAAACCTGACCAGTCGGACAAGTAGGGTCGGGATCAAGTACAATGACCCTCATCCCACTAGCCTTGGCATCCAAGGCCAGCATTTGTCCCAACTGCCCACCACCGATAATACCAATTGTTTGTCCTTGTTGAATTAGCTTAGTCATCAAATTGTGCCTCGCTTTCTACTGCAGCATCATGGATAGCTTGGCGATAAGCTGTGACTTTCGCTTGCAGTTCGGGATTGCTCGTACCTAGAATTTGAATGGCCAATAAGGCTGCGTTTTTAGCCCCAGCTTGTCCAATAGCTGTGGTAGCCACCGGAATTCCCGCCGGCATTTGGACGATTGAGAGTAAAGAATCAAGTCCATTTAGCGTCCGAGATTGCACAGGTACCCCTATTACAGGTAATTCTGTACTGGCCGCAATCATCCCCGGTAAGTGGGCGGCTCCCCCGGCCCCAGCAATAATAACTTTGAGACCTCGTTTTCGGGCATTTTGGGCATAGGTAAACATCTCTTGGGGCATGCGGTGGGCTGATATCACATGTTTTTCATAGCTAACCCCAAAATCCTCTAACATTTGGGCGGCTTGTTGCATGGTTTCCCAGTCAGAAATACTGCCCATGACAATACTTACTTCTTTACTCACGAAAATCCCTCCTCAATTAATCACCTTTAGAATACCAAAGCAAGAAAAAAATGTCAAAGAAAAATCGAACTTTAATTTAGAATAAATATTTTTTGTACGGTTATATTTTTACATACATCCTCAAAAAAATATTTAATCCGCAATTAACGAACTTTATCTTTACTTGCCATTTTCTAATCTTTTTTGAATTGGTAATCCTCACCAAACTTCGGTAAAATAGAAGGTGATTTTATTGTGAAAGGATCTTAACATGATTACACTTGCTGGTATTATTGGCTCAGGTAAATCTAGCCTGACAGAAATTCTCTCAAAGGAACTAGGTAGTACCCCTTTTTATGAGCCTGTCGAAGATAACCCTGTTTTACCGCTTTTCTATAAGGGAAATGAACAAGCTGCCAAAAAACGGGAACAAGGTGAAAAGGACGCGACTAACCCCTATGCTTACTTATTGCAAACCTTCTTTTTAAACCGCCGTTTCAAAATGATTAAAGAAGCAATGCAAGGTGAAAACAACATCTTAGATCGTTCCATCCACGAAGATGCCATGTTCATGCGGATGAATACTGACATGGGAAACGCGACCCAAATTGAATATCAAATTTACCAAGAACTTTTAACAAACATGCTTGCTGAACTACCCTTTGCTCATCAATCAAAAAATCCTGATTTAACAGTTTTCATCAAGGTTTCATATGAAACAATGATTCACCGCATTGAAAAACGCGGGCGGGAATATGAACAAGTTTCGACGGATCCTTCCTTAGTTGACTACTACCACCGTCTTTTGAAATATTATGATGACTGGGAAAAGAGTTACGACCAAACTAAACTCCTAGTTATTGACGGTGACAAATATGATTTTGTGGAAAATTCTGCTGACCGTAACCTAGTTTTAGATATGATTGAAACCGAAATGGTTAATTTAGGTAAATTAACTCCTGAAAAATTTGCTCAGCTCAAAGCTGCTCGCGCATAAAAAAGGCCTTTCCGCACTTGGAAAGGCCTTTTTTGTAGCTTTATTTATTTTCATGCGCTAGCTTATAGGTACTACGAGCAATGACTAATTCTTCATCCGTCATAATACGTAAGACCTTAACCTTAGAATTCTCTGTTGAAACAAAAGTATTTTTGCCAAAAGTGGCATTTTCTTTTTCATCCTCGGTAATACCCATGTAAGCTAAACGTTTCATGATAGCTGAACGTACCGGCTGGGAATTTTCCCCAATGCCAGCTGTGAAGACAATTCCGTCAATCCCACCCATTTCAGCAGTATATTGCCCAATGTAGCGCACCACATTCTTTATAAAAATGTCAAAAGCTAATTGAGCCCGTTCGTTACCTTCTTCGGCGGCCGCAATAATATCACGCATATCAGCGGAAACGCCGGAAATTCCCGTTAAACCAGATTGGTGATTTAAAATATCAACCATTTCGTTAATATCCTTGATATCAGAATGGTTCATGACATAGCTTAATAAAGAAGTATCTACATCTCCGGAACGCGTCGCCATGGTTACCCCAGCTAAAGGTGTAAAGCCCATAGAAGTATCGAAGGATTTACCATCTTTAATAGCGGTAATTGAAGCCCCCGCTCCTAAGTGACAAGTTACCAACTTCAGGTCAGCTAAAGGCTTGCCCAGCATTTTGGCAGCCTCACCTGCCACATATTCATGACTCGTACCGTGAGCTCCGTAACGCCGAACCCCGTACTTTTTATACCATTCGTAAGGCACACTGTAAATGTAATTTTCTTTTGGCATTGTTTGGTGGAAGGCCGTATCAACCACTACCACAGAAGCTGCTTGAGGTAAAAGACGCTTGAAAACCTTAATCCCCAAACTATTAGCCGGGTTGTGTAAAGGCGCCATGTCGCTAATCCGATCGATTTCAGCAAGGGCTTGATCATCGACTAAGGTTGGTTTGGTGAAGTATTCTCCCCCAGCAACTACCCGGTGACCAACTCCTGTCAATTCAGAAAAGTCTTGAATAATATTTAATTCTTCTAATAGTTGCAGCAATAAGTTAACCGCTTGTTCATGATCATTTAAATCTTGAACATTTTCGTATTTTTGGCCATCGTATTTAATTGTGATAATCGAATCACCTAAACCAATTCTCTCCATTAAACCTGAAGCCAAGACTTTTTCTTCAGGCATTTCAAAAAGTTTAAATTTCAAACTTGAACTACCTGAATTAATTGCGATTACTTTTTCCATGAAAATTCCTACCTTTCAACAATGTAAACGTATAACAAAATTATAGCTCATTTAATTTTCTCCTGCAAGTATCCATTTTTTGAAAGCAATAAAGCTATAATTCCTGAACTTTAAGATTTTCTTAGCAAATAGATGACTTTGCAAAGGGCTTTTTATAGGCTAAAATTAAAGCAGTCTATAACAAGAAAGGAATAAGCATCTATGTCTTATCAAGATGATTTGCAAAAACTGCTTATAAGTACACCTAATTTACAAGAAATTTTCACCATTCTCCGCAACAATAGCCTCCAGGAAGCCTACCTATGTGCTGGCTGGGTGCGTAATCTAGTCTGGAACAATTTGAATCAGCTCGAACCGACATATCTTCAAGATAATCTGGATATCTATTATAAAAAAAATAGTGAGACCGCCGAAGAACACCAAATTCTCACGACCAAACTTAACACCCACCACGCCAAATATCTTTGGGATCTACATAATTTAGCTAGTCCCCGCCCACACTATTCCAAGATTCCTCAGGGAGACTCCATTCAAGAAATACTAACAAAGTTTCCTGAAACCTGCAGTGCAGTTGGAATCCGTCTTCAAACTAACGGACAGTTTGAAATTCTGGCGCCTTACGGTCTGGCTGACCTTTTTGAATTGAAGGTTAGGCCTACCCCGGTCTTCTTGGCCACAAATTCAATGACCACCTTTAATGAACGGATTAAGCGTAAAAGATGGACGCAACGTTGGCCAAAGCTTAAAATTAGTAAAAACTAAAAAGAGATGATCAGAAAGTGGTCATCTCTTTTTGATACATTTTTATTTTAAAGCAGCTTTTAGGGCCTCTACCTTATCAATTTGTTCCCAAGGTAATTGAACATCTGTCCGGCCAAAGTGGCCATAAGCAGCTGTCTGCTTGTAAATTGGACGCTTTAAATCTAACATTTCAATAATCCCTGCAGGACGTAAATCAAAGACTTCACGAATTGCTTGGGCTAACTGGCTTCCGTATAATCACTCGTGCCAAAAGTATCCACCGCAATCGAAACAGGTTGAGCTACCCCAATAGCATAAGCAATTTGAATTTCAACTTTCTTCGCTAAACCAGCAGCCACTAAGTTTTTAGCAATGTAACGCGCTGCATAGCTCGCAGAACGGTCAACTTTAGTAGCATCCTTACCAGAGAAGGCACCCCCACCATGGTGAGCCGCACCACCATAGGTATCAACAATAATCTTCCGACCAGTCAAACCAGCATCCCCTTGTGGACCACCAATTACGAAGCGACCGGTTGGATTGATAAAGTACTTGGTCTTTTCATCAAGTAATTCTTTTGGAATCACTTGGTCAATTACTAACTTCTTCACATCGGCTTTAATGGTGTCTAAAGAAACTTTGTCAGCATGTTGGGTCGATAAAACAACAGTATCAACTCGTACTGGTTGATCAGTTTCATCGTATTCCACAGTAACTTGCGCCTTTGCATCTGGCCCTAAGTAAGACAAGGTACCATCTTTTCTAATTTTAGCAATTTGACGCATCAAACGGTGACTTAAAGCAATTGGTAAAGGCATTAATTCTGGTGTTTCATCAATAGCGTAACCAAACATTAGTCCTTGGTCACCGGCCCCGATTTGATCCAAAGGATCGCCTTGACCTTCCCGGGTTTCTAAGGAAGCATCGACCCCTTGAGCAATATCAGCTGATTGTTCATCAATCGCTGTTAAAACGGCACAATTATCGCCATCGAAACCATACTTGTTACCCGTATAGCCGATTTCTTTAATTGTTTTCCGGACAATTTTTTGAATGTCAACGTAGGCTGACGTTGAAACCTCACCGACAACAACAACAAGTCCGGTGGTTACAGTAGTTTCAACCGCTGCCCGCGCATTTTTATCTTGTTCCAATAAGGCGTCTAAGATAGCATCACTAATTTGGTCAGCGATTTTATCTGGATGTCCTTCTGAAACAGATTCTGATGTAAATAAATGTCTTTCTGACATATGGAAATTCCCCCATTAATATAATTATTTGGTTACAAGGCATCTTCACCCAGAGGTGAATCCTTTCGGGAATGAATTGTAACGCTTTTTAGTTTATCACAAACCAAAAAATTTGCAATAAAAAACACCCTCGAAAGGGTGAATAAGTCATAAACGGTCCATGACGGATTTGAACCGACGATCTCCTCCGTGACAGGGAGGCGAGATAACCACTACTCCAATGGACCAAAAATTTCTTAATTGCGGGAGCTGGATTTGAACCAACGACCTTCGGGTTATGAGCCCGACGAGCTACCAGACTGCTCCATCCCGCGATAACATTAAAATGACCCGTACGGGATTCGAACCCATGATACCACCGTGAAAGGGTGGTGTCTTAACCACTTGACCAACGGGCCATAAAAACGGAGAAAGAGGGATTTGAACCCTCGCGCCGTGTTACCGACCTACACCCTTAGCAGGGGCGCCTCTTCAGCCACTTGAGTATTTCTCCATAATGGGCCTAAATGGACTCGAACCATCGACCTCACGCTTATCAGGCGTGCGCTCTAACCAGCTGAGCTATAGGCCCATATTAAGCGGGTGACGAGAATCGAACTCGCGACAACAGCTTGGAAGGCTGTGGTTTTACCACTAAACTACACCCGCATAATATGATTTATTAAATTATTACCTTACGGTAAC
>NZ_BAMI01000017.1 GCF_000615765.1 Ligilactobacillus equi DSM 15833 = JCM 10991 | reverse complement strand
GAGGAATTTTTTTACAGGGGGCGCTTTCCTCTCGGTAATAAATTACCGAGTTTCCTCGTACGCTTACGCGACAAATTTTACGTGATGAAGCTGAGCATCTGCAAGCTAAAATTGAGGAACTCCAAGCAACCTTGAATTACCTTAATACTAAAATCGAGCACTACGAAGCCATCTTTTTAGAAGGCAATCACACTACACTTCCACCCCTTCCAAAAAATAAATTGGAAAAAAATTAAAAAATAATTTGACTTTTGAAAGATAAAACGTTATATTACTAATCAAGAAATAATTAAGCGTCGATAAGAAGAGTAACTAAGCCTAGCTAGCCTAGAGAGCTTCACTTGCTGCAAAGAAGCCTAGCTAACTTAGCGAAGATGAACTTGGAGCTTGTTAAGGGTCATCATGGCTACTTGACCGTTAAACAAGGCGTTAACTTGTTTAGAGGCTTGCAAAAGCAAGTAAATCCGGGTGGTACCACGAAATTTTCGTCCCTAGTTAAAGTTTAGACTTTAACTAGGGACTTTTTCTTTTTACCGAAGCTTTGGTCACTGCAAAATTTAAGAAAAGAGGTCATTCATATGAGTAAAGCACCAATTAACACCGATAACTTATCCTTTGAAACTAAACAAGTGCATGCGGGACAACCCATTGACGAAACCGGCGCACGCGCTGTGCCAATTTACCAAACAACTTCCTATGTCTTCGAGGATGCTAACCAAGCAGCCAACCGCTTTGCCTTGACCGATCCCGGTAACATTTATACTCGCTTAACTAATCCAACCACTGACGTTTTTGAAAAGCGAGTAGCAGCTTTAGAAAACGGGACAAGCGCGGTTGCTTTAGCGACCGGTGCCGGGGCCATTACCGCAGCTATTTTAAATATTGCCCAAGCCGGCGATGAAATCATCTCTGCTAGCAATATTTACGGTGGAACCTATAATCTCTTCGCGGCCAGCTTACCACCATTAGGCATCAAGACCCACTTCGTTAATCCTAGTAATCCGGCTAACTTTGCCACCCATATCAATGAACACACCAAGGCTCTTTATGTAGAAACTATTGGTAACCCTAACGCCGACTTAATTGATATTGATGCTATCGCGGAAATTGCTCACCAACACGGTATTCTTCTCATTGTCGATAACACCTTTGCGACTCCATACCTCTACCGTCCTCTTGAACATGGTGCCGACATCGTTGTTCACTCTGCTACAAAATTCTTTGGTGGTCACGGTACAACCATGGGTGGAGTTATCGTAGAAAACGGGAAGTTCGACTACCAAGCCTCCGGGCGTTACCCTGGCTTTACCAGTCCTGACACCCACTACAATGGTTTAATTTGGCACACTCTAGGCGCGGGAGCTTTCACCACAAAAGTTCGGGCTCAAGTTCTCCGAGATACCGGAGCGGCTATTAGTCCTTTTAACTCTTTCCTCTTGCTCCAAGGTTTAGAAACTCTCTCCTTGCGCGTTGAAAGACACACAGCTAACGCCAAAAAAATTGCCCAATTCCTCCATGATCATTCCAAAGTTTCCTGGGTTCGCTATCCTGGCTTGGCAGATGATCCTAATCATGCTTTAGCCCAAAGAGACTTCCCTAAAGGGGTAGGTTCTATCTTCACTTTCGGGCTTAAAGGTGGACTTGAAGCCGGAAAGAAATTGATTGATAAACTCGAACTTTTCTCCCTCTTAGCCAATGTGGCGGATGCCAAATCGTTAATTATTCAACCAGCCTCCACTACCCATGCCCAACTTAGCTCTGAAGAATTAACGGCAACAGGGATTACCCCAGATTTAATCCGAATTTCCATCGGAATTGAAAATGTAGATGACTTAATCGCTGATTTAAGCCAGGCCCTTGATCAGCTAGATTAATACATGCAAGAAGAGGCTGGGGGAAAAACTAACTTTTTAGCTAGAACTTAGAAAATAACTGTAATAAAAAGTGTCAGAAATCACGTTGCTGAAAACATTGATTTCTGACACTTTTTAATTTTTAAGACTTCTTTCCAAGCGTCTTATTTAAGTTTTAAGTAAACTGTAAAAATGATTTTCTCATTCTTATAACTTACCGTAATCTTCCCTTTCATATTTTCTACATAATGTTGTGCCATTGAAAGTCCAATTCCAAAGCCTTTCTTTTGGTTGCTGTGAGATTGATCTTGACGGTAAAATCGGTCAAAAAAACGACTATAATCAACGTTCTTACCGTCAATGTATGTATTAGCCACCTCTAAAACGGCATTTTTCCCAAAACGTCCCTTGCGCAAAACAACCAAAATTTGACCATTAGGGTCGCAATACTTGCTAGCATTATCTAACAGGATATTAACTAACTCTAATAACATTGCTTCATTACCTTCAACTTGGAGGTCCGACTCCACACGGTAGTCATACTCCTTAGCTTCCTTGGTCATAACACTTTTAAAACTTTGACTAACTTTCCTGACAATCTCTGAAAAGTTTATTTTTTCAATCGAGATATTTTCTTGTTCCGTTAATCGTGCCATTACAATAAAGTGTTCAATTAGGCGTGTCAAACGACTAACCTGCATTTTGTTAGATTCAGTCCACTCATCACCACCGTTCATCATTTCCTGGAGCTCAGTATTAGCGGAAATTATGGTCAGAGGCGTTTTCAATTCATGACCTGCATTGGTAATAAACTCTTTTTGTTTGTCGTAAGCCTCAATAATTGGACGAATTGCTCGTTTGGAGAAAAGACTCAATAAAAGCACAAATAAGAACAGAGCCACTAACCCTGACCACAAGCCTACCCGAACTAAAGAACGTACCCGTTCACGAATGGTTGAAACATCCAAGAAAACTATCAAATACCCATTTTTAGCCTTTTTAATTTGGTATGCGTAAGGTACTTGATTGTAAACAACCATACCGGAATTACCTTCACGCCGTAGGAGCTTTTCAATCTCAGGTGTTACTATCTCAGGACTAATGGAATTAATCTGGCGAATATCAACAGCATTAACTCGCTTGCCTTTGTTAGCTCTCGCGCTAAAATAACGGTATTGAAAAATTGACTCAGGATTAAACTTTGGCCCCAACTCTTTTTTCGTTGCCTTTTGAGTCAGCCTTCCTTCATTGTCAACTAAGACTGTCAAAATCGTTTCAATTTCTTTTTGAGCATTCCAAGATGTTACTACTACCATACTCCCAATTACCGTTAATAAAACCAAAGTTAAGGTCATCACAGTTACAACCAAAAACTTATTGCGAAATTTTTGAATCATGGTCTCACCCCACTTTTTTTAAGGTAAAACTTCCACCTTTTTGACCACTAATTTCAACTTTGGCACTGATAGCTGCTAATTTTTGACGTAAATATGAAATATAAATCCAAACCGTTTGTGCGTCAGCAGCATTATCTTCTTCCCAGACGTGTTGTTCAATTTGTTGACTGCTCAACTCTTTCTCCGGATTAAGCATCAAAAACTCCAAAAGTTTAGCTTCCTTACCAGCTAATCGAATTGAATTATGACTGACTAATTCTTGCTCATGAACATCAAGCTTCATATTGCCATACTCTAAGACACTAGCAGTAAAACGGTCATCAACACGTCTTTCCATAGACCGCAAGCGCGCCAATAATTCTTTTAGTGAGAAGGGCTTAGTTAGGTAATCATCAGCTCCAGCATCCAAGCCATTAACTCGATCATCAACTTCGGCCATAGCTGTTAACATAATAACATGGGTCTTATTGCCTGTCGCCCGTATTTCTTTAAGAGCCTCAAGTCCGGTTTTGATTGGCATCATTATATCCAAAATTATCACATCATAAGCACTTTTCTGGCTTAGTTCAACTGCTAATTGGCCGTTATCGGCTATTTCAACCTCGTGACCATTTTTAGTTAAGGCAACTTTCAAGACTCGACTTAGCTGCTCTTCATCTTCCGCAAGTAAAATTTTCATGTCTTTTCCTCTAATCTTCTTCGTGAATTAACTGTCGAATTGTTTGCATAGAAATGTCGCATGATGCCAATTCATCTGCACAACGTTTTAATTCCTTAGTAATCCTCTCTGGATCTTTAATATCATGCTTATATTTCATTTCATGCTCCAAACTCGCCCAGGAATCCATCGCAATTGTCCGTAATTGAACTTCTAAATAATAATGTCCTGCTGTCGCCCATTAATATCTGGAAATTTAGTAACTATATCAAAAATCATATGATAACTGCGGTAACCATTAGGTTTAGCATTTTTAACGTAATCTTTTTCTTGAATAACACGCCAGCCAGATAACGCCCGCAACTGTTCCACCATGGTATAAATATCATCAACAAAACCACAAACGACTCGAATCGCAATGGCGTCCTTAATCTCCCATAAAGCATTTTTAGTAGACATCGCAAGCCCTTTACGTTGACACTTTTCCCGCATACTATTTTCCGTTTTAATTCGACCAATCAGGTGTTCGTAAAGTTTACAATTACGATTTTCTTTATATTCCTGATTTATCACCCTAATTTTATTCATCATTTCTTCCAAAATTTGTGGCAGATACGCCTCATATTCACCGTAGATACTTGTTGCCACTATAATCATCCCCGCCTTTACTTTTTCTCATTATATCACGCAATTCTTTTTTATTGGTCAAAGACACTGTTTTTTTAAGCTTTCTTCATACAATCACCATGAAAAAAATAGTACACCTCCAAATCCATAAAGGTGCACTACTTTTAATTTATCATTTTAGACGAAAGTTAATCAGCTGCTAAAGCATCAATTGGATTAAGAGAAGCCGCATGCCGAGCTGGTAACCACGCAGCTAACAAGGAAATAATTAAGGCAATTATAAAGACTGTCACAACATTACCTGCTGTAATTTGAATGAAAGAGTATGTGGCAATTTGAGAAAGCGCACTATTAAAGGTAATTTGTGCCAAGTAAGCAACCACCGTAGCTACTACAGCCGCAAACACCCCAATAATTAAGGATTCGGCAATAAACATATTCCGAATATCACGCTTACTTTCACCTAAAGCTCGCAAAATCCCAATTTCCTTAGTCCGGTCAGCCACCGACATGTACATTGTCACAATAATCATCAAAGCGGAAACCAATAAGGAAATGGCAGCAATTCCGGCTAAAATATTGGTAATTAAATCAATATAAGTTTGAACCGTCGAAATGGCATCAGAGACCGAGGTTGCAGTAAATACGCGCTTACCATCTGACCTAATCTTATCAATTTGTTTAGCCACTGCATTAGACTGATCCATACTATCAACTTTGACTGCCAAAGCCATAGCGCTGGCCTTAACATCAGCATCCTTCATAGCTTGCACCATGGTCTTACCTGAAGCGTAACTCGCACCTGATGAAGAAGCCGCAATCCCTGCAACCTTGGCTTGGTATTTAACTTCTACGGTTTGTCCTTTTTGACCCAATGTTTGGTAGGATAAGGTTACCGTCTTACCAATTAACTTTTGATAATCCTTCTTCTGTAAGACTTTTGCCACACTATCACGGTCTAAGACCACTTCACCAGCTTTGGGACTGCTACCTTTTTTGATGGAACCATTGGAATTTGAACTAGTCCAAGAACTTACTGATTGTGCCAAGGCTTCCTTACCAGCATACTTAATTGTCACATTGGACGTCGAGTAGAGTTTTTGCACAGATTGAACATGAGCTAATTGCTTAATTTTATTAATATCAGCTTGCTTAAAATTCTTTTGAGCTGTCACTTCACCTGACATACTTTGCATAGCAGCTCTTTGGTTAGCTGCTTGCGCATTAGGCCCTTGGGCATTGGTTTTGACATAACGCGTGACAGCAATCGCTTGTGGATTAATTAAATCAGTAATTTGCTTATTAACATAACCATTTACTCCGCGCCCCAAACCTGTAAAGAGCATGACCGCAAATAAACCAATCGCTGTTCCAGCAATAATCAAAGAATTACGTCCCTTATGATACCTGAAATGTTTGTAGGCCGTCTTCAAAGAGGTCGCTAAAGAAAGTTTTTTAGATGTTAGACGTGACTCATTACCGACTTCATAGGCCGGACGTAAGCGTTCATCACCATCGATTTGCCCATCTACCAAGTGAACAACCCGTGTACTAGCATCGGCGACGTGTTGGGAGTGAGTGACTGCAATCACCAAGCGCCCTTCTGCGGCAATTTCATTGAGAATTTGTAAGACATCTTCGGTATTTTGCGAATCTAAGGCTCCCGTAGGTTCATCGGCAATGATAATCTTAGGATCACTTGCTAAAGCCCGAGCAATGGCCACCCTTTGCTTCTGGCCACCCGATAATTGACTCGGATATTTACTAATGTGCTCAATCAAACCTACACGTTTTAAAAGTTCCTTAGCCCTTTGCTCTCGTTCCGTCCCAGTCAAAGTGGTCATATCGAGGGATAATTTTACATTTTCCAAAACGGTTAGGTGATTAATCAAGTTATAAGATTGATAGATATAACCTATTTCATCTCGCCGGTATTGGTCCATGCGTGCTTCTTGGCTGTGATCAAGTTCTTGACTATTAACCACCACTTGCCCTTTAAATTCCCGGTCTAATCCCCCGATAATGTTCATCAAGGTTGATTTTCCACCCCCTGATTCACCCAAAATGGAAATAAATTCCCCTAGTTCAAAGTCTAAACTAATACCCTTTAAAACTGGAAATTCTTCTTTCCCTAGATAGTAAGATTTTTCAATATTTTTGAGTTCTAAGTAAGCCACAAGCTACCACATCCATTCTAAAGTTAAGTATCTTTAAATTTAAGTTATGTCCATAATATGGCACTATTTCAAAATTTTGTCAATAAACTTAAATATAAAAGATACATATTTAACTTTTTTATTAAATTTTTATCGCTTATAATGGAGTTAAAAATATTTTATTTGGAGGTTAAAAATGGATCGTAATCTAAAAAAAGAACTCAATCGTCAAAAAATACTGACCGCCACTCTCAAACTTTATCTCAAGCAGGGCATTAAAGCCACAAGCGTCCGTGATATCAGCCGTGAATCGCAGATTTCTTATGTGACCATGTATAAATACTTCGACAATAAAAATGTCCTCACTCAAAGTGCTCTGGCTTGCCTCATTGACCAAGTTTTTGCCGAGGCGCAAAAAACAATACTCAATCGAAAGTTAACTTTTATGGAACGTATGCACGCTTTCCCAAATCATAAGCACCTTTTCACCACCAGCACTTCAGAAGTTATCACAGAATTGAACAACTACATTCAAGCTGATGAAATTTTAACAACTAAAATTACTGAACACCTCAATGAGCTTTTTAAATTAATCTTACAAGAAGGTCGCAAGGCCGGTTTTGTCCAAACTACTGCCAGTGACCAAGCCATCATTACGTTATTATCTGCGCTCAATTCCTTCCGTACCAATGTCAGCAACGAAAAATTTAACCAACTAATCCCCGACATCATACAAATTTTACTCTACGGCTTAGCACATCCCGGTCAAAAGCTTCCTCACTAGGAAGCTTTTTGTAGTTATAGTCAACTACCTCCAAATTTCAGTCCAGTGCTTGTATATCAGCCAGTAGCATCATTTTATTTAGGTAATTCAAACTTAAATTAGAGCTTAGCTCATCGCTAAAGCCACCGAGTTTACGCCCCATCATAACTAAAAAATAAGCGCTAAATCAAACCTACTTTGATACCTTCATTACCTTTAATAACGTTTAATTAGCCCGTACACTGGCAATAAAGTTATCCGTCACCACCTTGGTTTGGTCGACTTGACCATCATAGAAGTAACATATCGACAAACTATTGTCCATGTATTCTAACTTGGTCAGGTAGGTCACATAACAGGGAAACTTTTTTTCGGCACTTACCTTTTGGTAAAGTTCCCGTAAATATCCAATCACATCACCACCTTCGGGAATTGCGACACAATCGACGACTCGACAATCAACGGTCGTACGATTTTTAACCTGATAGACAAAAAAATCCTGTTCTGGCCGTCTTTCCTGATGTACTTCAGTTATTTCAAAAACGGGCATCACCTTTTCTAAGATATCTATCATTTGTAGACATTCTTCTTGCTTTTGTTCAATACTTTTCATCAAATTTCCGGGAAATGAATCAATCATCTTACTAGCCTCCTTAGTTTTACCGCGCTGGTTTAACTATCAGCACATTCCCGTCTTGATTACGACAGGTCGTTTGTTTAGTTTTCACGTCATAGACAAAAATCATCACACTATTTTGGTTACGGTTAACAATAATCAAATGGGTCAACTCTGGACAAACTGCTTGTAACAGGGACAATTCCTCCCAAATACCATCCTTTTTTACGTCACCTTCCGCAAAAATCAATTGTACCGCTCCAGAACCATAACTTGTTTCAACTTCGTAAAGATTATGTTGATAATAACTAACTGCCTCAACATAATGCACACTTTGAATTCCTAGCTCAGGTGCCAGTAATTGCAGAGCTTGCAAAGCTAAGTCCTCTTTTTTCATTACTTCTCCCATATAACAAAAGTTATCTTCAGTTTGTTTTTTTGACATAAAAACGACTCCTTTATCCTAAAACTTATAAGCGCAATTTTTACCCTTATATATATTAAATACGCAAAAAAATTCATTTTTTGACAAAAAAGTCGAATTTTTTTACTTTAAAGGTTTTACCCGGCTCACCGATTTTTATGTAACACAAAAACCACCCTCAAATGAGAGCGGTTTGTAACGGAAAGAAAATCTATCTTAAAGCTTTTCTTTGTTAACAATGTTCAACTTGTCGTCCAATGTGTAAACTACTGGTTGACCAGTTGCCATTTCAACATCCATGATGTCTTCGTCAGAAATTTGTTCGATGTACTTAGTTAAAGCACGTAAAGAGTTACCGTGGGCAGCAACGATAACGTTCTTGCCAGCCAATAAGTCTGGAGCAATCTTGTCTTCCCAGAATGGGATAACACGTTCCAAAGTAACCTTTAAGTTTTCCCCACCAGGAATAGCACGTGGGTCAAGGTCTGCGTAACGACGGTCGTTAGCTGCAGAACCTTCGTCATCTGCACTCAAAAGTGGAGGCAATACATCGTATGAACGACGCCAGATGTGCACTTGATCTTCACCAAACTTTTCAGCAGCTTCAGCTTTGTTTTGGCCTTGCAATGCACCGTAGTGACGTTCGTTTAAGCGCCATGATTTTTCTTCAGGAACGAATAATTGGTCAGATTCTTCCAAAGCGAAGTGTAAAGTCTTGATGGCACGAGTTAAAACTGATGTGTAAGCTTGGTCGAATTCGATTCCTGCTTCTTTTAACTTCTTACCAGCAGCTTTGGCTTCAGCTTCACCTTGTTCTGACAAGTTAACGTCAACCCAACCAGTAAATAAGTTCTTTAAGTTCCATTCACTTTGACCGTGACGGATAAATACTAATTTTGGCATTTATAGATCCTCTTTCTTTTAATAAAAATGTTACAACTATATTTTACAATGAAATGCAAGAAATTGGTAGTCTAATTCGCGGAATTCTCTATTTTTGCCAATCTTGTAAGGCAACAATTAACGCCCGCACAGCTTTTTCAATGTTAGCTGGTGTCGTCGCCAGGTTAATTCTAATGTGGCCTTGACCACCTTGCCCGAACCAATCCCCAAAGTCTACGGCTAACTTAGCCTTTTGCTTCATAAAAACTTCTATGTCTTCAGGAACCACCAATGCACTTAAATCAACCCACATTAGGTAAGTTCCCTGTAAAGGTGAAACTTTGATTTCTGGAAAGACCTGCGTTAACTGGTCTTTGACATAATCAAAATTATCTTTAATCACAGCGAGCATATTATCGAGCCATTCCGCACCCTTTTCATAAGCAGCTTGGCCTGCAACATGCCCTAAAAGACTCCCCGCTGGTAAAACTTCTTTGACCACTTGTTGATCGAAATGGTCTCGTAGTTGCGGATTAGGAATCACAACATGACAGTTGTTTAAGGCGGCTAGGTTAAAGGTTTTCGATGGTGCATCCACCATAACCATAATGTCACGATAACGGCCATCAGCAATTGATAAAGCAGACACAAATGGCTTAT
This sequence comes from Ligilactobacillus equi DSM 15833 = JCM 10991, assembly GCF_000615765.1. Classification (GTDB taxonomy): domain Bacteria; phylum Bacillota; class Bacilli; order Lactobacillales; family Lactobacillaceae; genus Ligilactobacillus; species Ligilactobacillus equi. Next base: position 25,079 of record NZ_BAMI01000017.1, on the reverse strand, counting down.
CACCAACGATTAAATCATGATGAATTTCATCACTAATCACCCAAACTTGGTTCGCTTGGCACAAAGCCAAGAGTTGTTCTAATTCAGCTTCATCCCAGACGCGTCCGACTGGATTATGAGGACTACATAAAATTAAGAGCTTCACATGATTTTCTTTAATCTTTGTTTCAATATCTTGGTAATTAAAGCTGTAATTAGCTTGATCATCAACTTGTAATTCAGAAACTACTAGCTTACGGTGATTGTTTTCAATCACATTCATGAAAGGATAGTAAACTGGTTGGAGTACCATCACAGCATCATTTTCTTGCGTCAAGGTTTGTACCAAAGTAGCTAAGGCATTCACAACTCCTGGCCCAAGGCGCATCCATTCTTGGTGTACTTCAATACCATAACGTTCCTTTTGCCAGTTGATATAAGCATGGTAGTAGCTATCCGGCGCAAAAGAATAACCAAAGGCACCGTGACTAATTCGAGCTTGCATGGCATCAATTACGGCTTGGGGGGCCTTAAACTCTGTATCCGCAACCCACAAAGGCAAGAGATCATCTTGACCAAATTGACTCTTTAAGCCATCCCATTTAGCAGAATTAGTATTTTGTCGGGCAACGGCGTACTTTTCAATAAATTCAGTTTTATTCATTTTTCTTCATTCCTCCAATTCGTTTAACCGCATCCTCATAGACTTGATGTTTTTGTCCTACGGGTTTAACGCCTAAGATATCTAGGGCAAAGGTAAAGACGGGAATCCCAACAATCAAGCCCCAAACACCCCAAATATGTTCCGCAAAAAAGAGCACCACAAACGTGTAAAAGATTGGCAACTCTGTCTTACTAGACATTAATTTCGGGTTCAAAATGTAAGATTCTAAGGCATGGACCACTATCAACATGATTATAATGTAGGCAATATATTTGACTCCTCCCACAGAATAACCAATAAAGCAAAGTGGTACGGCTGAAATAATAACCCCTGCAACTGGAATTAAACTCAAAATGAAAACCATAATTCCTAGGGATAGAAGCTGAGGCATACCCATAAAGGCAAGAAATACGGTGGTAATCACAGTGTTGACAATAGCGATAATAAATTGTGCTTCTAAGACTACCCCAAAAGTATTTACAAAAGTTAAACCAAAGTGGCGAATATCCTGAAAGAACCAAGCATAAGGTCCCTTCAAAAAACTGCGCGAAAAGCTAAACATTTCTTCTTTTTCAAAGGTGTAAAAGAAACTCAACAATAAGGACATGACAAAGGTTAACCCCATCGTCCCAATATTACTAAGATAATGAATCAAGACACTCGCACCATTTTGAAAATATTTGAGTACCGTCGAACTCGAGGCATATGACCAAATATAATTAAACACTTCATTATTGGTTTTATTATCCGCATTATTTTTGTAAAAATCTAACACAGACTTAACCAAGATTGTAGATTGTTCGATTAAACGTGGAACATAATTGGTAATGGCGAAGTAAATACCCGCCATAAAAATTAAGTAAGTGATGATGACCGTAAGCTTATTGGGTAAATGCAGATGTTTTTTCATAATTGCTGATAAGCGCAACACTAAAAATGAAAAAATGAACGTTAAAAGAATATAACTCATCACACTTCTTACCAAGTATAGAACCGTAATTAATAATATTAATACAACCCACCGACGTAGACGTTCATTTTGGATAAACCTTTGCCATAAATCTGTTTTTGACATCTTATCCTCCCAAAAATTTATTTACTTTTATTTTACCCTTTTCCTTATTTTTTGTCCTAGAATTTTTTGTAAAAATTCAAAAAGCACCCCGCAAGGTGCTTTCTGTAACTTATTCCTTAGGTAAAGTATTGTCGTAAGTGTAGCTAATTCGGTAAGATTGCTTACTTCCACGTGGTAAGACAATGTTACCAAAGTTTTCGTGGTTAATCGCATCTGGTAAGGTTTGGGCTTCTAAGGCTACCCCTTCACCGGCTTTCCCTTCGGCCCCATGATCACGACTGTAGTAAACTCCTGGTTGGATTTCATGCATGGTGTACATTACTAAACCGTTACGGTCTGAATGAATCGTTACTTGGTCACCACTTTCGTCGTCCTTCAGGATAGCAATTGGAGCTGCCTTTAGACCTTGCCCATCAACGACAAAGGTATCATCAAACCCATGATTTTGCGCAATTGCCACTTGTAAGTTAGTCATTTTCCGGAAATCAAATGGGGTGTCAGTAACTTCTTTAACACGACCAGTTGGAATTAATTCGTCATCGACTTCCAATACTTCGTTGGCCTTTAAGTAAAGGGAATGGGTTGCTAAATCACTACGGTCACTCAAGTTAAAGTAGACGTGATTAGTTGGGTTAAATAAGGTATCATTACCTTCAGCCATGGCTGAAAAGGTAATTGTCACTCGATTTTGGTTATCTAAGGTATAGATAACAGTAGCTAACATATCACCTGGGAAGCCATCTTCTTTTTCCTTGATGGGGTGTTGGAAAATTACACTGGCACTATCTTCATTGCGGGAAGTGGTGTAGTTCCAGTTATAACTATTAAAGCCTGTTGGTCCACCATGCAAGGTATTACCGTTTTCATTTTGTGGCACTTGATATTGGCGGTCACCTATTTTAAACTTTCCGTCCTTGATACGACCGGCTACCCGACCAATAATTTGGGCAGTGCATAAACCATTGCTATAATAGCCTTCAACACTGTCAAAACTTAAAAGTAAATTCTTCTTAGAACCTGTAGCTGTTGGTACCAAAAATTCATTCCAGGTAGCTCCCATTGTTAAACAAGAAATTTCCACTCCGTTATCATTAACCAAATTTATTTTGGTAACGAGGTGACCTTGATAGTGTTCTGTTTCTGTACGATTAATTTCCATCGCAAATTCCTCCGTTCGTGCAACTCTTTACAAAAATCATTGTAGCTCAAAATGCTAAAAATTAAAAGCGTTTTCATGATAAAAATAAATTTTTTTGAATTTATCGCCAGTTATCAAATAAGTATTTTTAAGTATATTATAACAAATAAAAGTGTTATTTTTCTTTAAATGGTTATATAAAACCTTAATAATAAGTATTTATAATTAAAAGATTATTTTTTATTCAAAAACCCTTGCTTATTTCCAGGTGGAGGTGTATGGTTAGTTTGTCATCAAAAAAAGAAATCGTTTTATTTCTTAAACTTGGAGGTTTTATTATTATGGACAATACAGTTATCTCAAAAATCGAATCACGTTTGGAACACAGCAAAGTTTGGAAGATTAGTAACCAAGCCGGTCACTATCTGGAAGTCGTTTTCAAATATGATTTAGAAAACGAAATCCGCAACATTCGTAATTTCTCTTTTAATCGTTTTGAGTCGGAACAACTTAACGCCCTCTTATCAACAGTTGATAGTCTGGAGCAAAATTACCGGCTGGAACTTTCGCAAGAAAATATCGGTTCCGGATACCTGCCATTGTCCGCAGATAAAGCTCGTTCTTGCTTTACAGCCATTTAAATTCAGTTAAATACCAAAAAATCCATCCCAGCGCAGGGGATGGATTTTTAATTTCACTTAATTTTAGTCACGATCATCGTAACCATTTGGGTGTGTGGAGTGCCACTTCCATGCGGTTGCAATAATCTTCTTGATATCATCAAATTCTGGCTTCCAACCTAAAACTTCACGCGCTTTATCTGAAGCTGCAATTAAAGTGTCAGGATCACCAGGACGACGAGGAGCCATTTCAGCTGGGATAGTTTGACCAGTTACCTCACGTGCTGCCTCTAAGATTTGCAAGTTAGAAAAGCCAGTTGAAGAACCTAAGTTAAAGGCATTAGAGTCGTGACCTTGACGCAAGTAGTCCACCGCTAAAATGTGGGCATCGGCTAAGTCAAATGGGTGAACATAATCCCGGACATTGGTTCCATCAGGAGTATTATAGTCATCACCATAAATCATTAACTTATCACGCTTACCTTGGGCTACTTGAAGCACAATTGGTAAGAGGTGGGTTTCAGGACCATGGTCTTCCCCGATAGACCCATCAGGTTTGGCACCAGCCACGTTGAAGTAACGTAAAGCTACAAACTTAACCCCGTAAGCTTGATCCGCCCAACGCATGATTTTTTCCATCATTAATTTACTTTCACCGTACGGGTTAATAGGGTTTTGAGGGTCACTTTCTTGAATTGGCATCTTTTCCGGAATCCCATAAGTGGCGGCTGTTGATGAGAAGACAATCTTATTAACACCTACTTCTTGCATAACTTCTAGCAATTTTACCATCCCAGCAGTGTTATTATCAAAGTACTTCAAAGGATCGGTCATAGATTCTCCTACTAAAGAGAAGGCTGCAAAGTGAATTACCGCATCAATTTCTGGATTTTCCTTGAAAACTTGTCGCATAAAGTCTTTATCAGCCAAGTCTCCTTGATAAAACTTAGCCTTAGGATTCAAAGCTTTCTTGTGACCAGTAACCAAGTTATCAACAATCACTACTTCTTCTTTACCATTTGAAACTAAACGATCAACCGTGTGTGAACCGATGTAGCCGGCCCCACCCAATACTAATACTGCCATTAAAATGTCTCCTTTTTTATATATTTTAATGTTCATCGTTATCATACCATGATTGCGCATGGATTTCATCACTTTTTAAGTATTTTTACTAAATTTTTACTGAAAAAATAATGTTTTTACCAATTCATTTTAGCTCTTGTCGCTCCCTTAAAATTGTGGTTAACTTAAATTACTTAAAACTTTTCTGAAAGGAGGAATTATCATGGCCGAATTAATTTATCAACAAATTATCAAGAAAATTAAAAAGCAAATCTTCGCCCAAGAATTTGCGGATATGAAACTCCCTGACGAACGCAGTCTAGCTGAACATTATCGAGTCAGCCGTAGCACCATCAAGCGCGCTCTTAATCATATGGCTCAAGAAGGGATTATTTTTAAAAAGCGCGGTTCAGGCACCTTCATCAACCCCCTTTACCTAAAGAATAATACCGTCTTTAACTATGACAGTAGCTCTAATCTAGGTATTACCGATAGTTTCCAACACAATGGCCAAAAGCTAAAATTAAGGTTCTCGACTTTAAGGTTATCCCCGCTACCAAGGAACTACAACAAGATCTCTTCTTAGAAGAAGGTGAATTTGTCTATGAAATCATTCGTTTGCGACTTTTCGACGAAACCGCCTTTATGATTGAAACCGGCTATATTCCGATTAAGCTCTTGCCCGGCCTTAAAAAAGCTGATCTTAGTCACTCTATCTTTAACTTGGTTGAAAAAGACTTAAAACAAGCCGTCACTAAATCCTTTATGTCCGTTTATGCGGAACCTTCTAATCAAAAAGACCAAGAACTACTTAAGCTCGCCCCCACGGAACCCATCGGGGTCATGGAAGGGATTTTCTTCCTAGACAATGGGACACCCTTTGAATTTTCAAAAATGCGTCTCCACTACCGCTATATGAAATATAATTCTTTTGTAACTGTTAATTAACACCGTTAAGCCTTGATTTATCGGTGTTTTTAATTTTTATTTTAAAATTGGTACGTTCCAATGTTAAAAAAGGGTTGACTTTATTTTAGGATTGGTTATGATAAGAGTGTAGAAAATATTTAAACCGTTTACAGGAGGATACAAATTTATGTCAACTGATTACTCATCACAAGCATACTTAGATAAAGTCGACGCCTTTTGGCGCGCAGCCAACTACGTTTCCGTTGGTCAACTATACTTAAAAGATAACCCATTACTTCGCCGTCCAATCGAAGCTAGTGACGTAAAAGTTAAACCAATCGGGCACTGGGGAACAATCTCCGGGCAAAACTTCATTTACGCTCACTTGAACCGGGTGATTAACAAGTACGACTTAAACATGTTCTACGTTGAAGGTCCTGGTCACGGTGGTCAAGTGATGGTTTCTAACTCCTACCTTGATGGTAGTTACTCAGAAATCTACCCTGAAATTTCACAAGATGAAGAAGGAATGAAAAAACTCTTCAAGCGTTTCTCCTTCCCTGGTGGGGTCGCTTCTCACGCTGCACCTGAAACACCTGGTTCCATCCACGAAGGTGGGGAATTAGGTTATTCTATTTCTCACTCTGTAGGGGCTGTCTTAGATAACCCAGACTTAATCGTTGCCGCTGTAGTTGGTGATGGGGAAGCTGAAACAGGTCCTTTAGCTGCTTCATGGCAATCAAACAAATTCATCAACCCAATCAACGATGGTGCTGTCTTACCAATCTTAGACTTGAACGGGTTTAAGATCTCTAACCCTACTATTTTGTCTCGTGAAACCAACGAAGACTTACAAAAGTACTTCGAAGGGATGGGTTGGAAGCCATACTTTGTTGAAGGCGAAGACCCTGAAAAACTTCACCCAGTGATGGCTAAGGTCTTAGACGAAGCAATTGAAGAAATCAAGGCAATCCAAAAGAACGCGCGTGAAAACAACGATGCTACTATGCCACACTGGCCAATGATTATTTTCCGCACTCCTAAGGGTTGGACAGGTCCTAAAGAATGGGACAACGCCCCAATCGAAGGCTCTTTCCGCGCTCACCAAGTGCCAATTCCTGTGGATCAAAACCACATGGAACACATCGATGCTTTAGTAGAATGGCTCAAGAGCTACCGTCCCGAAGAACTCTTTGATGAAAACGGCCGTTTAGTTGAAGAAATTGCAGAAATCGCACCTAAGGGGGACAAGCGGATGGCCGCTAACCCTCACACAAACCCAGGTTCATTGATTCGCGATTTAATCAAGCCTGACTTCCGTGATTACGCGGTTGACACTACTACTCCTGGTCAAGAAGTTGCCCAAGATATGACTGTTTTAGGTAAATATGTAGAAGAAGTTATTCGTCTTAACGACAAGAACAAGAACTTCCGTATCTTCGGACCTGACGAAACTATGTCTAACCGCTTAGCTCCAATTTTCGAAGCTACTAAGCGTCAATGGTTACCAAACATCAAGGAACCCAACGATGAATTCTTAAGCCACGATGGTCGGATTATTGATTCACAATTATCCGAACACCAAGCCGAAGGTTTCTTAGAAGGTTACGTCTTAACTGGTCGTCATGGTTTCTTCGCAAGTTATGAAGCTTTCTTACGTGTTGTTGACTCCATGTTAACTCAACACTTCAAGTGGTTACGCAAGGCCAAGGAACAACCATGGCGCTCATACGTACCATCATTAAACGTAATTGCTACCTCAACTGTGTTCCAACAAGACCACAACGGTTACACACACCAAGATCCTGGTGTGTTAGGTCACTTAGCTGACAAGAAACCTGAATTCATCCGGGAATACTTACCAGCTGATGCTAACTCCTTATTAGCTGTCTTCGACAAGATTTTGAACGACCGTGAAAAGATTAACTTGGTAGTTTCATCCAAGCACCCTCGTCAACAATTCTACTCTGCTGCCGAAGCTAAAGAATTAGTTGACAAAGGTTTGAAGATTATTGACTGGGCTTCAACTGACAAGAACGCTGAACCAGACATCGTCTTTGCTGCTGCTGGGACCGAACCTAACTTGGAAGCCTTAGCTGCTATCTCAATCTTACACAAGAAGTTACCTGAATTAAAGATTCGCTTCATTAACGTAGTAGACATCATGAAACTTAAGAAGAGCGACCCTCGTGGCCTTTCAGATGCAGAATTCGACATGTACTTCACCAAAGACAAGCCAGTAGTCTTCGCCTTCCATGGTTACGAATCTATGTTACGTGACATCTTCTTTGACCGTCACAACCACAACGTAGCCTTCCACGGCTACCGTGAAAACGGGGATATCACCACACCATTCGATATGCGGGTCGTAAACCAAATGGACCGCTTCGACTTGGTTAAGTCTGCTGTCCTAAGCTTGCCAGATGCTGAAAAGTACGGCCAAATTGCTGCTGAAATGGACGCAACTGTGGCTAAGCACCACCAATTCATCCGTGATGAAGGGGTTGACTTACCAGAAGTTGAAAACTGGAAATGGGAAGCTTTAGACTAAAATAACATCAAATAAGCCTCGTGGCTTAACTAGCAAGACTAGTTAGCCACGGGGCTTTTGGTTTCTATTGTTCTTTTATTGTGTAATAGTTCGAATCACACGGGCGGGATTCCCCACCGCTACACTATTAGCGGGAATATCCTTAGTGACAACACTTCCCGCCCCAATCACGGAGCCAGCGCCAATCGTTACTCCTGGCAAAACTGTTACACTGCCACCTAACCAACAATTATCTTCAATGGTAATCGCTGCGGCTGCCTCTTTACCCGTATTGCGTTCCGCATATTTGAGCGGATGAATAGCCGTATACAAGCCACACTTAGGTCCCATGAAGACATTGTCTCCTAGCTTAATCGGGGCACAATCCATCAGATAACAATCAGTATTAATGTAAACACCCTCTCCCAAGGTAATATTAATCCCATAATCACAAGCGAAAGGTTGTTCAATATGCACCCGTCCTATCTCAGTCCCTAATAGCTCAGCTAAAATTTCCTTAGACCGTTGACGGTCAGCGGGATCAGTTTGATTGTACTTAAAGCACAAACTTTTTGCCCGACGTAACATCTGACTCATGGTTTGGTTACCCTGATACCATTCACCATTAATCATTTTCATAAATTCTACATCCATCTTTTCACCTCAAAACAAATCTAATTGGCGCGGTGGCATGGGCGCCAAATTCGCAAATTCCACACCTAATTCTTTTTGCAACATCAAAGCATTGTCTGCCGCATCTCCACCTGAATTATTGTTAAAAATGACACATACCTCACGGACCTTGGAAGTTAAATTTTGAACTTGCTGGGCCAAAGACTTAATTTCTGCCGGTGAATAACGATACAATGTCCGTTGGTTGCGCCAATCAGGACCTTGATTTTGCCACCCTGCTTTATTTAAACCATGAAGTCGTAAAATGGCTAAATCAGAGCTTGTAACCTCCAAATTAAAAGGTACCGAATTTCCACTAGTTTGAGATTCTTGAGCTGAAACCAAGATAAAGCCCTGTTGCCGACAAAAGTCAACCAGCCTAGTAGCCATTTCACCATGATACCAAGACTGATGACGTAACTCCAAGGCTAGAGGTAAATCACCCAAGGCTTGCCGTAAATAGCGCAGATAATGCCAACTTTTAGCTTGCGGATGAAAGTATGGCGGAAATTGTAAAAGTACCGCCTTGACTTGCTTAGTCGCTTTTAATGGCGCCAACACTTCTTGATAAGCCACAATACTTTTCTTAATGGCTTGACTCGAAACCTCTCTTTGGTGACCGGTAATGATTTTGGGCACTTTGGTAATAAATTGAAAACTCGTAGGCACTTGAGCTTGCCACGCTTGGATAGTCTCTTTAGCCGGTAAAGCATAAAAGAAGGTATCTACCTCCACAACAGGAAAGAAAGCGGCATATTGAGATAACTCTAGGGGCTTGACTTGCCCCAACAAACTTTGATGCTCACTCCAGGTGGTTAATCCGAGTGTAATCATCGTCCTAATTGCTTTGTAGAATGACGAATAACTAACTTCACCGGTAACTTAACCTTTTCATCAGCCAAATTATGGTCTTTGATGCGCGCAACTAAGCGGCGTAAGGCTAAATTCCCAAGGTGCATCACCGGTTGAGCCACAGTGGTCAAGGTAGGATTAAGATAAGCCGCTAAGTCAATATCGTCATAACCAACAATGGAGTAATCCTCTGGAATAGACTTACCTTTTTCTTGGAGACCATGGTAAAGCCCAATCGCAACTTCATCATTGATAGTCACAACTGCAGTAGCTTCACTATCAATCAAACTTTGAGCAACTTGATAACCACCTTCTTTAGTCATCGGGGTCGTTAAAACTAGCTTAGGATCAAAACCTATACCTGATTTCTCTAGAGCTTCTTTATACCCTCGTAAACGATAAGCTACATTAATCGTGGGTTTATCGCTATAAATTAAGGCAATTTTTTGATGACCTAAATCTAAAAGGTGTTGGACTGCTTGTCTAGCTCCATCTGCATCATCAGTGTAGAGACGGTCTCCTTCTGCTACCGGATTTTGATCAATCAAGATATAAGGAATCCCGTTAGACTTGAGAAGGTGATCAATAATATCTCTTTCAACCAATGGTGAAGCAATAATCATGCCATCTACAGAACGTTGGACTAATTGCTCGATATAGTTCCTTTCTAATTTCTGATTGTCTTCGCTCCCCAAAATTAAAGGAATGAACTGTTCTTCTTCAGCAGCTTGGCCAATCCCCTTTAAAAACGAAGTAAAGAAAGGATTAGACAGATCAGGTACGATAACTCCGATTGTCTTGGTTGAGCCCATAATGAGACTGCGGGCATTGTAATCTGGCACATACCCCATCTCATCACGGATTGCCAAGACCTTATCAATGGTCCTTTGACTGAAACGAGCACCTTTGTTGTTTAAAATTTGGGAAACAGTGGTTACTGAAACTCCAGCTTTTTGAGCCACATCGCTAATTCTAACCTTTCTTCTCAAAACAAGTCCTCTTTTCTACAAATTTATATTGTTTTTATTTTAGCAAAAAAAGCACATTTTGAGTATCCTTTTATTTTATTTTGGCACAAAAAAACCCAGAGATTACTCTCTGAGTTTCTAGGCAAGAAATTAATCTTAGCCGGCGTTGCCACCGTTCTTCTTGATGATTTCTTCTTGAATGCTCTTTGGAACTGGTTCGTAGTGGTCCATAGTCATTGTGAACGTACCACGACCTTGCGTTGCAGAACGTAAAGTAGTTGCGTAACCGAACATTTCTGACAATGGTACGAAGGCATTAACAACTTGCGTGTTACCACGAGCTTCCATACCTTCAATCCGTCCACGACGAGCAGTCACGTGACCCATAACATCACCCAAGTTGTCTTCTGGGGCAACGATTTCAACCTTCATAATAGGTTCAAGGATTACGGCACCACCCTTAGGAGCAGCGTTACGTAATGCTAAGGAAGCAGCAACCTTGAAGGCAGCTTCAGATGAATCGACATCGTGGTATGAACCATCGTATAACTTAGCCTTCACATCAATAAGTGGGTAACCTGCTAAGACCCCGTTTTGCATTGCTTCTTGTAAACCTTGTTCAACTGAAGGAATGTATTCACGAGGCACAACCCCACCGACGATGGCGTTTTCGAATTCGAAACCTTTACCTTCTTCATTTGGTGTAAATTCAACCCAAACGTCACCATATTGACCTTTACCACCAGATTGACGTACGAATTTACCTTGAGCTTGAACTTGCTTAGTAAATGTTTCACGGTAGGCAACTTGTGGTGCACCAACAGTAGCTTCAACCTTGAATTCACGCTTCATACGGTCAACAATGATGTCCAAGTGTAATTCACCCATCCCGGCGATAAGAGTTTCACCAGTTTCAGGGTTAGTTTCTGCACGGAATGATGGATCTTCTTCAGCAAGCTTTTGTAAAGCTACGTCCATCTTGTCTTGGTCAGCTTTTGACTTAGGTTCAACAGAAACTTGGATAACTGGTTCTGGGAATTCCATTGATTCGAGTAATAATGGGTTCTTAGGATCAGTTAATGAGTCCCCTGTTGTTGTGTCCTTTAAACCAATAGCAGCAGCGATATCACCAGAGAATACTTCAGGGATTTCGTTACGGTGGTTAGAGTGCATTTGCAATAAACGACCAACACGTTCACGCTTGCCCTTAGTAGCGTTCAAGACGTATGAACCAGCTTCTAAAGTACCAGTGTAAACCCGGAAGAATGTTAAACGACCAACGAATGGGTCCGTAGCAATCTTGAAGGCCAAACCAGCAAATGGCTTGTCATCGTCAGCAATTAATTCAACTTCTTCATCAGTTTCAGGGTTCTTAGCATTGTATGGCTTAACGTCCAATGGTGATGGTAAGTAGTCGTTAACCCCATCAAGCATCATTTGAACACCCTTGTTCTTGAAGGCAGAACCAGCAAAGACTGGGTACATATCAAGGTTTAAAGTTGCACGACGGATAGCAGCTTTTAATTCTTCCTTGGTAATTTCTTCACCTTCAAGGTATTTTTCCATTAAAGCTTCATCAACGTCAGCTACGGCTTCAATTAAAGCTTCACGACGGCTTTCAGCTTCTTCAAGGTATTCAGCAGGAATGTCAACAACATCCCATTCTGCACCCAATTCATCTTCATCGTATAAATCGGCCTTCATTTCAATCAAGTCGATAACACCTTGGAAGTTATCTTCCGCACCAATAGGCATTTGCATAGCAACGGCATTAGCTTGCAAACGATCCTTAATAGTGTCTACAGAGTAATCAAAGTTGGCCCCGATTTTATCCATCTTGTTAACGAAAACAATCCGTGGAACATCGTAAGTTGTAGCTTGACGCCAAACATTTTCTGTTTGTGGTTCAACCCCTGATTGTGCATCCAAAACAACTACGGCACCATCTAAAACCCGAAGAGAACGTTCAACTTCGATAGTAAAGTCAACGTGTCCTGGAGTATCGATGATGTTAATCCGGTTTTCCTTCCATTGCGCTGTAGTAGCGGCAGAAGTAATTGTGATACCACGTTCTTGTTCTTGTTCCATCCAGTCCATTTGTGAAGCACCATCGTGTGTTTCACCAATCTTGTGGATTTTACCAGTGTAGTACAAAATACGTTCAGTAGTTGTTGTCTTACCAGCATCAATGTGGGCAACAATACCGATGTTACGAGTGCGTTCCAATGGGAATTCACGTGTGTTAGCCATTGAGAATTTCTCCTTCCAAAATTGTATGACATTAGGCCAAAGCCTTGTCTTTATTATAAAACGAAATTGCTGTTTTTTCAAAAAAATGGCTACTATAGATTGTCATAATCGTATAATAGCCATCCGAAATATTACCAGCGGTAGTGTGCGAAGGCACGGTTGGCGTCAGCCATCTTGTGTGTGTCTTCACGCTTCTTCACAGAAGCACCTGTGTTGTTAGCTGCGTCCATGATTTCTTTTGCCAAACGTTCTGACATTGTGTGTTCCCCACGTAAACGTGAGTATTGAACTAACCAACGTAAACCTAAAGTTGTACGACGGTCTGGACGAACTTCAATAGGAACTTGGTAGTTAGAACCACCAACACGGCGAGCCTTAACTTCCAATACAGGCATAATGTTGTTCATTGCTTCGTCAAAGACTTCCAATGGATCGTTACCTGTAGTTTCCTTAATAATGTTAAATGCATCGTATAAAATCTTTGACGCAGTCCCACGCTTACCATCTAACATCAAACGGTTGATTAAGCGAGTAACCAATTTTGAGTTGTAAATTGGATCTGGGAGTACTTCACGCTTTGGTGCGGCACCTTTTCTTGGCATCTAAAATGACCTCCTCAAATGATAGTTACTTTTTAAGTAGTTTAATTTTTTCGATTAATTAGCTAAGTTAAGCTTATTTCTTAGGCTTCTTAGCACCGTACTTAGAACGACTTTGCATACGTCCGTCAACACCGGCAGTATCTAAAGCACCACGCACGATGTGGTAACGAACCCCAGGTAAGTCTTTTACACGACCACCACGAATTAAAACAACGGAGTGTTCTTGTAAGTTGTGACCAATCCCAGGAATGTAAGCTGTAACTTCGATTAAGTTAGATAAACGTACACGAGCGTACTTACGTAAAGCTGAGTTAGGCTTCTTAGGTGTCATAGTACCGACACGTGTAGCAACCCCACGTTTTTGTGGTGCGGAGTTGTTAGTTTGAACTTTTTTAAAACTGTTGTACCCGAAGTTTAAAGCTGGGGCGTTAGATTTTGAAGATTTAGACTTACGACCTTTACGAACTAATTGGTTAATTGTAGGCATCTAAAGCTTCCTCCTTCCTTTTTTCCTTAATAATTTAAGTACACACATCCAGGAGTTTCTTTTTTAGGTTAAAAAACTCCCACACATGCTGTGGTGTGCTAACTTGCTCACAGCCAGCACGTTCTTACTAAATTCTGTAAGAGAACTGTTCACATAAAGCACCTTTCATAGAATAACACGGCCTGGCAAAAAAAGTCAATCAAATTTAGTAAAAAATCAATTTTTTTGCGTATTTAATATATAGAAACCTTTTTAAGGAGTGATAAGATGATTTTGCTACATATTTTAATTTTTATTTTAGGCGCCTGTTTGGCTTCTTTTGCCCTTTGCCTAGCAAACCGTTTGGCTTGTGATGAGGATTTAGCGGCTCCTTCGCATTGTGATTTCTGCCAGCATCCCTTAACTCCTTGGCAACTCATCCCCATCGCAGGTTACCTTTTGCAAAGAGGACGCTGTCATTTTTGCCGACACCAACTCCGTACTCGTTATCCTCTGTCGGAATTAGGGGCAGGTTTGTATGTCTTACTTCTTTTCTTTAAGTTTGGTAATCCCACCATAACTTTTTTTATGAGTCTCTTTTTTGCTACCTGGACTTTGGTTTTAGCTTTAGAAGATCAAGCCACCACTAGTGTCACCAGCGCTTTTTTATTTGGTGGTGGACTCTTCTTGCTACTTTACTCCAAACGACACTGGAGCTGGCCTGCACCTATCACCTGGTTCAGTGCGGGACTTTTTTTACTTTGCCCCTCATACCTTTACTTTCGACAACAACTTGGTAGCGCTGATTTACTTTACCTCATCATTTGTCTGAGTTTTTTCGGTTTACCCAAGACCTTATGGATCACGGTGTTGGCTTGTTTAATCTTCCTAGCAACGGCTAATTATCAAACTAAACAACCAAAACAGCCCTTCTTACCTGCTAGGTGCCGCAGCTCTATTAATCTTGTTACTGACTTAGGCGAAAAAAAGTTCGTACCTCGACTGATACGAACTTTTCTTAGCAATTATTTTTGATTATTTTTCTTGGATAAGACAGAGTGGTGTAAGCCGTAGACAAAGTAAATTACCAAACCTAAAAGGCACCAGTAACCGGCGTAAGTTTTGGCTTCAATGTCTAAGCCCCAAAAGACGGCTAAGGACCCAATAAAGGCTAGGGCTGGTAAAACGGGGTAAAGTGGCATCTTAAAGCCAGGCATTGGTAAGTCCTTACCTTCCCGCTTTCGTAAAGCATAGATTCCCAAGGAAACGAACATAAAGGCAATTAAAGTTCCGGCAGAAACTAATTGCGATAAGGTTTCAAATGGGAAAAAGGCCCCTAAAATAATCGTGACAATGGTTAAAACCAATAAGGCATTATTAGGTAAGTTATTCTTATTTAACTTACCTAACCAGGCTGGTAACATTCCATCCCGACCGAAAGAGTAAAGTAAACGAGAACCTGCCAACATCATCCCAATGATAGCTGTAAACATCCCCAAAACGGCGATAGAAGTTACTACGGAAGCCACCACAGGATGACCAGCATGTCTCAAAGCCCAACCAACAGGTTCGGCGTTCCCGGCGTACTTCGTGTAGTGGAACATCCCAACTAAAACTAAGGAAACAGCCACAAAAAGAACTACAGCAATCACCAAAGAGCCTAAAATCCCACGCGGCATGGTCTTAGATGGGTTCTTGGCTTCTGCCGCATTCGCTGCAATAGAGTCAAAACCAATGTAAGATAAGAAAATTGAGGAAACCCCGGCGTAAATCCCTTGCCAACCTCCAAAGTGAGTGCCATCAGGATTAACTTTTGATTCAGGAATAAATGGGGTGTAGTTTTGTGTCTTAATAGCGGTTGCCCCTACCAATAAAAAGAGCAAGATGGCCGCCACCTTTAAAATTACCAAAGTATTTTGCACCCGGGCCGCTTCAGACATCCCACGTGAAACTAAGAAAGCGACTAACACCAAAACGATTAGGGCAAATAAGTCAACAACCCCACCGTTAGTTCCCACAGGATTTGATAATGATGCCGGCAAGGTAAGTCCTAAAGGCTCAATCAAACCTCTAAAATTAGCCGACAGTCCCGAAGCCACGAAGGCCACGGCAATAAAGTACTCAGCCAACAAAGCCCAGCCAACAACCCAACCAAAAAATTCACCAAAGATAACGTTCATCCAAGAATAAGCTGAACCTGCAAAAGGCATGGCTGATGACATTTCAGCATAAGCGAAAGCCACCAAACCAGCAACCACAGCTGCTACTAAGAAAGAAAGAGCAACTGCAGGGCCCGCATACTTCGCAGCAATAACCCCTGGTAAAGTAAAGATTGCTGTACTCACGATGGTCCCTACCCCTAATGCCAAGAAGTCCTTGGTTGTCAGAACTTGTCGCAAGTGCGAGTCTTTATTCTTATAAACTGAGACGTCTTCCTTAGCGAGCATACGCTTAAGAAATTTATTCATAATTTTTGCCTCCAAATAATATCTTAAAACTATTTATTCAATTTTAGCAAGTTGCTTTTAATTAGTCAACGATTAAGAAAAAATAGATTTCATCATTAAATTTTCACCAAGAAAATAATCCTATAATAACGGGCTTGATGACTACTCATTTTTCATAAAGAAAATAAAAAAGCTGTGCTTCTCTCAAAAAAAGCACAGCTTTTTGAAACTCAACGTGCAACCATTACATCACAGACGGCATTGCGCGTTACATAGTCCGTAACCGCCCCCATCAAAGCTCTCTCAACCACATTCATTCCCGTCGGTCCCATGACAATTAAATCTGTGTGGTGGTCCAAAGGAAATTCTTTAGCAACAATAGTTCTTGGCGTCCCGAAACGAGCGTGAATATCCACAGCGTCTAAACCATTGGCTTTGACTTCTGCTTGTAATTTTTCTAGATATTCATTAACATCTTCAAATGATTGATATACAACATCGCCGTTAGCATCCACCATTCCGCCGAAACTCATGGAGAATTGTTTTAGGTCGATGACATTCAATAAATCAACATGGCCTTGGTTACGCTTAGCAATTTCTGTTGCGGTTTTCAAAGCATTTTCCGCCGTTTTTGAACCATCAACTGGTACCAAGATGTTTTTGTATTCCATTGTCATAAGATGACCCCCTCATCACTTTTATCCTACTTCTATTATAACATAAAATCACTTAAATATATAGTTTGAAAGGGCTTAGCACATTGAAAACATAGGCCTTTACTCAAATTGGCGTGCCCGCGCCCGAATCCAAACTAGATTAGTCAAAATGTCATTATGATTAGCGACCTGCTCATTGAATTCCACTAACATTTGTCTATATAATGGCACGTCATCTTTAAGAACTTTTAGTTCTAACCTAAAAGATTTACAAAGGTTTTGATAAATTAAATGACTGTATTGTTCATCCCCGTTATTGATATAGGTAATTGCCCTTTGTGCTTCATCACGATATAACTTAGCTCGACTGACATAATATTCTTTTTCCATGGAACAACCCCCTCACACGGTTTTTGTTTGCGCTTTCATAGATATTTTAGTATGCATTTCTGAAACTTTCAAGCATTCTTTTCAAAAAAAGAAGCCTACCGTTTACGATAAGCCTCTACCTTTATTTCAAAATTTTTTGTGCCACTAAGTTAGTAAATTTGTCTGTCCCAACCTTATTGGGGTGGACATCATCATTATAGAACCAACTTTCATGCCCATTACTATAATCATACCAGTCGATTACATGAATGTTTGGATATTTGCGACCTGCTTCTTTAATTCCTTTATTAACGGAGTTTTGCCAACTCTTTGTCGGAACATGAACATTTACCCAGTAAACCTGTCGTTTACCCAAAACCTCCATAATTTGAGCTAATTGTTCCTCATTAAAAGCGCCATTCGTCCCCTCTACCAATAAGACCGTATCCGCTAAGTGCCCTTGAGCCTGTAAGTTTTTCAACACATCAGGTACCATATAAACTTGGCGCCCGACTTGGGCATCGACATACATCTGCGGAAAAATATCTTGTAAACTAGGACTCGTAGCCGCTAAAACGGAATCTCCAACTGCTGTTAAAGACATATTTTGTGCCTGATTAATTTGTTTTTGAGTCAGTTGCTTTTCTAAATTAGCTTGAACCTTCTTAGAAGCTTCGCCTTCGTTTGATTATTCTTCTTAGTTTGCGCTTGGTTCTTAGCAATCGTCGCTTGCACAGGATTAGCTTGCATTTGATTGGACTTAGGTTGCATCAAAGCACCAATGAGTGCCACCATAACTACTAAACCAGCAATACTCAAAGCATATCTACGAGGCATGTGCACCGTATCCTTGCGGAATGCTTCCCGGATTACCGATAATGTTTGACGGTAATCAAAGAATTGCAACGGCCGTTCTAAGTAGCGGTAAGAAAGCTCTGAAATCACCAAAATTAAAGCAATTTCGATAACCGCATTTAAAATAGGATGATTACCAACCTTGACTTTACTTTCATAAAAAATCATCACCGGAAATTGGTAAAGATAAATGCCGTAACTTCTTTTTCCAATCCAAGTAAAAAGCGGATTGGTGAAGAGACGGTTAAAGTCACCTCCAGGATGTGCCACAATTGCCACCAACAAGGCAGAAAGAATGGAGAAGAAAAACATCCCCATGTGATAAATCCCCGAAGCTTGAGCGGAGGCAAAAATAAAGCTTAAAATAATCCCCGCCAAAGCAAAGGCACCAATTCCATCTAAAAAGCGCCGGTGTCCTGTATTAACTTGCGGCCGTAATTTAGTACTTGGCCAAACAAAAGCTAAGGCGGCTCCAATGAGGATTGCAAACATACGCGTATCAGTACCATAATACAAGCGCGAGGGGTCGCCACCATGATACAGCAGAGCCATCTCGAGTGCAGAAATGAAGGCTCCTAAAAAGATTATTAGGGCAATCATGCTCTTCTTTTTAATAAAAGCTAACAATAAGATCACTAATAGCGGCCATAACAAGTAAAACTGTCCTTCGATTGATAAGGACCACAGGTGCGTAAAGGGAGATTCACCACCAAAGTGCGCAAAATAGGACTCATGGTGCTTAATTTGAAACCAGTTGTAAACATAAAAAACGTTACTTAAAATTATCCCTCGAATATTTACCAACAGGTTGCGTTGGAAAAGTGTTATGTAAGCACTCGATACCAAAACCATGGTTAATAAAGCCGGGTATAAACGCCGAAAACGACGTAGATAAAAATCTTTAATAGAGATAAAGCCTCGTTCTTCTTTTTCCTGAATTAGCAAATCAGTGATTAGGTAACCCGAAACAACGAAGAAAATCGGCACTCCCAAAAAGCCCCCCGGCAAACTTTGTGGCAGAATATGATATAAAATCACGCCAATCACCGCTAAAGTCCGTAACCCATCAAAGCCCGTGATGTAGCGACTGCTTTTCAATCTCTTTCCCATAATTACTTATTCCTTTCTCGAATAACTCCATTAACTTATTATACGCGTTAAAATTTCGAAGTTCAATTGCGGCCAAGATAAGATTTTAATATTTTTACACACCAAAAAGTCAGGAAGCTAAACCTCCTGACACTAAACTTTACAACCAGTGAAATATAACCACGACAAGCGGTAAAAGGGACGTCCCGCCTAAAAAAGCCCATTGCCATTTAGGCAAAACATCTGCTTTTTCTTGCGTACGGGGGCCTTTTTCAACAAAACCTAAGGCTCGCATGGCTTGGGCACTATCACGGGACCAGGTTAAAGCTGTAATGATAACCCTCAAGTACAAACCTGGTTGATAATAATGATAACTTTTTCCCCTAATTTGGGCTGAATATTTAATCACACCTAATTGCTTTTTGATACGACTCAACATATTCATAGCAGCTAAACCACCATAAACAAAAGCTTGAGGTAAATGCAAGTGTTGTTCCAAGCTTATTAGTAATACATCAATTTTAGTAGTCAACGTCAACAGCATTCCCAAACTCAAGTAAGCATAAATCCGACTAGCATAAATCCAGGCTAAGTACACACGCGCTCCTTGACCAAAATAGTAAAAAGAAAGAAAGGAACCTAAACTTAAGGGAAAGGTTATTAAAAAGACTAACCCTATCGTTTTAAAGTTGGCTTTATGATAGGCTAAGTAGCCTAAACTTAACAACAGTACCAAAAGGTTATAACTAATGCTCTTAATAAAAGCTAGACAAAGACCTTGACTTAAGAGTAGAAGTAACATGATAGTGGGATTCAATTTAAATTTCATCGTTTCACCATCCTAACTTTTGATGCTCCAAACGAAGCTGATAGTCTAAATAAGGGGTAATTCCCATTAATTGGTGTGAAATCACTAAAGTCGCGATTTGCAAATCAACAGTCACAGTCTGTAACTCCTCCAAGACCGGCTTTAGACTTACCTGATCCAAACCGCTAAAGGGCTCGTCAAGTAACAAGACTGGTGGACTCATAATCAGCATCCCTAGAATCTGCAGACGTTTTTGTTGACCACCGGAAAGCTGGTAACAAACTTGGTCATTTAAATCCCACAGACCAAAGGCTTGTGCTACTGCTTGCACGCGCGCGGGCGTCCAGTACTCTGGGTGGTGACTCTTTTTTAGTGAGAGAGCTAATTCCTCAGCTACCGTCAATTTTACAAACTGATCTAAACTATTTTGAAAGACAATTCCGACCAACCTAGCCCACTTTTTTGCTTTTGTCCGCGCTAAGTCCTGCTTATCAAAAATAATTTTACCATGGTAAGAATTTTGCTTGATTAAGGCCTTAAAAAAAGTCGACTTGCCCACTCCATTTTGCCCAGATAAAAGGCCAATTTTCCCACGACCTAAACGATAACTACTGTCAATTACCAACTGTCGTTTTCCCGCCCACAACTCTATGTTGCACCAGGATAAATCACCAGTTAAATCAGGAGCTAGTGGTAAATTCACAGCTGGCTTTTTGACTTCAGCTAATATAGTACGATTAACCTCATGAAGTGTTTGGTCTAATTGAAAAACATGGTCAACATAGGCTTGATAATCAGATAAATCATGATCACAAATCAAAATCGTTTTACCTTGCTTGACTTGTAGATCTCGCAAAAGTTCCAGTAGTCGCCGTCGCTCCTTTAAATCAATGTTGGCGAAAGGTTCATCTAAAATAATAATTTCACTCCCCATAGCTACCACACTGGCAAGCGCCACTCTTTGCAGTTCACCACCGGATAAAGTTAGTAAGTCCCGATCTAAAAAAGCGGTTAAGTTGAATTGCTGACAAACCTGTTTGATCCTATCATTAATCTCAATCAGCGGTAGATTTAAATTAGCTAAAATAAAATACAATTGTTCCCGAAACGTAGTCATAACAATTTGCTGGCGAGGATTTTGAAATAATAAAGCTATTTTAGTAGCCCTTTTAGCAGCACACATAGTTCCAACTTCTTGTCCATCTAACAGTACCTGTCCCTGGCTAATCTGGCCACCAAATTCTGGATAAAGACCAGTTAAAAGTTTTAAAAATGTTGATTTACCAGCTCCCGACTGACCAATCAAAAGGCTAATCTTTTGAGTAGGTAAGGTAAAATTTAAGTCGCGCAACACCGCCTCACCTTCAACTTGATAGGTAAAAGTCAAATTTTTTACTTGCAAACTTGTCATTAGCGTAAAAACCCAGCTTTCTTAACGGCTGCTTGAATCATAGCTACTAACACCCCTGAAAAAAGACCAATGGATAGCAGACGTAAAATAAACAGCTGCACTAGCATGCCGACTTGATAATCTAAATAACCATCTTGGAATAAGGACCAGGCAAACGTCACTACCGTGGTGGTCAACACGGATAAACTAAGTCCAAGTTTACCGAAGTTTTTATATCCCGTTAAAGCAAACCCTAATTCTGAACCTAATCCTTGATAGAGACCAGAAATCAGGTTAGCTGCTCCCCAACTAGAAAATAGAAACATTTCGACTGTTGCGGTTAATAATTCCCCGATAAAAGCTCCTCCAACTTTACGTAGCAAAGTTCCAGCTAGAGGACCGGCCATCGTCCACACACCCAGAGTTAAATCATTGGCATAAGGTTTTAAAGGTGTGGCCGCTAAGGCATAATAGGCATAACTCCAAACCTGATAGATAATTCCTAAAAAGATAGCAATAATTGCTAAAAAAATCACACTTTGAACATCCCACTTTTTCTTTGACATTGTCAAAACCTCGTTTCCTATAATTTTGATCATGGTTGAGCTAAAAAAGTCCAGACTGCTTTGATAGTCTGGACTTCTCATTGTCTTTTTTACACATAGTTCCCTCCGCTGATGTTAATCAGATCAGGTTCAATGGGTATTTCTCAGCCAGAAGGCACCCCAACTATCATCAATTATTTTCTTTATAACACCTGCATTTTATCATAGTACATCTTCTTTAGCAAACGTTTTCTTGATTTTTCAAAAGAAAAACGGCCCTCATTAGGACCGTCAAAATGCCGCTGGCAGGAGTCGAACCTGTACTGGGAAAACCCAACAGCGACCTGAACGCTGCGCGTCTGCCAATTCCGCCACAGCGGCATGAGTATTAAAATACTCAATAATCATACTATATTCCCGCTAAGAGGTCAAGGTCCACCAGTGCTTACTTTGAATTTTTTAGTAAAGCAACGGCCGTCCCATATCCATGCAAAATCATGTACTTAGGACCCACGGCCACTCGGGCAATCTCTGGTACAAAACTGACATCAATGACCCCATCAGCTCCGAGGGCTTCCGCCCGTTTACCTAAGATTTCTTTGACTTTTTCGTAAAGATTGTCGTAATCAGCAACTTGATCAATTTCATCCGGTTGTAAAGTTTTTTTGACGGTGGCATTCACCACACCTTTAATCGCATAACTACTCCGCAAATCACCGGTAATTAAAAACATCTACCTCACCTCTTCGTATAACTTTTAACTTTAATTTTAGAGGATTGAGCGAATTTTGACAAGGTTTACATAAAAAGACGGTAGTTACCCTGACTAATCGTAATTTCTTCACTTTGACTGGCAACCCGATGCTTGGATAAAAGCGTCTTTAACATCTTTTCTAAATGCTGACTTTCCCTAATTTGCTCAATTAAATCTGTCTTGACCCGCAGATACATCTTTTCCCGCTTAGTTGGAACCTTAAAAATTGTAAAATCTGCCTCTTGCTTAACTGCATTGGCGAATAAATCCCGAATAAAACGACTTTCGCGCTCCATACTTGCCATCTTCTTTCTTTTGAATTCACCTCCATTTTAATCCCGTAATAAAAATTTGCAAGCAAAAAGCCGGAACCTAGACTCCGACTTGCGATAATTATTTAACTAATTCTGCGATGGCTTCCGCGTAAATTGCTGTGGCTTTTAATAAGCCATCTACTGGCATAAACTCGTCCGCTTGGTGCATAGTATCAGGTACCCCTGGGAACATAGCCCCAAAGGCCACCCCACGCTTCATTAAACGTCCATATGTTCCTCCACCGACAACCATACCGTGAGCTTCTTGGCCAGTTTGACGACGATAAACCCCTAATAAAGTTTCTACTAATGGGTCAGATGGGTCTACGTAGTGTGGTACTTGAACCCGACCTTGGTCAAGGGTAACCCCCATCGGAGTCACTACTTTTGCTAAACCTGCTTTGATATCTGTTTCATCCATACCTTTAGGGAAACGGAAGTTCAAGGTGATTTGCCCTCCCTTACCAGCTTCAAAAGCAAAGATACCAGCATTCATCGTTAAGTCACCCATCACATCATCCGTAAAGTTAATTCCAAAGTTTTCCATCCGAGAATCTTGGTGTAAGTAGTTGGCTGTAAAGTCTAAGTAATTCTTAGCGTCAGCCCCAAAGGCAAAGTCCTTTAAGAATAAAGCCAAGTAAGTCCCAGCGTTTTCACCATTACGTGGTTCTTGAGCATGGGCAGCTTTTCCGATGAAACTAATTTCCAAATTAGTTCCAACTTCCTTAACTTCAGCTTCCACAGGTTTGTCCGCCACAAAAGCAGCTAGAGCTTCTTTAACTGATGCTAAGTCTAAACCGGCTACTACAGCTTGCGCATCACGTGGTACCATGTTTTCACGTAAACCACCATCAAAGGAAAGCAATTGTACTTGAGCATCGTTTTGACCAGGAAAATTCAACACAAAGCTAACATTTCCCTTTTCACCGTTAATAATTGGGAAGAAAGCATCTGGTGAAAAACCAAAGTCAGGTTGGGGCATCTTTTCAAAGTAGCGCGTCATTCCACGCCATTGACTTTCTTCGTCAGTCCCCAAAATAAAACGAATCTTCTTATTAACAGGTAAGCCTAATTCCTTCACAATTTTCAAACCGTAGTAGGCAGCCATACTTGGACCCTTGTCATCAGAGGCTCCACGAGCATAGAGACGACCATCTTCAATGGTTGGTTCAAAAGGTTTCTTGGTCCAACCCTTACCGGCTGGCATTACATCCACGTGTCCTAAAATTGCCAAGGTTTCATCACCTTCACCATAGGCAATGTGACCTGCTAAGCCATCTACTTCTTGAGTTTCAAAGCCATCACGACGACCAATTTCTAAGAACTTGTCCAAAGCTTCCTTAGGACCAGGACCCAAAGGTGCTTCATCCGTCCCTAAACTTTCGTCACGGACACTTTCGATTTTAAGCATCGTTTGCAAATCAGCCAATAAATCGTCTTTTCTTTTTTCGACTTCTTTTGTCCAATCAATTGTCATTTAATTATTCCTCATTTCTTATTGAGTATACAAAACCATTGTAGCACACTCAGAATAAATGTCAGTACTTGTAACCTGAAAATTCCTAAATTCTGGTCCAAACGCATACCATGGTAATGTTATAATAGGTCTAAAAAGTTATTAGGAGGACCTTATGTTGTTACTCACTACTGATATCTTATCTCAGGTTATTACTCCGCGCCCCTTACTAAGCCATAAGGGGAACTTCGGACGGGTACTAGCCATTGGTGGTTCCTTGAATTTTGGTGGCGCAATTATCATGGCCAGTCAAGCTGCCGTTTATGCAGGAGCCGGTTTAGTTTCTTGTGCTACTAATCGTGCTAATCTATCTGCTCTGCATGCCCGTTGCCCTGAAGTCATGTTCCTTGACTATCATGATCAAAAACAAACCTTATCAGCAATTCAACAAAACGACGTCATTATTATCGGACCTGGACTTGATTTAGATGACTTCGGATTCGAACTTTTATCATTGGTTTTAACCTATGCTAAAGAAGATTGCCCCGTAATTATTGACGGTTCAGCTATTACCCTTCTAAGTCAACATCCCTTTTTAGTCAACTA
>NZ_BAMI01000018.1 GCF_000615765.1 Ligilactobacillus equi DSM 15833 = JCM 10991 | reverse complement strand
AAGGTATTAGAGTTGGACAAAACCTTGCTAGTTTCCGAGCAGAAGTTAGATTTTGGTCAGCTTTATCGTGTGGAAATATTGAAATAAGTAGCAATTATCTCGCAATTACTTGCGGGATTTTTTTCTTTTATGTTATTGGCTTTGAGTGGCAAATCTCTGTTTTCCCAACACCTTTGGGCACTTTCTAATAAAATTGCTCAATTCATATCCGACATTTTCATTATATGCGTCCTCTAAAATCAAGATAAATAAAATTACCTCTTTGCACAAAAAACTCCCCGCCCAAACGGACGAGGAGTGCAATGATTTTGTGGGTAGATTCATTGTAACATATCATGCTACGGAATTGCGGTTTTTACCAGCATTGCGCATGGCCAACTCTAAATCTAAGTCCACCACATTTATTTGCCTAATCAGCTTCTAATAATCCCCAATACTTATCATGTGATACATGCCATCGAATCTTTCTTGGTAGCATCACTTTTTCATTCAAGATCAATTCATTTCCTTAATTTTTAAAGGAGTGAATTGGTGCTGGGATGGCACCACCACGGTTAATCATTGCTGCCGACGATTTGTGGTTGTATGACATCACCGGTGCGTGACCTAATAACCCCCCAAATTCTACCGCATCACCGACTTTAGCACCTGGCACTGGAATCACCCGCACCGCAGTGGTCTTATTATTAATCATCCCAATCGCGGCTTCATCCGCAATCATAGCTGAAATAGTTTCCGCTGGTACATCACCTGGAACAGCGATCATATCCAAACCAACAGAACATACTGCAGTCATAGCTTCAAGTTTTTCCAGATTTAAGGAACCAGCATTCACAGCGTCAATCATGCCGGCATCTTCTGAAACGGGAATGAAGGCACCAGACAAGCCTCCGACTCGGTTGCAGGCCATAATCCCACCTTTTTTGACGGCATCATTTAACATAGCCAAGGCTGCTGTCGTCCCATGAGTTCCAACTTGTTCAAGCCCAATTTCTTCAAGAACTTGAGCTACGGAGTCACCAACAGCTGGTGTTGGCGCTAAGGATAAATCAACAATCCCAAAAGGTACGCCTAAACGTTCAGAAGCAACCGTTCCGACTAATTGTCCCATTCGTGTCACCTTGAAGGCTGTTTCCTTAATAGTATTAGCTACCACATCAAAAGATTCGCCTTTTACCTTTTCTAGAGCTGACTTTACTACTCCCGGTCCAGAAACCCCAACATTAATGACGACATCGCGTTCACCAACCCCATGAAAAGCTCCAGCCATGAAAGGATTATCCTCCACAGCATTACAAAAGACCACCATCTTAGCATTGGTCATCACATCCAATTCAGCAGCTTCTTTAATCACGTGACCCATTTGATTAACGGCATCCATGTTAATTCCACTACGAGTAGATCCAACATTGACAGACGCACAAACTAAGTCAGTTTCGGCTAAAACTTGCGGTAAAGAAGCAATCAAAGTTTCGTCTCCCGTTTGGTAACCTTTTTGCACTAAAGCTGAAAAACCACCAATAAAGTTCACCCCCACAGCTTTAGCTGCTCGGTCAAGTGTTTGGGCATATTTCAGGTAATTTTTATCATGGGAAGCCGCCGCAATGATGGAAATTGGAGTGACAGAAATCCGCTTGTTAACAATCGGAATGTTGTATTCCGCTTCAATTTCTTCCCCTACCCGCACTAAATTCTTGGCTTGGGTAGTAATTTTATCGTAGATTTTTTGACAAGCTTTATCACTGTCAGAATCAATACAATCTAAAAGGGAAATCCCCATTGTAATAGTCCGAATGTCCAAATTTTGATCGGAAATCATCCGACTAGTTTCAAGAATATTTTCGATATCCATGGAATCTTCCTTTCTAATTTTAAAGTTTGTGCATAGCTTGATAGAGTTCGGCGTTACGCACGTTGATTTCCACACCTAGCTTTTGGCCTACTTCCTTGAGATCCGCACTAATTTGAGTAAATTCAGGTGCATCGGCTTGGACCTCGATCATCATCATCATAGTGAAAAAATCATCCATAATCGTCTGGGAAACATCTAAAATATTAATGTGGTTTTGCGCTAAATATTGACTGACTCCGGCAATAATTCCGACTTGGTCTTTACCGACGGTTGTTAAGATTGCTTTCATATTTTCACCTTCATTTTCATGTTTTCATTCAAATTATACTTGATTTTCCGCATTTAAGCAAAATTATTCAATTTTTTGTTCGTGATTTTTTCTGAAAATTATTTTACCACTGCTAACATATCCGTGTTAAACTAGATATTGCATTTATTTTGAAATAAGGAGGATTTATTTTTTGTCTGCAATCTATAAAAATATCAAACCTAAGACTCGCTTAATTGTAACTGTTTTATTACTTTTAGCCTGCTTTATTTCGCTCGCTAGTCAAACAATGATGTTAACGGCTTTGCCGGTCATTCAAAAAGCCATGCACGTCAGCTTGAATGCTGCCCAATGGCTCACTGCCGGCTACACCCTCTTAATTGGGGTCATCACACCACTTTCATCTAATTTATACGAAAAATTCCGTAATCGCACTGTTTTTTTAGGCATTATTACTACTTTTGTATTGGGAACCTTATTAGGCTGTCTGGCGCAAAATTTCTTAACCTTACTGCTAGCTCGACTTGTTCAAGCTTTGGCGGGGGGACTTTTAATGTCCTTTCAAATGACCACCATGGTCTCCATCTATCCTCCGCAAAAACGTGGAACTATCCTAGGCCTTTCCGGTTTGGTCGTAGCCTTTGGTCCTGCGATTGGCCCCACACTCTCTGGTTTTATTATGACTACCTTAGGCTGGCGTTACCTCTTTTACCTTGTCTTACCATTAATGTTAGCTATTTTGATTTTAGGGTACATTTTCTTCCCTAACTTTAAAGAACCACAAGACATTAAAATTGACTATCTCTCAGTTTTCATCTCCCTCTTAGGTTCTTCTTTGGCACTCGGTTCACTGACTGTCTTCCAAAATAATTTAGCTGTCGCCACTACCATGTTAATTGGCGGTTTGGTTATCTTGTATCTTTTTGTCCGCCGACAATTGAAACTCGAACAACCAATGTTAAAAGTAACCATCTTTAAAGTACGTTCCTTTAGATTAATGACCTTTGTCGGGATGTTAGCTTTCGTCGCTTTACTGGGAACAGAAGCCATGATTCCGATTTACACTCAAAATGTCTGGGGAGTTTCCAGTATGGTTTCCGGGCTAATCTTACTTCCCGGGGCCCTGTGTAATGCCTTAGCTGCCGCCATCGTGGGCCCACTTTACGATAAACATGGTCCTAAATACTTAATCATTTCTGGGGCAATTCTAATGTTAATTGCCTCCATTCCTTTAGTAACCATCAGTAAGGATACTTCGATTTGGGTCTTAACCATCTTTTATTCCTTCCGTATGATTGGCAATGCCATGGTCTTCTCACCTGCGATGTCCGAAGCCTTTAAAGCTCTCCAATTGCGTGAAATCAGTCATGCTACTGCTTTAAATAATACTTTACGCCAAACTTCCGGAGCGGTAGCTAATACCGTCGTAGTCGTGTTAGCGGGGATTCCAGCCTCCTTTACTGTCGGAACCCGGTTATCTATGTGGGTGATTGTTTTAGCAGTAGTCCTGATGTTAGGGATTTTCTTACAATACTTACGCAAACCAGCGTAAACTTAACGCCGCTTGTCTTAAGATGGACGGTTTTTACTTGGTAAAAGTAAGAAAAGAGGCTTGACAGATAATTTCAGCCGCATTACAATTTGGATGTTATCGCTTACAGGAGGTTTGTGAAATGAAAACATTAAATGTTAAAAAAGGTCCGCAAAATGTTTCTACTATTATTCAAGGATGTATGCGGATGCCAGAGTTATCTGTTGACCGCGCGGCCCAGGTCATTCAAAACGCCGTTGACCACGGAATTAATTACTTTGACAACGCTACTTGTTACACCCAAGGTGAAGCCGAAAAACGCTTCGGAGATGGATGGAAACAAACTGGTATTAGTCGCGACAAAATTATTGTGCAAACAAAGGTAGGGCTAGAATTTCCACGCGATGAATTCGACTGGACGAAAGAAAATATCTTGACGAACGTTGATGAATCTTTAGCACGGATGCACACCGACTACCTTGACGTCCTCCTATTGCATCGACCAGACTTAATCTTCGATCCAGAAGAAGTCGCAGCTGCCTTTGACGAACTGCACCAAAGCGGCAAGGTACGTCACTTTGGGGTCAGCAATGTGCCACCTATGCAATTCGAATTATTAAAGAAGTTTGTCAAACAGCCTTTGGTATTCAATCAATTACAATTATCTTTAGATCAATCACAATTAATTGACCAAGACCTCTATATTAACGACAAAACGACTGAGATGTCAATCAACCGTGATGGTGGCCTACTCAACTATAGTCGCTTAAATGACATCACCATCCAAGCCTGGTCACCATTACAATACGGTAAATTCGAAGGTAGCTTCATTGATAGCCCTAAGTTCCCTGAACTTAATGCTACTCTCGAAGAATTAGGTAATAAATATGGCGTCTCCAAGGCAGCCATTGCTATTGCCTGGATTTTACGTCACCCCGCCCACATGCAAGCCATTGTTGGTACCATGAATCCCGAACATCTAGCAGAGGTGGTCCCAGCTCAAAAAGTCAACTTGACTCATCACGAGTGGTACCAACTTTACTTAGCTGCAGGTAAATTCTTGCCATAAAGAAAAAAGTCCTCAATAAATTTGAGGGCTTTTTTAGGTTAGTGAGTAAATGCTTGGTACCAGGCCTGAGCCAGAACCTGACCACCTAAAAGATTGATATGCAGGCCATCACCAAAGCTATACTCTACCTTAGGTGCCTGGGTCTTAGGGTCTAGGAGTAATGCAGCTCCATCAATCACATTAGGCTGGGTTAGTAACCAAGTATTTAGTTCCTGGCGTAATTTTTCAATTTTTGTCATCTGTATCGCTGTTATTCCCGCTTGCTTTTCAACCTTGGGTAAAGTGGTGAACCAGACATTAGGCCCCTGTAATTGCCTGAAACCCGCTTGTAATTGTGCTAAACTCGGGATATCTTCCCCCGCTAGCGCCGGTAATAGTAAATCATTTTCACCAATTGAAATCAAGGTGATATCTGCTTGAAAATTCTTACCGGCTTCTCTTTGGAGAAGACTTTGACCATAAGTCCGGAAAAGCGGCGGATTTTCTGGTGCGCCCTTTAACAGCCGACTTCCTGAAATTGCAGTGTTGGCAAAAGAATAAGCTTGAGGTGCAGCCAATAATTTTTCAAATAAAGGTTCGGCTACCATTCCCATTTCAGCCAAAGAGTCGCCGGTAATTTCCACCACTTGCGCCTCTTCTTTAGTCCACACTAAGAACTGTTCCAAACAAAACCAAGCCTTGCGTTTTTGATAGTCTGACCGTAACTTAGGCAAGTAAGCCGCCCGACGTGCATAAGTACCATTAATTAATTTAGGTGCATAGGTCACTACATAATCGGCATAACTTTGCATTTGATTAGCTTGCATCCAAACATAAAAAGTTTCTCCAGGTGTTAAAGTTAACTGACAAGGATCCAAATATACCTTTTGGCCTTGAGGAATACGGATTTGTTCCTGATAACGTAAAGTTTGACGCTTACTTACTTGGAAATCCGCTTGTTTCGAGACCAGAATACAATCAAAAACTAAATCTGTGGTCCCATAAAGGTTACTCAAAACCAAGCGAAGCTTATTGCCCGCTAAAGGATTAGTGAATTTCACGACTTGAGATAACTGTTCTAACTTCGTGGGGAAGCTCGAAAAATCATCACATTGTTGTAACCAGCCATTTTGCCATTCAATCATGTCTTACCTTCTTTCATTAAAAAAGGACCAGGCATTACCCCGGTCCTTTTGTCTAAAGTTTAGTGCTGGTTCGCCAAAAGGTCAATCACATCTTTTGGATTTAAACCTGCAAAATACTTATCTAAATCTGCCTTCTCCAGAACTTCAGTAATGGCTTCTGGAGTGTAAAGTACCCCTTTAAGCTGGTCTTCTAACTCAGAAACATCACCCGTTCCGAAGAAATCCCCATAAAACTTGACATTATCAATCTTACCTTTCTTAACTAAAAAACGACCATCGATTGTCCCACCCGTGAAATGCTTGCGCTTTTGGATGGTAAATTCAGGTGATTTACCGTACACCCAATCCCAATTTTTGTAAAGTTTATCTTCGATAGCTCGAATTCCTGCGCGGTCTTCATCCGTTAAGTGGTATTCATATTCCTTGATTTCATCTAACGAATCTACTTGCCAAATTGATTTAATAATTTCATCGCGAAAACCTGCGGTATCTAAATCTTGGTATTCCGCCTTCATGTAAGGCTTCAAATTGGTTACCCGACTCCGCACAGACTTAATCCCTTTCGATTCAATCTTATCAGCGGGAACTCTCAAGGCGTTAGCTACTGTGTCGGTATTTACATTAAACATGAGCGTCCCGTGACTAAAGGTCTTACCGTTGCGCGTGTACATGGCATTACCTGAGAACTTCTTACCATCGACCACAATATCATTGCGCCCATTAACTTCAGCCCTAGTAACCCCTAACTTGTGGAGTGCATCCACGACGGGTTGCACTAAAGTTTTGAAGTCACCAAATTTTTGAGTCGCAGCGGGAACCACAAAGGAAAAACAAAGATTTCCCATATCTTGGTACATCGCACCACCACCAGATAAACGCCGTGTCACGGTCACATTATGGGCTTGGCAATACTCTTGGTTGATTTCTTCTAAAGTATTTTGGTTACGTCCGACAATAATACACGAGTCTTCAATATAAAATAGCATAAAAGGTGGTTTTATTTTATCGCTATTCATCAAGTATTGTTCGGTCGCCAAATTCTCCCGAATATCATTAGACTTCATAATTACATATTGCATTTTCTCGGACATAAGAGCACTTCCTTTATTTTTTAAATATTTGTTGGGAAACCTTCCGCTACATCAGCCACA
The DNA here is from genome assembly GCF_000615765.1 of Ligilactobacillus equi DSM 15833 = JCM 10991. Taxonomy (GTDB): domain Bacteria; phylum Bacillota; class Bacilli; order Lactobacillales; family Lactobacillaceae; genus Ligilactobacillus; species Ligilactobacillus equi. The sequence continues at coordinate 26,633 of NZ_BAMI01000018.1, read as the reverse complement.
TCACCAACAGCTTCTGCAATTGATGGGTGTGGGTGGATGGTTAAGGCCACATCCTTCACCGTGCTACCGGATTCAATTGCTAAGGTTAATTCACTAATCAAGTCAGAAGAGTGAGGACCAACGATTTGAGCACCCACAATCACATCTGTATCCTTGATGTAAACCAAACGTACAAAACCACTAGTAGCGTCCATGGATACGGCCCGGCCGTTGGCAGCAAATGGGAATTGAGCTTTTCCAACATTTAAGCCTTGTTCCTTGGCTTCGGCAACAGTTAAACCAGTTGTGGCAATTGAAGTATCAGTGTAACATACCGCTGGCATTGCCCGGTAATCAACAATTGTTGACTTCCCGGCGATAGCTTCGGCTGCAACCTTACCTTCATAAGATGCTTTGTGGGCCAGGGCAAAGCCAGGAACCACATCACCGATAGCGTAAATGTTAGGGACGCTTGAACGACTTTGATTGTCAACTTCAATCAAGCCACGTTCGTTAACCTTCACACCAGCTTGTTCTAAGCCCATATTTTTGGTATTTGGACGCCGACCAACAGAAACAATTACGTAGTCAGCATCTAAGGTTTTTTCTTCTCCGTTAACTTCGAAGGTAACCTTAACGCCATCTTCGGTTTCTTCGGCATTCTTGGCCATAGCATTTGTGTAAATATCCACATTTTGTTCGTTGAAGTGTTGTTCGACCACTTTAACTAAGTCTTTTTCATAGTTAGCTAAAATTGAGTTAGAACCTTCAAGGATGGACACGTGAGCACCAAAGTTAGCGTAAGCAGACGCTAATTCAGAACCAATGTAACCCCCACCAACGACAACTAATTCCTTAGGAATTTCCTTCAAAGCTAAAGCGCCGGTTGAGTCTAAGACGCGCTTGCCAAACTTGAAGTTAGGAATTTCAATAGGGTGAGATCCTGTCGCAATAATTAAATTGTTGAATGTGTAAGTTTGCGCTTTGTCATTACTAATCACACGTAATGAGTTATCATCTTTCAAGAAAGCGTCCCCCCAGATAACATCAATGTGGTGCTTCTTGAATAAGAAACCAACCCCACCAGTCATCCGATCAACAACAGATTGTTTCCAATCTTGAGTTTTTTCAAAGTCTAACTTAGCTGCCGTCACGTTAAGCCCCATCTTTTGTGAGCTCATGGCGTGTTGATAGCGGTGAGCAGCTTCAATCAGAGCCTTAGATGGGATACAACCAACATTCAAACAAACACCACCTAGGTATTCACGTTCGATTACCGTTACCTTTTGTCCCATTTCAGCAGCACGAATAGCAGCCACATAACCACCAGGGCCCGCACCAATCACAACTGTATCTAAATCAATCGCAAAATCTCCTACAACCATTACCTATTCACTATCCTTCCATCAATAATAATTCAGGGTCGCTTAATAATTCTTTCAAGCGGTTCAATGCCTTTTGTGCAGTTGCCCCGTCAATTACACGGTGGTCGACAGCTAATGATAACTTGAGGACACGAGCAACACTAATTTCACCTTCAGCGTCAACAACTGGTTCTTGAGCAATCTTACCGATACCTAAGATAGCAACTTCTGGCCAGTTAATTAATGGGGTAAAGAAACCACCGCCAACGGAACCGATGTTTGTAATTGACATTCCCGTATGGTTCATATCTGCTGAAGATAATTTACCGTCTTTAGCTTTGGCTGTGTTAGCAGAAATTGCCCGCGCGATGTTAAAGAGGCTTAATTGGTCAGCATTCTTAATGTTAGGCATGAAGAGACCTTTAGGTGTATCGGTAGCAATCCCAATATTAATGTAGTCTTTAAAGACTGATTCTTGGTTATCCATATCAACCGTTGAATTGAAAATTGGGTATTCCTTCATCACTACGGATAAAGCCTTAACCACGTAAGCTAGGAAAGTTAACTTCACATCATGACTTGCAGCTAATTCCTTGTACTTCTTACGGTGATTCCACAGCTTATCAACCACTACTTCATCAAACAAGTGGATGTGTGGAATTTCTTGAACATTACGTACCACCGCTTTAGCAGTTGCCTTCCGGATACCGTTCATCTTTTCACGATGTTCTGGGAATTGGGCATCGGCAACGGCTGCAACAGCTGTTTCCTTTGCTGGAGCTGCTTCACGCACATCAACTTCAGGTACAACTTTGTTTTCAGGTGTTGCAGGACCATTAGTCAAGAACTTATCCACATCAACTTTTAAGATTTGACCGTGGTTACCCGTTCCTTTAACTTGAGCTAAATCAACACCTTTTTCACGCGCGTAAGCCCGTACTGAAGGCATAGCTAAGACAGGTAAACTATGGTCTTGAGGTTGACCTACAACAGGAACGTTAGCCGAGGTTACAGGAACAGCGACTGCGGTTGGTGTTGTTCCCGCAGATGCTGTCGCATTTCCTTGACCAGCAGCCACAGAGAATTCAACCAATGGTTGACCTACTTCAGCCGTTTCACCTTCGGAAACTAAGATGGCTGTCACCGTACCAGTAACTGGGGATGGGATTTCTTCAACTGATTTGTCATTTTCAATTTGAACTAAGTCATCATCTTCCTTCACTGTGTCACCGACTTTAACGTGCCATTCACCGACTGTTCCTTCAGCAATTCCTTCACCAATATCAGGTAAATTAAAGTGGTAAATATCACTACCACCGGCTGGAGTGGCAGCGGTAGCTGAAGTCGTGACTTCGTCCACGTTTCCTTCACCTTCAGCAACTTCTAATTCAACTAAGGGTTGACCTACTTCAGCTGTTTCCCCTTCGGAAACTAAGATAGCCGTAATTTTCCCAGCAATTGGGGAGGGAATTTCTTCAACTGATTTATCATTTTCGATTTGAACTAAGTCGTCATCTACCTTAACCGTGTCACCGACTTTAACGTGCCATTCACCGACTGTTCCTTCGGCGATTCCTTCACCGATATCTGGTAATTTAAATTGGTATTTGCTCATTTTCTTGCCCACCTCTTAAAAATTTACAGTTTCTCGTACTTGTGCAATGATATCTTGCTTATTTGGTAACCAGTCATCCTCAGCTTCACTGAATGGATATGGTGTGTCAGGCGCAGATACCCGACCAACTGGTGTATCTAAGTATAAAGCAGCTTTTTCGACAATTACCGAAGCTACGGCTGCGGCAACCCCAGCTTGACGTTGGGCTTCTTGCACGATAACAGCCTTACCAGTCTTCTTCACAGTTTCTACGATGGCTGCTTCATCCAGTGGTGACACTGTACGTAAATCTAAGACTTCAACGTCAATTCCTTCCTTAGCTAATTCTTCAGCTGCCTTCAAGCTTTCTTGTACCATGTAGCCATAGGTAATAATGGAAACATCCTTACCTTCGCGCTTCACAGCCGCCTTGTCCAATGGTAAAGTATATTCTTCTTCAGGAACTTCTTCCTTAATTGAACGGTATAGCTTCATATGTTCCAAGAAGACCACGGGGTCATCAGAACGAATTGAGGAAATCAATAAACCTTTAGCGTCATATGGACCAGAAGGGATTACCACACGAATCCCTGGAGTTTGTGCTACTAAACCTTCTAAACTATCTGAGTGTAATTCTGGTGTGTGTACCCCCCCACCAAATGGCGAACGAATCGTTACCGGCATCTTAACCGTACCACCCATACGATAGTGTGTCCGTGAGATTTGCGCAGCTACAGAATCCATCACTTCAAATAGAAAACCGAAAAATTGGATTTCTGGTACGGGACGGAAACCTTGGGTCGCTAAACCTAAAGTCAAACCACCAATTCCAGATTCAGCTAAAGGAGTATCGAAAACACGGTCTTCACCGTGGGTTGCTTGCAAGCCTTCAGTGGCCCGGAAAACCCCACCATTTTTACCAACGTCTTCACCAAAGATCAAGACCTTATCGTCACGTTTTAATTCTTGGTCCAAAGCTTGTGTAATAGCTTTGATCATTGTTGTTTTAGCCATATTAGTTTTCCTCCTTAGCTACAAATTTATCGATTTGTTCTTGGATTACAGCTGGTGTATCGATAAATGTATCCTTCAAGTATTCACTGACCTTTTGCTTTGGTGCAGATTCAACTTCTTGCATGGCTGCATCAATTTGAGCGTTAACTTCTTCTTCCCAGGCACTTTCTTGTTCTTCTGACCAAAGACCCTTATCAGTTAAGAAGAGACGCATCCGTGTCAACGGATCCTTTGCATGCCATTCTTCTTCTTCTTCCGCTGTCCGGTAACGTTTTGGATCGTCTCCTGAAAGAGTGTGTGGTCCGAAACGATATGTTAAAGTTTCGATAAAGACCGGCCCGTTGCCCGCAACAGCAAAATCACGCGCGGCTTTCGAAACAGCGTACACAGCTAACGCGTCCATCCCATCAACTTGAACTCCTGGAATTCCGACTGCCACAGCTTTTTGCGCCAAGGTAGGGGCTGCAGTTTGGACGTGACGTGGTACAGAAATAGCGTAACCATTGTTTTGTGAATAGAAGACCGCTGGCGCTTTAAAGGCCCCGGCAAAGTTCATTCCTTCGTAGAAGTCCCCTTGAGAAGTACCACCATCACCGGTGTAAGTGAAGGCCACATTCTTAGCGCCATTCTTCTTGAGCCCTAAAGCCACCCCAGCAGTTTGGACGTATTGAGCCCCGATGATAATTTGGGTGGTAAAGCTTTCAAAGTTTCTGGATACTTGTTACCATCAATGTGCCCCCGTGACCATTGGAAAGCTTTCGCCAATGGTAAACCGTGTTGAACTAATTGTGGCACATCACGGTAGGCAGGTAATAAGAAATCTTCCTTTTCCATCGCAAAGTGGGAACCGATTTGGCTTGCTTCTTCCCCAGCTGTGGGTGCAAAGAAACCCAAACGTCCTTGACGGTTAAGCTTAGTTGAACGATCATTTAAAATTCGTGACCATAACATTTCTTTGAAAAGTTCAACTAATTGGTCATCACTTAAGTCAGGCATGAGATCTTTGTTAACCACTTTACCTTTTTCATCTAACACTTGCACAACATCGTGCTTTGGTGTGTCAAAATATTTATTTAAATCGATACCTTTTGACATATTGGAAATCCTCCTTAATCCTTTGGTAGTTCTATAACTATATACGAATAACCTAATAGTATATAATACCGCTTACATGAGTATTTTACTATCATGGAAAACCTTTGTAAACATTGTGATTTTTTTACTTTTATAATTTCAAGTTATTCCGCTATATCAATGTTTTTTGTTAATAAAAAAAAATAATTTTTCATCTTATGTGATTACAATCACATGTAAAACGCTTACAAATATTATCGAAATCTATATTTTCATAAGAAATAATTAATCTTGATTATGGTATAATCGAAAATAAAAACGAGGTTCTTGCCAATGAACAAATTGGTTAAAATTCTAATCATAGCTGCTATTATTTCCTGGATTGGTGGATCTTTGAGCTTAGCGTTTACTTTTTGGGTTTTAATGACCAAACTTGCCACTGCTTTCCTAATTATCTTTGTTCTACTTGATTTAATCTTTTTTACCGGAATCTTTGCCTCCATCACCGTTTTAGTAATTTTCCTCAAGAAAAAATATCAAACCCAAACAGACGAGCACAAAGAACAAAATTAATCAAAAGACACGTTTTCCTAAATTTGAAGAAAACGTGTCTTTAGTGTCTTATTGATTAACTTGTAGTCTTTATTTATCGAAGTTTACATCTGAACTTGGCTTATTTCGTTTTAACATCAAAGCTAAAATCAAACCGATAATTGTTAGAACCAAAGTAAAGTAAAAACCATAGTGCACCCCATTTGTAAAGGCAGCTTGTTTGTTGCCTCCATCATAGGCACTCTGACCCAAAACTAAACAACTAGTTGCTAAGGCCGTTGCAATCGCCCCGACAATTTGTTGTAAAGTATTCATAATTGTACTCCCATCAGCGCTTTGAGGCCCCCGCAAGGCATTCAAGGCGTGTGTCTGAGATGGTGACATCGCTAAAGGACAACCAATCATCAAGATAATATGAGCTGCAATTACATAAGCAATGGAAGAATCTGGCTGCACCATAATTAGCATCACGGCCCCAATAATGGCAATCACAAAACCAACCCTCGCTGGAATTTGGGCCCCAAAGTTATCATACATCCGTCCGGAAATGGCAGAGACAATAGCATTAACCACCCCACCAGGTAACATGATAATCCCAGTCATAGCAACAGGCAAACCCATCCCATTTTGAATGTATTGAGGGAAAAGGTACATAGCTGACAAGATAACCCCAAAGTCAACCATCACAATTAAAGCACCGATTCTAAAGGAAGGGTTAGCAAAAACTTTCAGGTTCAAAATTGGATGTTCCAGGTGTAATTGACGGTGAACGTAGAATACCAAGACCACCAGTCCTAAAATTAATAAACCTAAAACTAATGGTGAACCCCAACCATTTTCACTGGCAAAACTAGCACCCATCACTAAGGCCCCGAAACCAACTGCAGAAGAGACTAAAGATAAAAAGTCAACTTTCGGCCGAGTAAGTTCAGCAATGTTCTTTAAGTGTAGAACGGCGAAAACTAAAGCAACTACTAAAATAATCGCAAAGGCCCAGAAAATCCAACGCCAAGATAATTTAGCTAATAAAAGTCCGGTTAAAGTAGGTCCAATTGCTGGCGCAAACATGATTACCAAGGCATTAACCCCCATGGCCGCCCCTAATTTATGTGGTGGAAAAATTTGCATCGCCACCGTAAACATTAGCGGTAAAATTAACCCAGTTCCAATTCCTTGAATCATACGCCCCGTTAGAACAATGGCAAAATTTGGTGCCAAGGCAGAGATAACTGCCCCTAAAATAAAGGCACATAAAGCGAAGATAATTGTTTGACGGGTAGTAAACCATTTTGAAATTAAGCTTGAAAATGGTAAAACAATTCCAATCACTAACATATAACCAGTTACTAGCCATTGAAGGGTAGACGTTCCAACCCCTAAGGCCACTTCTAATTTAGGTAAGGCAATATTAAGTGATGTTTCTGAAAGCATCCCTACAAAAGCCCCCATCAACATCCCAGCCATAGCAAGCCAAGGATGTTTCACAGGTACGCGTGCTTTTGTAAAAGTCGCTTTACTTGAGTTTTCCAAAATAAAATCCTCTTTTCTCTAAATTTAACTCTCTTTGAGCTGTTGCTTATCTTAGCAAATTTTTTCCAAACTTCGTAAGTCTTTTTTCTGAAAATGTGTAAATTTTAATTTTGGTTTAAGCTTTTTTTCTTATATTTTCGCTTTTTTCTCTTTTGAAAGGCTTACAAAAAAGCACTTCTCCCCTGAGAAGTGCTTTCATATTTTAATTTATTCGACCGGTACCGTCCAATTATGTGTATCTGGTAAATCACCATTTTGAATCCCAGTTAAAGTTTCATATAACTTGGTTGTAATAGGTCCGGCTTCTGTTTCGGAGTAGAAGACGTGTTTTTCATCATTGTAAGTTAAAGAGCCCACTGGTGAAATAACAGCAGCTGTCCCCATCGCTCCGGCTTCTACTAAGTCATCTATTTCATCAAATGGAATACGCACTTCTTGAGGATTCAACCCCAAGTCTTGCGCTACTACCAAGAGAGATTTCTTAGTGATTGATGGTAAAACTGAAACTGATTTAGGAGTGACAAAGTTACCTTCCTTGGTAATTCCAAAGAAGTTGGCACCCCCAAATTCATCCACATATTTGTGTTCGCGTGGATCTAAGTATAAGGCATCTGCATAACCTAATTTCTTAGCTAATTCGTGAGGGTAAAGACTAGCAGCGTAGTTTCCTGAAGTCTTAGCTCGACCAGTCCCGGCATGAGCTGCACGGTCATAGGCTGAAACCATATAAGCCGCTGGGTGTAAACCATTAATGTAGGCCCCTACAGGGGTAGCGTAAATTCTAAAAATATATTCCTGAGCGGCATCCACCCCTACAATGGGTTCAGAACCAATCAAAAATGGACGGAGATATAACGTCCCGCCTGATCCATATGGCGGAACAAAATCAGCATTAGCTTTCACAACTTCTTTACATGCTTCAACAAATTTGTCTTCAGGATAAGGTGCCATTGACATCCGTTCAGCAGAACGACGTAAGCGCGCTGCATTTTCTTCAGGACGGAATAGGTGCAAACTTCCATCTTTCCAGCGGTAAGCCTTCAAGCCCTCGAAGACTTCTTGTCCATAATGAAGCACTTGCGCAGCTTCAGATAAAACAATCGTGGAATCTTCAGTCAGACCACCTTCTTGCCAAGCACCATCCTTATACACGGCTTGAAAACTATATGGTAAGTCACGATATTTAAACCCTAAATTAGTCCATTCTAAATCTTCTAATTTTTCTTTAGCCATACGCTTTTTCCTCCTAAATCTATGTACGTTCAAGTTAATCCCAAATAACTTGGGAAGATTTAATGCCTTTATCATAAGAAAAAAGTCGCTATTTGTCAATATTTTTTAAGAGTTTTACAATTATTTTTTAATAAAATTCCATAAAAAAAGAAGTCCAGAGACTTCCCAATTCTTATTCTACGCTACTGTCTTTTGCAATTAAAACATCACAACGGGCGGCACGAGTAACATATGAAGCTACAGAACCGACAATAATCCTTTGTAAGAAATTCTTACCTGTTGCTCCCACCACGATTAAATCATTTTCGTATTCTGGTTGGAAGTCATTGACGATTACAGATTTAGGATTTCCGAAACGTAAGTGCACACTTACTTGTTCCGGTGCTAAGTGGTATTTGTCAAGAATATTTTGACGTTTTTGAAGGAGGTATTCTTCGTTGTCTTGTTCTATTTGGTAAATTTTTTCACCATCTAAAGCAATGCCGGCACCACCATATTCCAAAGAATTTAAATCTAAAACACTTAAGATGTCTAAATGTCCATCCTTGGAACGTTCTAAAATATCAAGGGCTGTTTGTAAGGCAATTTCTGATCCTTTGGAACCATCGATTGTAACTAAAATTTTCTTGTAATCTTGACTCATGTTCTTCCCCTACCTTCTTTATCTTTCACCTTTATCATAATCTTTTTAACTGTTCTTTGCAAGCGTTTTATTTATTTTTTTAAATATTATTCAATGATTCCACAATAGTATAGAAACAATAAGCTAGGTATATCACGGCTGGTGGATTCCATAAACTTACCACTAGTTTATCTTTTAATTTTTGTGATTGAACTTTTATTTTAAAAAACTTAACTCCTAAGTAAATAATCACCGCAATTCCTACCAAACCCGCAAAGTTGTCAACCATTAACCACGTTTTATCCGTTACCTGATTCATTATTTCGCTAAAGAGATTATTCCCAAGGTGAAAAATGATAGCCCAAACCAAACCATATTCAAGCGCTAAATAGCCTAAAATAAGCCCAATCGCAAAGGCAAAAGGTGTTTGAATAGCATTCATATGATATAGTCCAAACATAAATGCTGATAATCCTAGGGCTACAGACCTACCATATTGCTTCAAATTACCAAGGATATACCCCCGAAAAACTAATTCCTCTGTTAAGGGGGCTAAAATCACTGAATAAAGCCACATCCCCCAAGTCGTAGAATTAGCACTTGAAGCTTCAACCTGGGCTTGGATTCCATAGTTAAAACGATGTAAAAGTGTCGCTAAAACATGACTATAAAGGGTAGTTAGAGTTTGAATCCCTAAAATCACTAAAATCATGGCAACAAGTACTAACCAATCTGGACTTTTGTGGCTGGTTGGATGACACAAAAGTTGATTTAAATTAGTTTGTCTTAGGCCTAGCATCGCCAGAAAAATCCCGAGAAAATAGGGTAACCCACTAGCTTGTACCTGAGTTTGGCTTTGACCGAGATATTCATTCATTACTATCCGGGTCATTAAGACTCCGAGCGTAAATAGAAGAGAATATTGCAATAAGCGCCACCACAGCACTGATACGTCACCTTTAAATTTTTCATGTTTCACCTCCATCACAGCCATTATACAACAAAAAAGAGCCCGTAGGCTCTCTTCTTATATAATTAGTTTTTTGTGTTGTGCTTGTAATTCTAAAGCTTGTTCTTGAGTTAAATTCCCCAAGTCGACTAAACGGTTTTCAATCGTTTCTAAAACTTCGACACGATCATTAACATCCGATACAAAATCATACTTATCACCATCAATAATTAATAATGGCGAAGCATCATATTCGGCCATCCATTGATCGTATTGCTTCAACAAACGTTGGTAGTAATCAACCAATGATGGATCTTGGTCAACTTGCTCATATTCCCGTCCCCGCTTTTGGATACGTTTCAACATCGTTTCATAAGAAACTTTAATGGTAATCATCAAGTCGGGAGACTTCTTGTGGGAAGCAAATGGCAATTCTTCCATCATATTGTTAAGTAAGCTCTTGTAAATATCATATTCGACTTCCGTCGCATTACCCATTTCTGTATTCATCTTCATAAAGATTTCGTCTTCATAAATAGAGCGGTCTAAGATATTGTTATCTTCCACCATCGCAGCCTTAATCATTTGGAAACGACGGTTTAAGAAGAAAGTTTGTAACAAGTACGCATAAGGGTTGGTAGCATCCTTATCTCCTTGAGCTCGCTTTTTAGCAGCAATTTCATTTCCCTTATAGAAAATTGGCAAGACAGGGTTGTCCTTTACAGGTTCGTAATACGCTTTGGTTCCTAATTCGTTGGCCAAAATTTCCGTAAGGCTAGATTTCCCAGAACCGATAATACCAGATAAAGTAATCAAAATGATTGAAGCATCCTTTCTTATTAAGCTGGTTTTACGCCAGCCACTTTTTTCCAGGCCCAAAACGTTAGCCTGCCCTATCTATAATACCCGTTCTGTGCTAAAAAATAAAGCAGAAATTTACAAGATGTGGTATGATTTTTCTATAAATACTACCATATCTTGTCTCAAGATTAGGATTTTAAAGGAGAGAATTATGACTAAAAACGTTTACTTAGCTGCCCCATTTTTTAGCCCTCAACAAAAAGAACGTATCCAAGTAGTTAGAGAAGCTTTAGAAGCTAATCCTACTATTGGGCGTATTTTTGAACCAGAGGCACACCCTTATCAAGAGGCCGAATTCGGTTCCCTTGAATGGCAAAAAGCTGCCTTCATGTTAGACACTAACCAAATTTATCAAAATGATGTTATGGTTGCCATCGTTGATTACAAGATGGAAGAAAGTGACAATGAAGCTGATTCTGGAACAATGTTTGAGGTCGGACTAGCTTATGGAACCCACACACCGGTTGTTATCGTACAATTCGACCCTCAAAAAGAACTTAACTTAATGATTCGTCAAGCTATGACCGCTTACTTTGATGCCAGTCAAAATGGATTGACTGACTTGAAGACTTATGATTTTGATGTTATGATGCCTCACTTTAACAACAATCGGGATGTAATCTAAGGACACCAAAATAGCAAGAGCTCATCACTCTTGCTATTTTTTGTCCAAACCACTTTTTAATTCCACTTGAATTTGACTTTGAATATCTGATAATTGCGTACTAATATCACCATTCTTCAACGCACGATTAATTAGATAATCAACTTTTCCCAATGCTGCGTTATACTCTTTGAATTTGGGAACATCTTGTGACTTAGCCATAATACTAGTAAATTTTTGTGCCGTTAGAGCTTGGTCACCCTTACCACTTCCCGCTAAATTAGCTTCAACATTCTTGCTTTGCATAACTTTTTTTAAAACCGCTGCCCCTTGCGAATCATCAAAGAGTTTAGTTTGAATCTGGCTATCATAACTCAACATCCTCATAAATTTCCAGGCTAAATAAGGATGGTGACTATGAGCTGCCATAGCGACCATCGAAGTATCGACAACCGTCGCATTAACCCGATTATTCACCGCTGGCATCCGGATACAAGCCCAAGAGAAGGTCGAATACCGCGAGATTCGATACGGGTAAGACTCATAAGTTCGATATTGTGCTAAGGTCATGGGTAAAAAGGCCACTTTACCTTGGTCAAAATCATCTGCGGAAACTTTATAACCTTTTTGGAGGTTATAAATTTTTTCCGTCATCACCAGTGACTTTCGGAATTTTTCAGAATTGAGATAACTTTCTGTCCCACTATCGTTAAAAAGTTTCGCCCCATAAGCTTGAGCGGTATCTTGCCAAGTATAGTCGGCATAGCCATATTGGTCAATAACCCCGTCATGATTGGTATCCTTGGTTACTCGCCGACAAATATCATAAAATTCTTGTACGGTCCAACCCGAATGAGGAATCTCAATCCCCTCCTTGGATAATAAATCCGTATTGACACACATCAAAGTTGGATTATTTTCTAAAGGGATAGCGTATTGATTGCCTTGATAATTCCCCGCCACCCAACTAGCTGGATAATAGTTCTGGGGAGATATTTTATCAATATTGATAAAATTATCTAATTTTTTCATAGCTTTTAAAGAAGCCAAAAATCCCAGTTGGCGTGGAGGCACAACAAAAACATCGGGCATTTGATTTTTGATAATTTTATTAGATAACCAAGCTAAGTAATCATTTTTGCTAATACCACTTTCATACTTAACTTTGACGTGCGGATTTTCTTTTTCAAACTTCTTAATGGCGTAATCAATAAACTTATATTCCTGGTCGTTTGGCACTTCCCAGCTACTGTCGCTATAATAACCGATGGTAATAACCTTTGGTGATTTTTGATAGAAATACCAACCACCCCCCAGAAATAATAACAATAGTAAGACGCCTAGTAGACTGCTTAACTTTTTCATCCTAGCCTTCATCCGTTATGCCCACCATTTTGAACCGCCCAAATTGCTAATTGCGTGCGGTCACGTAAGTCCAACTTAGCTAAAATGTGCGATAGGTGGTTGCGCACCGTCCCTTCTGATAGGAAGAGTTTTTGCGAAATTTCTTTATTTGATAACCCCCGGCCGACTTGTTGAATTTCTTCTTCGATATTACGTTGCTCATTAGTAATGTAAACCACATAAGTAAAAAGGGCAGCTGCAAAAATTACAATATTTATCGTTGTCAAAAAATTACGAATGAACGTCACTAAAATTCCCAATCTTAAAGGTAACATACCAATATAAGTATCCAAACTAGGCAGTGTAATTATCGAATCTAAAAGACGATCATTTGATAGGAGTAAAATCATACCCGCAACAATGATGAAAATTCCCCAATAATATTTATTTTTTAGTGTTCATTGCTCATATTATGGACAGTCGCGCCGAACAAGCCGATATCAACGGTATTCAAGTGTGGCACTTCATCGGGATGTGTCTCCAAGGTTTGCGGGTAGCCGTACCTGCCTTACTTTTAATGCTAATCCCCGTTAGCTTAGTGCGCCAAGGACTTGAGTCTATGCCTGAATGGTTAACTGCCGGGATGACTATCGGTGGGGGCATGGTTGTGGCCGTAGGTTACGCCATGGTTATCAACATGATGTCCAGCCGTGAAGTTTGGCCTTTCTTCTTCCTTGGTTTCGCTTTAGCAGCCATCCAACAATTAACTTTGATTTCCTTAGGGATTATCGGGGTCTGCTTGGCTGTCTTATTCTTAGCCTTAGAAGGCGGTAACAGTAATAACTCCAACGGTTCATCTAACGGTGGTAACGGTTCTGGTGACCCATTGGGTGAAATTTTAGAAGATTTCTAAGAGGAGGACAAAAACATGGCTGATAAGAAAATTACTTTAACAAAAGCAGACCGTTTTAAGATGTTCGGTCGTTCCTACTTCCTATTAAGTTCTTTTAACTACGAACGGATGCAAAACGGTGGGGTCGCTTACACTTTGATCCCTGCCATTAAAAAACTTTACAGTAAAAAAGAAGACCGCGCTGCTGCTTTGAAGCGCCACTTGGAATTTTTTAACACCCACCCCTTCATGGCAAACCCAATTTTCGGGGTAACCATGGCCTTAGAAGAAGAACGTGCCAACGGAGCAAATGTTGATGACGCGGCAATTTCTGGGGTTAAAATTGGGATGATGGGACCTTTGGCCGGGGCCGGTGACCCCCTCTTTTGGTTCACCTTACGTCCTATTCTCCTTTCTCTAGGAGCTTCCCTTGCTGTTTCTGGTAACTTAGCTGGTCCATTAGTTTTCTTCATTTTATGGAACATTATGGCCGCCGTTGTTAAATGGTACACCCAAGAATTTGGTTACAAGGCCGGGACGGCCATCACTGATGACCTATCTGGTGGCTTATTACAAAAGGTTACCCGCGGAGCTTCTATGATGGGGATGTTCGTGATTGGTTCCTTGATTCAACGTTGGGTTTCCATCACTTTCACACCTGTCGTTTCTGAAGTTAAGCAACAAAAAGGGGCTTACATCGACTGGGACAAGTTACCTGCTGGTGCTAAAGGTTTGAAGGAAGCTTTCAGCCAATACGCAGCTGGACGTTCCATTGATGCTACTAAGACCACCACTTTACAAGATAACTTAGACCAATTAGTTCCTGGTTTAGCGGCACTTGGTTTAACCTTCCTTTGCATGTGGTTATTGAAGAAGAAAGTTTCTCCAATCGTTATCATCTTAGGAATCTTCGTTTTAGCTATCGTCTTACACGTGATCGGTTTACTGTAATTTAAGAAAGGTTGAGATAAAATGGTACAATCACTAAACACTACAAGAGAGCTGACAGATAAGGGCACCTGGTACAAAAACGGCCCCTTCTATGGCCATGTCATGGTTGGAGATTGTGCCTTTGAATTCTACAACGACACCAAATTACAAGATTACATTCAAATTCCTTGGGATGAAATTGCTTATGTTGTCGCTGATGTTTACTTCGGTGGTAAATATATTCCTCGCTTTGAAATTCGCACCAAGAATAATGGTACCTTCAGATTTTCAACACGTAATAGTCGTGCGACCCTGAAAGCCATTCAGGCCCATATTCCTCGCGAAAGCTTACGCAAAGCGCCAAGTGCCTTTTACCTCCTCAAGCTACGCTTCAGCAACTTAGGTAGTCTCTTCTCACATAAAGTCTAACAACACATAAAAACAGCCCGTCACGATGACGGGCTGTTTTTAACGCACTGTTTTTTCAATTTTTTCTGATTTCTCAACTTCCCCACCTTCACCCGAATCTACAAAAGCACGCGCTTTCACGCGTAACTTATTAAGCTTCGTAATTAAAACCGAGCGACCAGCATGAGATAAGGCAATAGAGTCATTAAACAAAGTTTCCACCTCTTCTAACTCCGCCTTAAACTCTTGATATGCCGTTTGACTGAATTCCATATCATCACCTCATATTCATTATAGCCTTAGCCGATTTAGGTTGCAAAAAATCCCCGCCACTCCAATAGCGACGAGGATTAACTTAGGTTATTTAGCACCTAAAGCAGCCATCGTGATGTAGTTGTATGGTTGGTTGAAGTGTGGCAAGAAGAAAATATCTAAGAGACTCAATTTGTCAATAGTTACATGTTCTTGGATAGCTAAGGAGAACATGTGGATTGCCATAGAAACATCTGCCTTAGATGCTAATTGCGCTCCTACAACCCGACGAGATGATTTTTCATAAACAATACGAATTTTTACTTTGTCATTAACCTTCATGAAAGCAGGTTTTTGTAAATCTTCAAAGTCGGTGTAAGCTACATCAACTCCAAACTTGGCAGCTGATTCAACAGAAAGTCCAGTTGAAACTAGGTTCAAGCCAAAGATAGAAATCCCGTTGGAACCTTGTACCCCGATAGCTTCCAGAGCTGTACCACCAATATTGTGACCAGCCACAATCCCGGAACGAACGGCATTGGAAGCTAAGGCGATGTAAGTATCACCGTCAAGTGCATTAGAGTAAATCGTCGCACAGTCACCAGCAGCATAAACAGCTGGATCACTAGTTACTTGATGGCGGTCAACCTTGTATGCCCCATTAGCAAATAAGTCTAGGTGATCTTTCCCTAAGTCGTTATTAGGACGGAAACCAATGGCGTTAATTACTAAGTCAACGTCGTATGTTTCGCCTTCCTTTGTCACCACTTGGTTAACACGACCATTTACATCACCCTTGTATTCAGAAACTAACTTACCAAAATGTAACTCTAAGTCGTGTTCCTTCAAGTTTTCTTCCATCATGCTGGAGAATTCTGGGTCATAGTAGTTAGCCAGACACGTAGGCGCCGCATCAAAGACCAAAACCTTCTTACCACGACGCTTAGCAGCCTCAGCCACTTCCACCCCGATGTAACCAGCCCCGATTACAGCCACAGTTTGAACCTCTGGCTTTGACATTTCCTTATCTACATCTTGACCATCTTGGAAAAGCTTCAAGAAGTGAATGCCATCCAAATCACGGCCAGGTACGTTTGGTGAAATTGGCGTCGAACCCGTAGTTAGTAACAGGTGGTCATATTCAAGAGTAAAATCATCTCCGCCTGTCAAGGGATGACAATGAACCTTTTTACCAGCATAGTCAATATCATTAACACTGGTTTCCATGTAAATTTTTGCTCCCTTAGCTTCAAAGTCTTCTTTTTTAGTATAGAATAGTCCATGATAGTCTTCAATTTGACGTCCAACCCACAAAGCAGTCCCACAACCTAGGTAACTCAAATTAGTATTACGATCGACTAAGACCACTTCTTGGTCAGGATAGTTGTCCAACAAGGTGTTAGCAGCAGCGATACCCGCGTGGTTAGCTCCAATAATTACAGTTCTTGACATAATAAAATATCCCCTCTCATCATCGCTTTATATTGAAACGCTTTCTTTTTCTTTACAAATACATTGTACACCGCATGTGCAGTATTTTACAAGAAAAAAATGTTTTGCGAAATGAATTTTCTCTTATTTTAGCTAAATTTAAGTTATTTTCTATTGAAAATCGTAAAAAAACACCCGTATAACAGCATTTTAAAATTAGAAAATTCACATAAAAAAACATCTCACGACGAGATGTTTTGATGTACCTTCTTCACTTGTGGTAGGGCGAGCCGCATTAATCATGTAACAACGATAAATTTGTTCCGTTAAAACCAAGCGCATTAATTGATGTGGTAAGGTTAACTTCCCAAAGGAAATCTGAGCATCAGATCGCTGCATAACTTCAGGGCTTAAACCTAAAGATCCTCCGATGACAAAAGTGATGTCACTCTTACCATAGGTCGCTAAACGATCTAATTCCTCAGCAAATTCCTCTGAAGCTCTTTGCTTCCCTTCAATCGCTAAAGCATAAACATATTCGCGCTCCTTAATTCTGGCAAGAATCCGTTCACCTTCTTTTTGCTTAACGCTCGCCATCTCAGAAGGGCTTAATTTTTCAGGGGCTTTTTCGTCAGGAACCTCAACTACTTCAAACTTACAGAACTTACTCAAACGCTTGGCATATTCTGCAATCCCTTGCTTGAGATACTTTTCTTTTATCTTTCCAACTCCAATAATCTTAATATTCACACTCTAAGCCTCCAAAAATTTGCCTAAATCAGACCACCGTTTAATCGCATAGGTTGGCTTGGCCTCACTATGATTTGGTTGCCATTTTGGATTAAACCAAACAGAATCAATTCCTGCATTGTTGGCACCTAAAATATCTGACGATAAAGTATCACCTAGAACCAAACTTTCTTCTCGCTTAGCCTCACTGTGTGCAAAAACATAATCAAAAAAAGCCAAAGCCGGCTTTTGGGCACCAATTTCCTCAGAAATAAAGACCTTTTCAAAGTATTGGTTTAAGCCTGAATCTTTTAATCTTTGTTTTTGGGTTGAAGCTACCCCATTAGTTACCACATAAAGATGGTAACCTTGGGTCTTCAAAGTTTGTAAGGTTTCTAGGGCTCCAGGAATTAGGCGATGTTCTTGACTTAGCCAAGTTTGATACTTATCATCCAAAGTTTGCGGATTATCTACTTGAATATCGTAAATTTTGTCTAAAAAACTAGCAAAGCGCTTCAAAAAAAGGTACTCCCGACTAATATAGCCCTTTTCCAACGAAGACCACATCGCTCGGTTATAACGGTGGTAACGGGCACGAACTTCTGGGCTATCTTCAAGTCCCACATAAGTAAACATCTTCCCTAATGCTATGTCTTCACTAGCTTGAAAGTCCAATAAATTATCATCAATATCAAACAATAGATACTTATACTTGCTCAAAATTTTCCACCTCTTAACTTTTAGCTATAAACTATACTTGATTATATCAAAAAATCCAACCGTCTTCAGTGATGGTTGGATTTTTCTTTTAATAGGAGTCGCCGTAACTTTCTTCTGATTGTGCTTGGCTTTCACTAGTGGTTGTATTCGAGCTATTAGCCTTCAAAGTTAGCTTAATATTTTCTTTTTTCAACTTACCATTATGATAGTACTGAATTTCGACCGTATCATTTAACTTATTAGCATATAGTGCGGAGCGTAAACTAGTCAAATCCGTAACTTTCTTACCACCTAAAGAAACAATGGTATCGTATTTGGAAATTATCCCTTTAACTGGAGAGTCATCTTGAACCGTCATAACAACTACCCCATTTTCAACACTTGAAGGTAGCTTAAGAATGGAAGTTTTAGAATCGTCAGAAACATCTGTTACATTCACCGTGCCGACCCCAAGAGCAGGTCTGGTGATTTTACCGTTCTTGACCAATTCATTAATAACCTTAACTACTTCATTACTTGGAATAGCAAAGCCCATTCCTTCAACACTAGCGTTTTCAGAGGAAGACGAACCGGATAACTTCATGGAATTAATCCCAATTACTTGACCAGCTAAGTTAACCAAAGCCCCACCTGAATTTCCTGAATTAATGGCTGCATCAGTTTGAATAACAGTAGTTGAGCCTGTTGAACCAGTCACGGTGCGGTTCTTCGCAGAAATAATTCCTTGAGTTAAAGTTGAAGCATAAGCAGAGCCCATTGGTGATCCAATTGCTAAAGCTGTTTCTCCGACCTTAATATCATTAGAATCCCCGAAACTTGCCACTTGACTGACATTTTGGGCATTGATTTTCAAAACTGCTAAGTCGGTGACGGCATCTTTCCCCACTAATTTGGCCGTTACTGTTTTACCATTGTAAAGAATAATTTTATACGAAGATGCATCTGAAATCACGTGATTATTTGTCACAATAAAGGCAGTATTTCCTGATTTCTTATAGATTACACCTGAACCCTCAGAGGTGGCAGTTGATTGCGAATCCGAATCAGATTCATAACCAAATAATTCAGCCAAGGTTGAAGCAGAAGAATCTTTACTATAAGCTTCAACGGTAACCACCGCTTTTTTTATCTTATCATAGGCCTTCGTTGCTTGCGTGCTGACATTTACATTAATATCACTTGTTTTGGTCGTTCCCAAACTATTAGATCCAGGTTCAGAACTATTAGAGAGATGATTCCAAATTCCAAATGCTAATAGTCCGCCAACTAGACCTGCAAACAAAGATATGACAACAATTTTCCAGAGTTCCATCTGACCCTTAGGACGCGTATTTTTTTGCTCTTGTTCCATCTTTTTATCCCCCATCTTACTTTTTCTTTAAGTATATTCACTATTCATGAATTTTTCTTGAAAAAACAGCTTAAATTTAGTTAATTTTTGACATTTTGTAAGGGCGTAGCCTGATTTTGATAGGTATCATACAAGGTAAAGTCCTCACCTACCGCAAAATCTTGGGCTAAAAGTTCATCACTCACCGTTAAATGCGCTAAATCCCGCGTATTATTCTCTTGACTTCGGTGGCCTAAGAAAACCTTCTTCGTCGTATCACCGATAATCTCACTTAGGACTTGTGCGCCATCATCATTTGAAAGGTGACCTTCGTCGCCTAAAATTCTTTGCTTCAAAGGCCAAGGATAACGCCCATAACGCAACATATTTGTGTCATGGTTACACTCTAAAAGATAGGCATTGGCATTTTCAATCATCCCAATCATCCTTTCAGAAACATATCCCGTATCCGTCAATGCTACAAAAGATGAACCATCATAATGAAAGCCATAAAATTGCGGGTCAGCGGCATCATGCGAGACGCGAAAACTTTCAATATCTAAATCTCCTAAAGCTAGATAGCTATCAGGAGCAAAAATATGCTTTTTTTCTATCGCAATCTTACCAACTTTGGCATCCATGGCCTGCCAAGTTTTTTCATTGGCGTAAACATTTAGGTCATAACGTCGGGCCAAAACCCCGACACCTTGAATGTGATCACTGTGCTCGTGAGTTACTAAAAGACTATCAACTTCCGTTAAAGAACGATTAATCGACTGCATCAGTTCTTCAAGTTTCTTGCCCGATAAACCAGCATCAATCAGTAACTTTTGACGTGGTGTTTCGATATAGGTTGCATTTCCTTTACTACCACTCGCTAGAATACTAACTTTCAATCCATTCTCTTTTTCCATTATTTGCCTCTTTTATTACTCAATTACTGCCCCAGTAAATGCATTAATTATTCTTGATGTGTAACTACCAGAAGTAGTGTTCTTTAAGTAAAACTCCCAACCAGGTTGGTAAATAGTATTACCATTAACCGAAAGTAACTTAATGTAACCTAATTCATCCCAAACTAACTTAGTATTACTGGTAACCTTATTATACTGATATAACCAAGCAAAAGCCCGTAATTCACTAATTGTCGTTTTCTTTTGCCGTAAAATTTGTACCTTGCTTAGATAACCTTGACTATAGCCCTGGACATAGCCATTTTTTATAGTAAAAATTAACTGGCCATTCCGGCTATGAACTGGCATTCCGTATACCATTTGCGTATAGACAATCTTTTTAGCACTCGAAAGTTTCGCGTCATAGTGATAGTTTTTTCCAGCAATTACAAAAGTTTTATCTTTAACAAGAGTATCTAAGGTTTTTTGTGGCTGTTCTTTGGATTTCAACTTAATTGCGGTTGCAAAAGAAACTTCTAATCGGCGGGTATTATCATTATAGCTCCAATTACTATACTCTAGCTGATTAACATTTTCCCGTAAATAATCATCATTAGCAGCTGCAATATAGTACCCCGTCCCCGTTTTATGTGAGAGATTCTTCATCTGAATCTGGTCATTACGCATACTCTTAACCAAAGAATTCAAGCTATTCCCCTCAGTGGTGGTCGTTGCTTGACTGAATTGACCCGCTTCCTTGAAAAAAGAAGTAATCAAGAAGAGATCTAAAATAATAAAAGCAATAAAGAAAATCCGGATAACTTTTCTAAAGTCCATAATTCCCTCCCTACTCTGACTGTGTTAAGGTTGATAAGACTGCCATTTATTATCAACTAAAAAGAAATATGTCGGTGTTAGATCAACTACCTGACTGGCAGAAGTATTCTCACGGCTATTGTAACCAACTTGGATATCATTAACCTTGTAACCTAACTTAACTACCTGGTCTAAAGCCTCCTGGGTAGGGGGCAAAGTCACCGCATCATTGGCTGCAGGAATTGGTACCTGCAAAGAAAGCAAGGAAAATTCCATTTTCTCTTGTCCATTTTTGCGATAACGAAAGTTTAAGGAACCGATATTATCAGCTCCTAACAGCGGATAAGTCGTAATGTAAGTCCGATAAGTTATACTATTTTTTTGATATCCTGCATAGCGTAAATCGTCTACACCCAAGCCTAAATCCAGCATTTCCCGAAAACTCATTTTTGCCAAATTACTAAAATCGAAACTCAGATTTTTCTCTTTCGTGTTGTAATTACTATAAGTTACCTGCCCCGTTTTCTTGACAATTTTCAAGCGTCGATTTTGACCATCGGTATACAAATTTTGACCATCTTGCTCCTTAGTAGTGATATTAGTGATACTCCCTAAAAGCTTGTTAACATACAGACCACTTGCTTGGCGCTCTGTTAGATAACTATATTGGGCGACCTCAATACCTTGCGGATAAATACTTACCCACTTATCGCCTAAAGGATGTAGCGAAACGAGGGTCTTGGTAATATCTTTATCTGTTAGCAGCTGACCTAAGTGCGGACGACTTTTCTTTAAGGTTTGATAATGATAGACTACCTGATCTTGGTCGTTTAAAAGATAAAGTTCACGGCTATTATCTCTTGGAATCAAAATTCGATTAACCATTTGTTTCTCATAGCGATTAGTTTTACTTCCTAGCCAAGCCAACGCTTGCTTGACCGTCACAGGACTAGCATAGGTTAGTAAAAGCATTTGTGATTTACCCAGAATTTTTTGATAGGCTTGTACACTAGGATAACTTTGCCGACTTTTGAGTGTAAAATCGCGATTAGCTAAATTTTTTTGAATAGCTTCCACTAAATCAACCTTGCTCGAAGAAATTTGATATGCTTCACTTTCACTGATATTTTCGATGACATTTACCGGTTGATAAATATCCGTTAAAACTTTATCACTGTTGGCTGTCAGTTTGCCTTCCTTTTTGGAAACCGTATTTTCTTGAGTAACACCTACCCGGGCGGGATTAGCCCAAATTAAGTAAGAAAAAACAAAACTAACTATTACCGCTAGAGTTAAGCCTACATATAAAAGTATCTCCCAACGAAATTTAGAATTCATCCCATTCATCTCCTTGACTATAATCTTGGTAAGGTAGAGAAATGTAGAAGGTGGATCCTTTACCTTCAATACTATCAGCAATCTTACCTTGGTGCATCTCAATAACTTCTTTGGAAATAGCAAGACCTAACCCGGTCCCACCTTGGGCACGTGAACGCGCCTTATCTACTCTAAAGAAGCGGTCAAAGACATGATTTAAATCTTTACGCGGAATACCTAGACCTTGGTCACTGATACTTAAAATTACTTGATTATTGCTTTCTAACATCCGACAAGTAATTACTCCTCCATCTGGTGAGTACTTAATCGCATTATTCATGATATTATCAATTACCTGGATAAAACGATCGGTGTCCAATTCAACCCATAAATCCTTAGCAGTAAATTCGCGCTTAATTGTATAGTTTTTTTGTGGTTTTTGCTCATCATTCCCGTCTAAAATCATGTCAAAGCGGTTCAAGATATAGTTAAAAAGTTCATTGAGATTTACTAATTCTAAATTGAGCTTAACACGTCCCGAATCCATCCGTGATAAATTCAAAAGGTCATTAATCATTCGAATCATCCGATCCGTTTCTTTTTGCGCCACGTTGAAGAAGTGGGCTTCTGTTTGGGCATCATCAATCCCCTCGCTTAAAGCTTCAATATAGGAACGTACACTAGTTAATGGGGTTCGTAATTCATGGGAAACATTAGACACAAATTCACGCCGTTCCCGGTCGATTCTCTGCTGTTCTGTAACATCATGCAAAACACAGACAATCCCGTAAATAAAACCTGTCTCCTTTTGAATTAAGGAAAAAGAAGCATTCCAAATTTGTTCTCTTTCGGGCGTTGAGAAATCTAATAACATATCCGATTGATCTTCGATTAAATCCCGAATAGTGGTTTTCTTCCGGATATCTAATATATCTAAAATCGACTTATTCAAAGCTTCTTCTTCCGAGAGATTCAGGCTTCTTGAG
This sequence comes from Ligilactobacillus equi DSM 15833 = JCM 10991, assembly GCF_000615765.1. GTDB lineage: Bacteria > Bacillota > Bacilli > Lactobacillales > Lactobacillaceae > Ligilactobacillus > Ligilactobacillus equi. The sequence continues at coordinate 3,209 of NZ_BAMI01000018.1, read as the reverse complement.
CCATTTCATTAATCAAAGTAATATTACCCCGCCGGTCCGTTCCCAAAACCCCATCAGACATATGAGTAAGTACCATATTCAAGCGTCGCCGTTCAGAATCAATTGTTTCCTGGGAATCTTCAACACGCACTGCCAAGTCATTAATGTTACGAGCAAAATCCCCTAATTCATCTTCACTATAAACACGAACATGACCGGAGTAATCCCCACGAGCCACTTTTTGAGTTTGCCGTCGCATTTCTTCAATTGGAGTAGTAATCGCCCGAGCAATCATTACTGCTAAGGCCATTCCAATGCCAGTTGCAATCAAAGATGCTGTCGCAAAAATCAAAACCACACTATTAGTTGAATTATAGACGGGTTCCATATTAGCTCTGACGTAGACTGCCCCAATCACCGTATTAGTATTACCACTCGCGGAAAATAGCGGGGTGATAGAAATATAATAACGATTTCCTTCACGATTATAAGTTGTTTTTGTCAAAGAACGCCCTTTATAAATCACTTGCTTCACATCGCCATTAGTTGTTTTTTGGCCAACCAAGGAGCGATTATTCACATTACTATCCCCGCGAATAGTCCCTTTACTATCCACTACTTGAATCTGCGTGATATTTTCATTATTCACATTTTCCAAAAGACGGATAATACTTTTGTTAGCCGCCTCTGTGTCAGTCTTTTGAAGACTGGCAATTAAGGAGTTATCGACATAAGTTGACAATTCCACCCTTTGCTTAAAGCTTTTAATGTTTTCCGTCCGTAGGTTTTGTACAAAAATCGCTCCAACTATTTGAAAGGTAACCAATAGTAGGAGCGCAAAAACTAGGGGAAACTTAAAATGAATGGACTGCCAAAATTTAAAGCCTCGGTGTTTTTTCTTGTTCACTTTTTTCCCTTCATTTCTTTTTATTCAGCTTCAGGATTGCGGAGATAATAACCAACACCACGCCGGGTAACTAACCAAGTTGGGCGACTAGCATTATCCTCGATTTTTTCTCTCAAACGCCGCACGGTCACATCAACCGTCCGCACATCACCGAAATAATCATAACCCCAAACAGTCTGTAAGAGGTGTTCACGGGTCATTACTTGGCCTAAGTGCTTGGCTAAATAGTGAAGTAACTCAAATTCCCGATGAGTTAATTCGATTTTTTCATCCTTTTTAGATACTGTGTAAGAATCGGGATGAATCACTAACTCCCCAATAGTAATATCGGTCGTGACTTGTTCTTCCGCAGCTGCATTGGCCGCTGCTGTCGATTGCCGCCGTAAGTTAGCCTTCACTCGGGCAACTAATTCCCGATTAGAAAACGGCTTGGTTACATAGTCATCGGCCCCCATTTCCAGACCTAAAACCTTATCGATTTCAGAATCTTTGGCAGTTACCATAATAATTGGTAAGTCATGTGTCTTACGCACTTCACGCGCGACTTCTAACCCATCCATTTTCGGTAACATCAAATCTAAAATCATTAAATCAGGATTTACTGCTTCTACTTGCTTTAAAGCTTCTTCACCATCATAAGCCGTTTCAACTTCATACCCTTCTTTAGTAAGGTTAAACTTGATAATGTCCGAAATCGGTTTTTCGTCATCAACAACTAAAATTTTCTTCATAATTTTTACCTGCTTTCCGATTCAATTTGGCGAATTTTTTACTTTTTCAGTAAGTCAAAATTACTTCTTTGACCTTTTTTGCACACTACTCTCCTATTATACCGCATGTTTTCCTCCCTTTCAAAAAAGCCAATCGCAACTTTTTTCAAATTTATCCTTATTTATCCTTAAATATCAGCATTTCCATGCTATAATGAAACAAGGCTCTGTGATTTGAGTCTGATTATTAAATTTTGTCATTTGAAAAAGGTGATTTCATGCCCAATGTTTTAGTTAGCCAAGATTTATCTTGTTATGGTCAAGTCTCAATGACAAGCGCCTTACCCTTACTTTACGCAAGTCAATTAAAGCCGACGATCCTACCTACCGCCCTTTTGTCGACACATACAGGTGGGTTTGGAGAGAACACTTATCATGACTTAGCCCAGGAAATGCGAGCTATTATCCAACATTGGCAAAAACTAAACTTGCAGTTCGACTATGTCTATCTGGGATATTTAGGACTACGCCCTCTGCAAGTTTTGCAAGCTCAGCTTAACACCTTACTTTCAAAACAAGCTGTCGTTTTACTCGATCCTGTAATGGGTGACCATAATCATCTCTACAAGGGATTTGATGACACTTATGTCCAGGCAATGCGCCAACTTGCTAAGCAAGCAACAATTATTACACCAAACTACACCGAGGCTAAATTCCTTTTAGGTGAAACCTTGGCTGAAACTACATCTTCCGTAACAATTGCTGATGCTAAACAAGTTTTAACCCGGTTATGCGACCGTTTTGGTCTGCAATCTGCGTTAATCACCGGGTTACCCTTGCCAGACAACCAAATTGGCATCGTTGGGCTTAGTCCTGACCAAGCCCAAGGTTTTGAAATCATCCAACCAAAGTTAGCTGGGAATTTCTTTGGTACCGGTGATACCTTTACCACGGCTTTACTTGCTGGTTTAACTCATCAGAAGTCACTGCGTGTGGCTGCGACAATGGCTGCCGAGCTAGTTTCTCTAGCCATTGCACACCGGCCTTCTGAAACTGATGCCCGTCTCGGGATTGATTATGCGCCCGTAATGACAGATTTTTTAATGAGATTAGATAATTAACTTAATCAACAAGCTTTAATTTAAGACTTTTAATCGTGGCAAATCATAACTATTAAGTGGTTAAAGAATTCCGGAAATTTTACCTCTTATAGTTAATGAGAGATTTAGCGGTTGTCGCCGGCATGTTTTATGTACTACAACTGCTGGAGTTTCTAAATTATATTCCTTTTAGGAGCTTGCTTAAGACGCTTTATCGCCTTACAATTCTGTAATTTCAAATTAACAGAGATATTAACACAACTAAATCCTTGCAAGAAATATCGTTCGTGTGGTGTGAACGATATTTTTTCTTGTTTTTTTCGGTAAATCCTGCTACAATAAGTATATATTGTTGGTTTGGGTGGTTAGCTCAGCTGGCAGAGCAACGGACTCTTAATCCGTGGGTCCAGGGTTCGATCCCCTGACCACCCATCAGAGATTTACACCGTCAAGGTTATAACTTTGACGGTTTTTCTTATCGTCAACTACCCCTCTCTAAAGAGAGGGACTTGT
>NZ_BAMI01000019.1 GCF_000615765.1 Ligilactobacillus equi DSM 15833 = JCM 10991 | reverse complement strand
AGCAAAGTATACTTAATTACACAAGGTAAGTGCTGTGGCAGAAAACAAAAAAGGATAAATATCTATATGAATGTCGAACTTAATGATAGCTTGAAAATACAAGCAGTCAAGGAACATTCATCCGTTTCAGAGATATTATCTAAATTGGCTAAAGAATATTTAGAAAAAAACAAAATAGCTCTTACGAGCTATCGAGTGGAGCTTATATCCCCCCACTAAAGTAGGGGGATTTACGCTCCTTTTTCATTAAAAATTATCTAACTACATAATCAAAAGGATATGCGCTTTAGCGCAAAATAAAAAACCCACCTACTAAAATACAGGTGGATTACAATGCAAAGATCGTTAAGTTTTTTGGTTCGCTCTTATAGGAGCTTACCACCTACATACGTAGGGAATAACTAATGTATTTGCTGATTGAACAAATGACTTTGTGAGCTAACCTTATTGTATAACGATTTATCGCAATTGTGCAACGAAATTTTTCAATTTATCGAACTCTGATAAATCTTCTGTTCGTACTTTGTCTTCATTGATAGCTTGTTCAACAATGCTGACTAATTCACTTGCGAATTCGTTGAGTGAATCAGCTTTATTAGTGTCTTCAGTATCAAACATTATATCGAAACGGATTCCTGACTTAGTGTCGGGATGCTCAATGCTTAAGATACAACTAAAAACATTATTCTTAACTGTTGGGATCATAATTGGACTGATATTGCTACCAGATTTTGTACACCAATTTTTAGCAGCGATGTACAAAGTTTTCTTACTTATTGTTTGAATAATAGCCATTGCTGACCAACTCTCTTTCTAAATAGCGTTCTCAAGTCGTTTTTCAAGTTCAGCAAGCTTGCCAGGAGCAAAACCAACAATAACTTCATCACCATTCCCTACAAAGAGTAGGGGAACCGAGCTGAATCCTTGATCTTTTAGTTCTTGACGTGCTTGGGAATCTTGACTAACGTTAATGGTTTTATACTGGAGGTGACAACGGTCTAAGTATTTCTTAGTCATCTTGCATTGAATGCAGTTGTCTTTAGTGTATAATGTTAACTCTGTCATAATAATTCTTCCTTTCTCTATTGTACATTATTTACATTTCTCTATTGTACATTATTTACAGTTTGCTTTTGTTTTTGGGCTTGATATTTTTCAAAACTAATTCTCTCTTCTTCTCTCAAACGACTTACGCAGTTGGCAGATAGGTATAACAAGTAGGGCATGCCGTTACGCTTGCTATCATGTTTCTTGCGATATGAGACAACCTTCTTTACCGTTAAGTAGATAGCGTAAGATAACTCCTCAACACTAAGCTTATGATACTTTTTCTTAACGTTCATGGTCATCATAGGCTCAGAGGATAAGAAGGCATGCTTAATCAAGTTAGCAGCTTTATATACTACAGCATTTTCGTACTTGCTTAAATCCCCGCCGTCATAGTTAATAGGGCTCATCCTAAACAATTGGTCTAAGGCTTGATCCGTTAAACTATCAGAAATAATTTCGGAAATTTCTGGAGTATCGCCTTTAACAACTTGACGATTACCTTGATTGGCAAGGCTTTTATCTTTAGCTTGTTCTACACCTTGTAAGAATTGATCTAAGAACTCAAAAGCAGCTGTTTTTGAAACGGGTGGGATGTCCTTAGTTGCCTTGGTTAAGGTGATAAAATGGTCTTTAAAGAATACTTCAAAAGTACCTAAGTCTTGTCCATCAGCATTAAGGCGTTGTTTAACTACGGTTGTATCGACTAACATAGGATATTTGGCTTGCAACTCGTCAGTAAAAGGAAGTAAGCCGTGCAAACCGCCTGAAACAGACTCTTCTAAATAGAGGAAGGGCAATTTCATTAGATTTTCTACTACTCCTGAATTTAGATCATTTTCAATATCAATAGCAAACACTTTGGTTGCTTTCGCATCTACATGCCACGTACGGTTAATGCCGTATAATTTTGGATTAGAATTTAATTCAGGTAGGGTTAACATATTCCCTGGTGTTTGAGGACTACAGAAGTCTTCTGATTTATGAAAGCTAGTTTGGCCCTTAATAATTGCACTAGCATTTACAGGAATTTTACCAAGCTTACCGTCTTCTTTTTTCTGAATGATTGAAATGGTCCAAGTAGGGAACTGTCCTAAATACTTGATAGTCGGGTTATTGTTAAATTCTTCAATTTGTTTTTTTGTGATTTGCATGAGAAACGCATCCTTTCTAATTAAATCTTTAAACATTTTAGGCAATCATTACCTAATCTAACTACATAGGGAAAAAAATAAGGGATTTATCCCGGCCAAAATTAGTGGAATGGCCCTCTATTTTATCTTCTGAGAAAAATACACACCTCTTTAAAATATTGTTATATCAACTCAGGTTTATCTTCCGATAAAAATACAAAAAGTAAGTATTGAAGTTTTCTGTTTAATTGTAACACGATTATTTTCGTTAAAACTACTATATTTTCCGGTAGAAAAAACAGGTCTAAAATGTTAAAATTATACGTATAATAAACCAAAGTGAAATTAATAAAATGCTTTTAAAATAGGTGTTTTTTCGCAATAGAGGTGGAAAAAATGGCTGAAAAAAAGACGATATTTAAATTAAGCCTAAAGAATGAAGAACAAAAGAATAAAATTCTTTCGTTAGCAAAACAAGAGGGAATTACAGCTTCTGAATATATTTTACGTTGTGTAGCTTTTTACCAACAATCGGAAGCGGAAAATAAAGGATTCAACGCAAATAATAGTAAAGATAATTATATGGTTTATATGCTTAATAAATTGTCTGAGGATCACAGACAACTTCTAGAACTATATCAAACTAATATGGAAATCATGCAAAAAAATAATGAACAATTATGGGGCTTTTTGGTGGAGATGCCGAAGTTTTACTGAATGGGGATGAAGAATAGTGAGTAATAGTGAGTATCATTTAAACCAAGTATTAGTAAAAAAAGAAGAAGGCTACCGATTCAGAAATGAGCTACCTGAAAATTTTAGTAGATTTTATATAAGTAATGATTTTGTACATGAAACTTATGATTATATGTGCGAAAAGTACAATTTGACTTCAAAAGAATATAGTATAGCTCAAAAGGCAAGTATGTCATTGCGGTATAACATGATTGCTCTAATGGGCCTTCCAGAAGAAGTGCAAGTTGCTATGCTAGATGCTATTATTTCAAGAAATAGGTTTAAGGATGATGAAGAAATATTTTCACTTTTCAAAAAGAAATTAACCTTAGATGAAATAGAATCTGTTTCTGAAAAAGATGAACTTAGTGATAGTTCTTCGTTAGATAAAGTTGAGGAAAAATTGTCACAAGCTAATGCTCAAATCATGGAAAAATTGAATGCTATTGAAAAAAATCAGGAACGGAATTTTAAAAGCAATTTGAAAAATCTAAGTTCTGTTAATCGAAATATTTTAGGAATTATTAGATTTTTAGCGATGAGATTTTCAGACTTATATGATAATGGAAAATCAAAGTCAGAGAACCCTTCCTATCCAGAGAATGCTGATAATACTTTGAAATATGTAAAGCGGATAGATGCTATGGCACAAGATGAAGTATTAAGACGTAAAACATTAAGTAGAACCAAAAAAAGCCAGCAGCAAAGTTAAAAAATAACCGCCCAATTTGGACGGTTATTTTAGTTGTCAGAAATCATGGATATAATCTCTGATTAACGATAATAATGCGAATACTAGTGAACTTGCAACCAGTACCATAACAATAAGAGGAAAGTTAAGTGTGTTAAAGTTTAGAAGATCGTTTAATGTACTCCAAACAACACTTAAACCTACTAATAAAAGCAATTCTCTAATAAAACTTCTCTTACCTGTAGCAGTAAATTTAACTTTTCTGCTAAAGATAATTTTTAATCCTTTGAAGAATTTAACGAAGTGGAACATCCAGAGTAAACTAACAATAGTCATGGATGAGCTGTACTTGAAAAATGTAATTTTATTAACAGCTAATACTTCTGGTAAGACTTCAATGAATACGAAGAAAATACCGGCAATAAATAAAATACTTATTGCACAGGTAATAACAGATGCGAGCTTTAAGCGCAATGGTAAGCTTTGATTTTGTATCTTTGCTTTACTGTTTAAATTGTTTGCTTTTTCCATGTCTTTTTCCTTCTTTCTGTAGCTATGTAGAGAAACTACAAATTCAAGATAATATGGGCTTTAGCCCAATAATAAATAAGGACCTAAGTAAAAAAAACAACCGTATAAGGTTGAATTTTAGAGAACATACGCACTCTATGTTCGGTGTAGTGTTGTAGTTATTTGTAGTTATCATTAATTCAAGAAAGGAGGTATATATATTAATGCGTTTAGTATTTAGTAATACGCATTTTAGTATTTTACAATGTGTATAGATGTGAGTGATAGTGCGCTTCACTATACCTATAAAGAGCCTCGAAACTCAATGTCATGCCATCTTTGATTCATGATATAGGTTATAATGTTGCTTATACCATTGTAGCTTCAATAATACCTCCTAACGTATTGAATTCATCAACTGTCTTTTGATTTAATTCAATAAAGTCAGTGTCTAATTCTCCTGCATTGGGAATTGGACGAGCACTTAACAAAGTTGCTGAGACAATATTGATAGCCATATTCTTGATTTTTTGTTGACTGTCAATAAAGTCTAACTTTTCAATGTTGAATTTTGTATCAAAGACAACTTTATCTAAGTTAGGACTAACGATAATTAGATGTCCTGTTAGTTCATCCTCTTCGTATTCAATTTCTCCTTTCAAGTTGTACTTGCGTAATAAGTCAAGTACATAAAATTCAAATAAATGTTGTGATCCGCTTTTAATCATAGTATTTTTATCCTTTCTGTTTTAAATTTTTGAGGTTGGAATAACTTTTATTAATTCATCTACATAATCTTGAAGATTATCAAAACCATCATATTCAGGTATCTTCAGATTTCCCATAGGATCATAATGTGTTTTACTCATTTCCTTTTCAATTTCTTTTTCTATTTTACTGTTTTGTTTTAAAATTAAATCTTGTTCTTTAAGCTTATCGATAATATCGGACAGGGGTTCTACCGAATAGCGATAACCCATATCCTCTAAATCTTTTAAAGTAATAAAAGAGTCTTTGTCAGTGAAGGTATAAAAGAGTTCATAATTGCATGTTTGATACTTAATTGCAACGCTTTTAGAATATCCTTTGTATGAACAATATTCTAGAAATTTCTTAAGCGTTAGCCAAGAATCAAGATACAGCATAATGTTGTCTTTTAACTCATCTTTGATGTTGACTTTAAAGTTTAAAAACCTGAAAAATTGTTTAATATCATCGTTGGTGATGAAATATTTAGCTTCTTCGAAAAAGATTTCTTTATCAATATCAGTTAATGGTTCTAACTTGTATTGAACGAGAATATTATTAAATGACATTGTCAGTCAATTCCTTTCTATCCTACATAACCAAGAAAATAAGGCTTTAGCCCTTAAAGCGAAGCTTTTATAAACAAGTTTAAAACTTCAAAATAAAACAACTATCAGAAAATAGTTGTTTAAATGTAATTGTCATCCTATTTATCAATCTGAATGTAAATTCTAAACTTATTTTGAAATAAAATGTACAATACAATTTAAAGTGAAATATAAATTATATTTATAATCTAAATTCTAAGCAGCAACTTGTTCAACGTATTCTTTGACAATCTTATTTGCTTCGTCAGAAGGGCGGGCATTGTTCTTTGCTCTAAATTGTACGATATTATTAGTCTTAGGGTTTACTTCTAAGGCAAATAATGATTTGTTTGGAGCATCAACTGTGCGTACAAAGACAATAACTGTTTGCTCTTTAGCAAATTTGCTACGGTAGCTCTTAAGACAGTTGTTTAACTTAACACCTTCTTCAATCAAGTCTTGAGGTTTGTGTGGAATTGTGAAGACAAAGTTCTTAAATGTTAATTCATATTGTTTAAAGTCATCAACAGCTTTATCAAATTCCAACTTTAAGCTTTGATTTTCTTGGGTTTCTTTATCTAATTCAACTGCTAATTCAGCGTCTTCAGCATTAATTTTAAATTTATCTGGGAAGAGTGTCTTTTTGTTGATGTCCCATTTCAAATACTTAATGTTATCTACATACGATTCAAAGGCTTGAATTGAGACGTTATGCTTAATTAGATAGTTAGACAATCTGCCGGTCTTAATACGAAGTTCCTTAGCAAATTCTTCAATTCTACTACGATTTAAGAAGTAATCAATGCTAGGGTTATTCTTTAGAACTTGCTTGTTAGCTTTTAAGAACTCACGATCAATTGTGAGGTTGTGATAATAATTTAAAGGCCCAGATACTAAGTAATCAGCCATTCTAAAGGCGCCAATCTTTTGACAAAATTCAATTTCCATAGCGTACTTATAACAATTATCTAGGATATTCCGCAGATTATTTTGCTTTAATACTTCTTTGCCAATTTTATTGAAATCAATGTATTTCAAATTACTTTCAGCAAAATCTTCAGGAATAATAATTTTGTTTCTAAACATGTTAGAAATCTTATAAGCTGCAACACCAATCTTAGCGGCTAATGTCTTGCTTGTAAGCACATCACCAATTTGAGAAATAGATGGATTTTCTTTGAGAAACTCAACATTGTCACGAATGAATTTGTCAGTTAGCTTTCCTTTGTTGATGTTGCTGTATTGAGAAGATGAAATTAAAGCTTTCATAGCGTTATAAGCACCTAATTTTGCTAAATGATTAAGCCTGTCATGATACTTAACTATATTTTCGATAATTTCATAATCTCTTGCATAGTATCTAAAGCATTGGTCTTTGATAGCTTCTTCAAATTGGTTGTCAACAAATAAATCAGACAGAAAAGAACGCTTTAATTCTGCTACAAAGTCATTTATGATGTAAGCAGACATGGCACTATCAAAAATAGCCTTTGTTCTAAGACCAGTTTCAACGTGTTTAGACTCGGGGTAAGGCTTGTTTAAGTGTAGGGGCTTTTGTCCTTTTTCTAACACAATAAGGTTGCGTAATTCATGTGTGAACTTTTCTTTTCCGTTTGGAGTTGTTTGAATAACATCCCATTCTTGTAACTCAATACGCTTCTTAGTGCCTTTGACGTAAATGAATGAGTCTTGATTTACTTTTCTAAACGTCGTGTTTTTAGTTAAGCGAATATTGTTAATTAAGCGTTTAGATACTTTACGGGTTGAAGAAACAATCTTTTGTTCTTTGTTTTGCCAAATATAAACGGGAAATTCGCTGTGAGCTTCTTTCCAGAATGCTTTGGTAGGTTTTAAACGATTGTTCCAAATCTTTATTAATTTTTGTTTTGTCATGTTTTTTCCTTCTTTCTTACGATTAATAACTACATAGAAAAAAACATAAGGCTTTAGCCCCAAAAAATACCCCCAACTAAATCAAGTTGGAGGTATAGTTAATCATCATTGACATAACGATTTAGCAATTTGTTGAATTGCTGAGTTTACGAGCATTTGATCGTAACTAAAGGATTCAGCATTATTGATATTAGCATTTAGTTGAACTTCGCCTTTTTTAACATCAGAGGAAACTAATAAATCAGTATCTTCGTAATTGAACAATTCTCCGATAAAAGCGGAAAAGTTATCAAATACGATAGTATCTACTGGCAAGAAGTCCTCTGAGTTCTTTAAAGCTTCGTTATTACTGTTAGAAGTAATTTTCTGCATTACTTGGTTAACGTCTCTTTGATTTTTATAGACATAGAGCAGAATTTTCTTTTTTTGAATAACAAAGAAGAAGGGGTAAAACATCGCTTCTTTTTGCATTCTAAATTGTTGGCTTATTTTGTCGCAAAAGGGCATTAAATCGTCTCCTATCCATAAAATGCATAGGAATGACATCCCATATTTTCTTTGTAATTGAAGTTTTCTGGGATGAATTTTCCTACTTTCTTTTTGATTTCATTGATTGCTTCGTCTAAGCTTCCATAGGCTGGCCCACTGGTTAGGTCGGGTTGTTTATCAAGACCTAAGATTAAGATATGTTCTGAGTAGATGTCTAAATCAGGTGAGACAGCATCTTCATTAGGGTGAAGAATTGCATAGGTCATAATTCCAGATAATTCGGCATCCAGAATATCTTCTATGGTATCGTCTTTGGCGTGGTTTTTGCTTAGTTCTGAAGCAAATTTATCAAAATCTTCTCCTTGAATGACGATGCCCCATAAGGACGATGGGTAATAAAAGGACGATGGGGAATAATTCATGCTCATGTTATTTTACCTCCTTAAAATTTTCTTCGATCATGAGTTTAGCTTTAATAACGTGATCGCATGGTGTGTAGTATGCTTTTGCTAATTCTTTTGAAGTTTTAAATTCTGATTTTTCAACGTAGCTGCTATTGACTACTGAGTTAGTTTCTAAGTTAAGCAATGCATAATTACCGTTATAAAGCTGGATTACGTAGAAATAACTTTCTTCAGAAGAAATAATGTTACCTAATTGGTAAATTTCTTCTGGTTTAGCTGCTATTGCATTGAATTTTTCAATTTCCATAATTAATTTTTCTCCTTAGTTTTTAGTTCTTATATTCCACATGTACTGTAGGTAGAATAAAGAATTCTTGTGGGCCTAAGTCGAATGCTGAATACTTGTTTAAGCGACTTAAGTCAGTAATAGTGGTCATGTACGATAAACTATCAGAAAAGACATAGATGAATTTATCGTTGTCAATTTGTTGAAGATTGCGTAAGTCATTAAAGAATGCAGGCTCTTCTTTAGGTAACTCATTGTTTGTAGCAATGTATTTGCTTAGATATACCTTCTTGTACATTTCGTAATCACGATAATCAAAGCCGTAACGTGTAAAGAACTTATTACGCTTTTTAAGTGTGTCGTTAATGATTTGTTGTTTTAACAGTAACAGTTCTTTGGCAGGCTTCTTTTCTGCTTTAATTAAGCCTCCTTTAGCAAAGCTGATGTTGTAAGCAGGGCGAAGATACGTTAATGCCATCTTATTCACTAACTGGGAGTTGTTTGGACTTTCTTTAGCAAGGAAGTATCCAGTATCATATCCGTTAACAGCACTAACGGCATTTTCGATAAAACGTAACGCTGCACTTTTTGGGATGCTTGCTGCTTTTTGCATTTTTTCGTTTTGTTTCTGTGCTTGTTTGTAATCGTTAAAAGCGATTAATGATAGGTATCCCATTTAAAAGTTCTTCCTTTCTATATTGTCATTAAGTTGTTGATAGTGTTAAGAAATTTCTCTTGTTCTTCAGGGGTAATACGCATGTCTTGATAAATTTTATTTGCAATATCTTGGATTTCATTTAAACTCGTAAAATCAACGTCCTCTGCAAAGTTTAACCCTTTATCTTTCGATTTGTTTTCTAAGAAGATACGGGCTGCATTGTAATGTTGAAGTTCGAGGTTAAGTCCTCCTTTGTCTCTAATAGCTGTTTTCATAATTAATTTTTCCTTCTTTCTAATTTTCTATACGAAATCAAATAAACTGATTTCTTCTGTTTCTTGTTTCTTTTGTTCTTTCTTTTGATTTTTGCTATTTTCCTTAGCTTTCTTGATGATGCTATCGGCTGTTGGCATAGCATTATCACTGTCATTTGATGTTCCAGTATTTGTTGTTGTAGGTCTAAACACTTCAGTTTCTTTCTCTTGAGGGGCAAAGAAAACATAGTATCTACGTACTAACTGAAATACTGCTTCATCAGGGATATCAAACCCGATACCTTGATTTACTTTTACAACTCCCGGTACGGTTACTTTGGAATCGTAAAGCTTTTTTGCTAACTCCTTAAAGTTAGAAGTTACGTAGTTCATAGCACCAAGGATAGTTGCTTGTTTTTCCCATTTAACGATAGCTTTCATAAGAGTGTTATCATTGGTTTTCTCGCATAGCCAGTTATGAATACGATGTAAATTGAAAGTTGCGTATTTCCACATCTCGTCAGGGATGTTAGGGTCTTTTTCAATGTCTTTACTCATCTCATCGTTCATAATCTTAAGTGCTTTATCAACTGTTTGTTTTTCTTGTGCCTTTTTTTCTTCTAAAGTAATCATTTAATTCACTTCTTTCTTTGAGTAGGGGATTATGAGAATGTTAGTTCTTCTTCGTCAAAGACTGTAATTTCTTTGTAGCCAAACATTGTTTCCCAGTACTCAATATCGTCGTCAATTGGTTGTGTGTTAGTTAGTTGTGAAACGTAACCATCACTTAAATAAGATTTTGCTGATTCGTATGTGGTACCTAAATCGTAAACTTCTTCGGTTGTTACGCAGTAGATGTTATCAATATGAATTCCTTCTTCAACATCATCTAGATACACAGTTGGTACAGCTCCTTCAGCGCTTAAGTGAAGTAATTCTCTACCACTAACTAAGGCTCCTTCTTCAGCTGAATCGCTTAATCTTTCTTTTAAAGTTTGGTGTTTAATTTCCAAAGATTTGTCTTCAAAATTGAATACAGCTAAAGTAACAGGTTCTTCGTTTAATTTGTTAATAATTTCTTGTGTTGTCATAGTAATTCTTCCTTTCTAGATTAAATAAATTTTTAACTACATCGTAAAAAAAATAAAGGCTTTAGCCTTAAAATATTAAATTAGCATAATGTAGCAAAGCAAACCAAAAAACAAACAAAACCAGTAACTAAGGGTGTTTTTTGCTTATAACATTTGGTTTACTTTACTGTATATATGTATTATTCTATGCTAAATTACGTAAAAAAAACAACTAAATATCTAGTTGTTTTGTGTTTTTAGCGACCAATCTTTTCGAGTTCTTGGCTCAAAATATTGGCTTGTTGTTCAGTGCTTAAAGTAGTGTAATCAACACCTTGTCCTCTAAGGATATTATTAACTTGCTCTAAAACTTTATTTTGTAACTGATCTGATGGAACTTGTAATTCAGTGGATTTACGTTGAAGAACGTTGTTATAGTTCTGAATTGCTAGTTGTTCTTGACTAGTATATTGCTTTTGTTGAGACTTTGAAGCCTGAACAGGTTGCGGTGTTTGTTGTTGAGGATTAACATTATTTTGCTTTTGTACTGGAGTATTTTGTTGTGTATTGTATTGGACATTTTGAGGTTGTTGAACAGATGTGTTAGGGGTATAATTTTGAGTTCTTTGTGTGTTTTGTTGGACTGGTTGATTATATCCCATTTGTTGTGCATTTCTTGCGTAATTATTGTTATTTTGGTAGTAAGTATTACGGCTATTTTGTTGATTATTGTTGTAATAATTGTTTTTCTTGTACTGGCGGTTATTGTTGTAATATCCGTTACCATATTGGTTACCGTTATTGTTACTTACATTTCCGTCCAAATCATCATCAGCAACAATATTAAATACAGCAGAAATAGCATATCTCTTACAGTAGGTAAGAATACCACCTTCGTTTTGGACTTGAGATGCTCGTGTATTGCGATTGTTTCCGTTACGTGAAATGTAGTAGGGTGGGAATACAATCCATTGTCCACTTTCAGGATGATCCAAGCGTACTGCAATGCCAATATACTCTGAATTACTAATTGGAATAGGCGTAATAACAATACCGTGTTTAGATGCTACAGGCATTAAAGCTTTGTTAATCGCGTCTAATGATACATATTGGCTGTGTGTTTGTGGGTTTGTTTTGTCTTTAGTAATACTTGGTAATTCAGCTTGTACTTTTAACTTACAAATCATTAATTGTTTAATATCTGGAGTTTGTCTAACACCAAATGCTCCAAGGCTAGGCGCAAGTTCAGAACTATGTTGTTCAGAAACGTGATTTATCATATTTTGTGTATTTGACAACGAATTTTGGGGGTATTTTTCTTCCATTGTGTACCAAACCTTTCTGTATAAAAATCATGAAATTATATATATATTTTTGTTTTATTTTTAGGAATTATGTGCTAAAATAAAAACGTGAACAAAAATCGTAAATAAAAAACGAAAAAAATAAATGGTTTTTTATAAGGGGAAAAATCGAAAGAAGGCCAAAAAATATGCAAAACTTATCTAACGAACAATGTGAAGTATTGGGAAAAGAAGTTCTTAGAGCTTTAAATTTAAATCCAAAAATTGCAGAATTAGCACTTGATAATAAGGAACTTTCCGATTTTTATTGGAATCAAGTTGAAAATAATTTGAATTCTTCTGGATTTTGGGATTGCTTAAAGATTGCTAAGGAAGCTGTTACTGTATAGTAATAATATTTGCACATTGTAGGAGCGGATTTGTGCCTTTCTTCGCGTTTGAACTACGATGTTAAGTCATATCAAGTCATAAGAACTTCTGTCTAAGTCGTCCTTATGTTAAGGTTATTTAACCTAACTTAATCTAATTTAATTTAATTCTTTTTTATCACTTATTGCGTTTACACGTGCGTAATAAAAAAGGATGTACGGTCAATGCTGTACATCCTTTTTTGCGTTGTTAAGCCAATCGAATAGGTGTGATGATTTGAATATAGTTATCGTCTTCAGGGTTTACTACTCTGAAAGGACGAAGTGAGTTGTTAAAACTTAAGATAACGTTATCTGATGTAATTTGAGATACAGTTTGGATGATATAGTGAGGGTTCATACCAATCTTAAGTTCTTTTACCGTACTTGATACTGGTTCAAAACTAAGTTCTTCGTGCATATCACCAGTTGACGGACTGTTACTTGAAACTGTTAATTTATCATCTTTGATTTCTAAAAGTGAAACTAGAGATTTAGCAGTTTTCGCAATAATAGTAGCACGTCCGAAAGTGTCTAACACATCTTTACGCTTTAATTTAATTGTACAATCATCACTGATAGGTGGGATGATTCTACTTGTGTCAGGGTAGTTACCTTCTATAAGCCGAAGTAAGATTCTGTTTTGGCCCAAGTTAAAGGTAATTTGACCTTGATTAGGGGTAAACTGAATTTCAACTTCATTATTTTCTTCTAAGATTGAACTGATTTTAGTTAAAGGCTTTGCAGGTATGATAGCATCCCATTCAATGCCATCAGTATTAATATCAGTAGTAACTTTCGCCATAACGTGAGTATCAGTAGCTTCTACCGATAGTACATTTTCTTCTTGATCGCCATTTGTAACTTGACTGGTTGAGAAGTGTAAACCTGTTAACGTTGGTCTACTTTCTTGTGTACTAGCAGCGTGGCTAACTTTCTTAATTACAGTGGCAAAGTCATCAGTTGCAAAGGTTAATGATTTATCATCAGCGTTTGTTTCTGGAATGGTAGGGAACATGTCAGCACTTAAAACACTGATTTTGAACTTACTTTTACCAGACTTAATATGTGCTTCGGTATCAGATTTTGTTTGCACAGTAATCGTTTTACCTGATAACTTGTTAATAATGTTACTTGATAATCTAAAAGGCATAAGAATGCTACCGGGTTCATTAACAAACACTTTATCTCCAGTTAAAACAGTTTTAACTAAGGTGAGGTCAATATCTGAAGTTGTGAAGATAATGTTTTCTTCGGTGGCAACAATTTTTACTGATTCTAAGGTACTAATTGTTGGCTTACTACCGATTGCAATGCCCATGTCTTTCATGAGCTTCTTAAATGTTTTTGTTTCGATTTTAATTTCCATAGCTATTTATCCTTTCTGTTTTTTCTGAATTTTTAAACTACATAATCGAGAAAATAAGGCTTTAGCCCTAAAAATACCACTTAGGTAGTGGCATATTAAGTTAATAGCGTTTAACAAATTCTTCGTAACTTATTGCAAATTCTTCGTTGAATGGGCCAACTTTGGTAATTCCCGGAGTAAAGATGTTAAGATCAGGGCGAATGCGATAAAGGTCGTTAACGCATGCTTCTGGGACGATAACGTAAGCTGACTTAGGTAAGTCTAAAATGTATTTACACCGTTTATCTAATTGAGGCTGTAATATAGCAACTGGTACTGAGCCATTGCTGATTGAGCCGATAATGTTTTTGGAATAATTAAAGCTAATGATTGGTCCATCAGGCTCGTATTGAGTGATGAGCTTGTCTTCTTTGTCTGTGATGACGATTATTTCTCCGGTTAGATTGTATATTTCTTTTTCCATGGTTATTGATTCTCGCTTTCCGTAATATTTTCATCTGTTATCCATTTTGGATATTTATTAAAATCTATATAGATAATGTCTTGTAATTTAGATTTATTATCTATCGAAACATTCCTTTTAGGTTTAGAAGGGCTAACTACTCGTTTTTTATTTTTTCCCATATTAACCTACTCTTTGAATGTAGCAATTAAATATATCACGATCATCTATTAAAGTGGAGCTACTGTCTAATGGTGATAAATCCTTGCGTGCATTTCTCCAAGGTTTTTCTTGATGTGTCATGCTTTCTAATTGATCAGCTGAATAATTTCCGTATACTTCCCAAACTTGTTCAAGTATATCCTGAATATCCTCAACAAACTCAGGTTGTTCCTTAGGTTCTTCTATATTCTCGAAACCGTAACTAGCATACTCCGCATGTAGATCACGAAGAACTGGGCCGTGAACCCATGCTTCAAATTTTGCGTCATCAAATAATCTTATATTCAACTCTTCGCTCGAATCGTTTAATAATGTTAAAACCCATGCATAGGCATAATAAACTAATTTCTGTAACTTCTTAGGCGAAATTTTACCTTTTCCTTCAACTAAAAACCAATCAGCTACATCATTATAAGAATACTTAACCATTGATTTCACCCCTCTTCCATTTGTAAATAATGTGGTTATCTAATAACCAATTACATGTATTTTGAGCTTCTGGAGTGGTCTTTTTGCCTGATATTTGCCTGTCGGGCCAAACAAAAATACCACCATAGTGCAAGAAGGCATAGTCCCATGTATCAAACCAATATTCTTTGGGCATATTTTCCATATAGTCAGCATAAGTGATATTGTCTCGGTTACAGATGAGAAATACCATAACATTTTCGTGACTTCCACGTAATGGTTGAATAAGCCCGTCTTCGCGAATAACGAATTCTAAGTGAGTAGTGGGACTAAGTTTTTCTTTTAGCTGTTCTTTGGTAATTGGTTTAGGCATATTGGCCCGCATAAATTCGTATGATCGGTAAATATCTGTCATGTCGTCCATTTTGAAGCCTCCTAAAAAGAAATTTTTGCTAACGTAAGATACTTGTCGTCACAGTAGCTAAAAGCAGCGATTTGTAAAATACGGTCAACTTCGTCTGAAGGTATATTTTTCTCAATAATATAGTTAGGGTTGTGTTGCTTTAAATACTTTTGTTGAAGTTTTAGTGCTGTTTGACGAGCTTCTTTTGAATTACTAGCTTGGGAGACTACTTTGCGGGTAATGGTGTTATATACATAAAACATATTAAAAAACATCCTTTCTTTTTTGGTCGCGTAAGGGTGTGAGGAAACTCAGTAATTTATTACCGAGATGAAAATAGCATCACTAAATCAAACTATTATTTAGTCTTTGTCTTCGGATGCTAACAAGGTAATAATGGCTGTCTTGTAGCCATTTTCGTCAATGTGTACTTCTGCTTTTGGCAGAGAATCTTTGTTATTTCCGGGTATTACATAGCGATAAGTAACATTTTTAGCCTCAACATCAATCCATTTATTACCGCAATGAAAAGAATAGGTAGTTGGGATGGTATTGATTTTCAACATGTGGTATTTGATGTCTTCAAAGTGCTTATCATATTCAGTAGCAACTAGCGTTTTGACTTTCTTTGTGCTGACTGATTTAGCGTGGATTGTATTTTCTTGCCGAGGGGATGACCCGTTAGGCAAATTATCTCTATTTTTAACGGGTGCTAGAGTGGCTATGGTTATCATGCAATAGAAAAGCCAATTATAGCGACGACAAAAAATGTCCAAAATAAGTTTTCTTTTTGCTTTGGGTTTAATTTTATTTTTTTCATTTGTATTTTTCCCTTTCTGCGTCGATAGGTGTAACTACATAATAAGAAAAATAGGGGCTTTAGCCCTAAAATAAAACCACCGAAATAAGGTGGTTTTATTTTAGAACAAGCTAAGTTGTTCAGGTTCGGTTACGACAGTCTTCTTGATAGTAATTGAAACTGAAGCAGTTTTTTCGTCTTCTTGTGGGATAAGGTCAAACAAGTTTAATTGTTCAGAAATTTCAATATTAGACTTATCGTCCAGTTTTGTACGAGAAGTTGTCTTAGCTGTGGCATTTACAGATGTCTGTGTAATTTTCTTCTTATTTTCAGTACGAGTAGTAGTGGTTGTTACTACTTTGATTGTACTTTCTTCAGGTTCAGGCTTAACTTGCATGTCAACGTCAAACTTAACAGCGTCGAAGTCGTGGTAGTTGACAGTAGTTTGGTAACGTGACTTTTCTTCTAAGTTATCTTGCTTTTCAAGGACTACTGCATCATTAGTTAAGTCAAAGTTAGGGTGACTAGCTAAGAAATCATCATCAAATTCAGTTAACTTTTCGTTGATTTCTGCGATGTTAATTTTCTCGTCGCTAGAAACATATGGAGAAAGTAAGAATTGCTTTTGACGGAGGTATTCTAAAGCTTCGTCCTTGTCGAAACCATTGGTATCGAAGCCAATTTCAATAACTTTCTCGTGTGTCTTGATAGATTGTTGCTTTTCTTTGAGTGGACGTTCTAAGCGGTTAATCTTATTGATAATACGTTGAATAGACCCAATTTGGTTATGTGGTGCTAATTCTACTTGTACGGTGTAGGTAAAGTTACGTACTAAGTAAACATTCTTGATTAAGAATGCCTTACCAATTTGAGTTGATGGACGTTTGTCATCAATTTTAATCTTGAAATCGTGGTAATTACCAACTTCAATCAAGCCCTTTTCATCAACATTAAAACGGTTTCCAATGTAAAGTGAGTTTAAGATACGGTGTAATGCCATACCTGCATTAGCGCGCTTGTCATAAGTTTGACCGTCAATAGTCATTTCGAAGTCTTGATTTTGAAGGTTACTGTCAGTTACATAGGCTAAATCAGCTTCAATATCCTTCAAGTTTGCTTGAAGCTTAGGTAAAAGTTGATTTGCTATTTCAACATTGCGACGCTTAGCGTCTTGACTACGTTCCCAGTTACGCTTTTGTTGAGATAACAAGTCAATACGGTTGTTCAATTCAATACTAGTCTTTAAGAATGGGTTAGAAGTAGCAATCGCTTTAAAGTCAGAGGAGGTCATGACTTCATCATCAATATCAGACATAGAGCGAATAGGGCTCTTGTTTGTCATAATTTGTGTGATGTACTTTAACTTGTTTTCTTGAATTTGCCATAAGTAGTTATCAAAGGAGCCTTTTGTGATGTAGTAGTAAGTTACTACGCCTTTGAACATGTTACCTTGACGAATTAAGCGACCGTTGCGTTGAATGATATCAGATGGCTTCCAAGGCACGTCAAGGTGGTGTACGGCTTTCATACGTTGTTGTACGTTAAGCCCTGTACCACCTTTTTCAGTAGAAGCAATCAAAATCCGCACTTGACCTGCATTCATCTTCCGAGATAATACTGTCTTAGCGTTTTCGTCTTTGGCATCGTGCATAAAAGCAATTTCGTTTTCAGGAATACCTGCGGCTACTAAACGATCCTTTAAGTCTTGGTAAACAGAAAAGGTATCTGTCTTTTTTGGAGTACCTTGGTCTGAGAAAATCATTTGTGTGCCCTTGTGGTCGTCTGTACGCTTGTAAACGTCCATAACATTACTAATTACCTGCGAGAGCTTTTTAGAGTCCTTAGAACTTGATTCTGGGTCTAATAAGCGCATGTCTAAAGTTAGCTTACGTGCTTCACCAGTAATCTTTAACATATTGTCTTCGGTAGGGTCCACATCTTCTGTGTGCAATTTTTCTGAACGTTCAACTAATTCTGCTAATTTAAGCTTTTGTTGTTCTGTTAAATCGCTTGTGATAACTACCTTTTGTGAATCAGGAATATCTAAATCTAAAGAATCAGATGTCATGATATCAGTAGATGTCTTGTATAAGGACATTAATTCTGGTAAGTTTACAAACTTAGAAAAACGCTTGGTTGATACATACTTGCTACCAGTAGGGTTTAATTCTAAAGAACTTTCAATTAAACCGAATGCACCGACCCAATCGTCAAAGTTGCCTACTCCGTATTTAGCTAATACATCTGGTTGGATGTAGTTCATCATAAT
The DNA here is from genome assembly GCF_000615765.1 of Ligilactobacillus equi DSM 15833 = JCM 10991. Lineage (GTDB taxonomy): Bacteria > Bacillota > Bacilli > Lactobacillales > Lactobacillaceae > Ligilactobacillus > Ligilactobacillus equi. The sequence continues at coordinate 15,416 of NZ_BAMI01000019.1, read as the reverse complement.
GTACATTTCGGAAATACTGTTGGATACTGGAGTACCTGTTGCAAATACTACATTACGATTATTAAACTTTTCGTGCAAGTAGTTAATCTTAGCTTGCATATCTAAGTTCTTCTTAGCTGTTACAGAGTTAATACCTTTGATTTGACCCAAGTTACTAATAGGTGCAACGTTCTTGTAGCCATGTGCTTCATCGACAAACAAGAAATCAACACCTAAGTTTTCAAAAGTGATAAAGGAATCACGCTTAATCTTGCCAAGGGCATCTAAGCGCTCCTTAAGCTTATTCTTACGGCGTTCTAGCTCTTTAACTGTCAAGTACTTATCGTCTTTTTCAGCAGACGCGATAACGCTTAATAATTCATTATATTGGCGTTGTATGAATTTTTCTTCAGTTTCTTTTGAAACGGGAATCATTTCAAATTGTGATTGACCGATAACGATACCATCGTAATCTGAAGTCATAATGCGTGAAACGAAGAGCTTACGGTGTGACTTTTCAAAGTCTTTCTTAGTTGTTACAAGTACTTTCTTATTTGGGAAAAACTTCAAGATTTCTTGTCCAAATTGGGCAGTTAAGTTTGATGGTACGACAAACATTGGTTTCTTAACTAATCCTAGGTCTTTAAGCTTGAAAGCAGCTGCTACCATGGTTAAGGTCTTACCTGCACCTACTTCATGAGCAAGAAGGGCACGTTTGTCTTCTAAGATACGTTGAACAGCATTCTTTTGGTAGCCACGCAAGTTGAATTGCTTTGCTAAACCATTAAATTCTAAGTGTGAACCGTCATATTCTTTTAACTTAATGCGGTTAAATTCTTGATTGTAGGTTGTTTCAATCAATTGTGACACTTCGGGGCGACTTACGACAAATTCTTTAAACAAGTTTTCAAGACGTTTTTCTACTTGGCGTAGGTTAGCAGTCGCTACAGGGTCGGTAACACGTTTCTTTCCTGATTCGTCATTTTCGTCAATCTTAGTAATCGTTGGTAATTCATTGCGCATTAAGTAGGTCATGATATCAGAGCCACGACTGTACTTTTTACTATCTTCAAGCCCTAAAGCTAAGTTTACACGAGCCCAACCATAGTCCATGTAATATCTTTGGAATTGACTGTTGATAATAATGTGCTTAGGACTCTTTTCAAAGACATCATTGTATTCTGGACTGTCAAGCTTTGGGATGTTATCGTCAAACACAAAATCATCTACAGAATTAAATTCGTGATCGCTAAAGGTTGCGGCTGCAAACATCGCAAATACATTGTCAGGAATCCATGAAGAACCTAACTTGTAGGAAATATCTGCTAAGGAAATTGTCTTTGGCTTAACATCTTCTAATTCCTTTAAGTATAAGGACCAGTTAGCTGCAGTATCTCCTTCTTCCTCAAGTTCTTTAACTAAGTCAATCTTAGTAAGAATATCACCTGATAAAGCATCATTTCGTTGTACATATTCTACATTTCTGAACATTGCGTAAGCTTCGATGTCAAGCATGATGTTATTGCCTAATTCTTCAATTAAGCTTTCTTTAGTTGAGTTAGGGTAGATAGAAGTCATTACACTAAAATCTACACCTTTACCTAACGATAAACTGAAATTCAAAGCGTCGATTGCATTATTAACTGTTGTTGGCTTTGAAAGAGGGCGGATAGTTGGTTCAAAGAATGCTTGTGCTTTTTTGTAATCAACTTGCTTACTGTTTTCTTTAGGTGGTAGTTCATCTTCTAAGGATGCGATTAATGGGTATGAATCATCTGATTCAAATAAGCGTGCATTAACCTTATCGTTCAAGTAACCAAATTTCAAAAGAAATTCATCATAACAAGTGTTTAACTTGACTAACAAGTTATCAAAAGCTTGGACATCATAGTTTTCTTTTTGTTGTAAATCAATGATCTTACGGTAGGCTTCTTTGATACCAATCATCCCAATAATACGTTCTTTTTCGTTTTGAGATAATGGCTTGTTGTAGAAGTATGTTTGCTTGAATTGTCCCTTGTGTTTACCGGTGGTTACCGCCTTAGAATTACGGTAAATAGAGGTAATAGCGCTAGGATTTTTCTTAGTGATTTCCTTGAACTCTTTGACAATAGCGGAGGTTTCTGAACGGTCAAAGCCCAAGAAGTTTCCGTCTTTATCTTCAAAGAAGACAAGGGATGCTGTCTTAGCACTTTCTTTAATACCGTTGTAATCACGGTAATAAATCTTACCTGTTTTACGATCAAAACCGTAAGAGTACATGGCTAAGTTGACAATGTTATCAGGTAAGCCGTCATTAGCTGCTTCAACTGTTTCAAGAGCTGCTAAGTTTTGGTGGTTAGGAACATTGTTATTTTCAAGTTCTTTGAAATTGTCAAAACTGTCTTTAATAGCTTGTTGAAGATTTTGCTCTTCAGGTGCTTTAACAGATAAGCGACCACCCATAAAATGCTTTACTTCGTAATCACCTAGAACATTTTCTAAGTTGTAAACAAAGTAAGGGTTTGCTTTGACGTTTTCTTGTACTTCAATAGGTTTGTTCCAAATTAATTGTGTATTACTCATGATTATATCTTTCCTCCTTGTATATTTTCTTATCTTGAATAAAACTACATAAGCAAAAAAATAGGGGCTTTAGCCCGTAAAAAAACCACCTAAAATAGGTGGCTTAAAATTGTAATTTCTTCTAATTTTCTTTGTTCTTTGGACCAAATAGTTCTTCGTCAGTTGCAGTATGTTCACCAGCATATAAGAAATATGCGATGATGAATGGCACGATGATTAAGAGTTTTGGTACTATGATGAAGAGAATAGTGGTTGCAACGGTAATGACTGTCAAGAAAATAGTTGATAAGGTGTAAAAAAGGTTACTTTTGCTATCTGTGTATTTTTTGCTCATGTTGATTTACTTCTTTCATTCTTGGATATGTGTAATCTTTTCTTACCACCAAGCAATAATTGCTGTGGAACCTTCTTTCCAATTATGGATAAATGATTCGTCTAAACCGCCGGATTCAACCATTTCCATTACACGGTCTTTGTCGGTTGAATAGCAACAGTTTTCTGGCAGGAGTTCCCAACCGTAGTCATTTAGACCTTTGCGTTGGTAGTCTACTTCTTCAGTTTGGTAGACATAACAATCAACGGGAACTTCTTTGGTTAGTGATTTTTTATCATTGCCGGTCAATTCGATTTTAACTTCAACGTCGGTGGTGAAATCTTTGATAACAAAGCGGCTGAGCCAAGATTCGTAGGCGCTACCTACAATAACGAGATTTGAATCTTTGAAGGTTTTATCCTTATATTCCGGTAATTTTTTGAAGTATGTGTCAAAAATTTTTTTGAAATCAAATTTTTCTTCCATGACTTTAATCTCGTGAGTATAATCTTCTAACAAGTCTTCTGGAAGAGTATTTTCACGTTCTTGATCTGCGACTGTAACGTAGCTCAAGTCTTTTTCGAATAGTTCAGCTTGGTGGAAAACTTTACTTTCGTCTAGTTCAAATTTTTTAAAACGTTTTAGGTAGATATCTAATCCCATGGTTATTACCTCTCTTTATTTTTTAGTCGGTTAAGTCTACGCCGTTATCCACAGCAAACTTTACTGCAATTCTTTCGCAATTTTCACGTTCATCAAGTGGAGTGTATGCGAGTTGCATTGCTATTTCAAACAAGTCTTTAGTGTCAAGCAAAGTTTCAAAATCGTCGGTTGTGATGTCTTCGGAATATTTTTTCGAAATCGAAACTATCGGAACAGTCGTCTTTTTGCTGATAACAGTAATTTCGTCTTTGCTTTCTCTAAAGCCTAAATTCAAGGCTTTAACAGCTTTTTTAAAGTCGTTATATTTCATTGTTTTTCTCACTTTCTTAAAGTAATAAGTGTATTCATGATTTTTTAGGATTCAATAGCTTCTTCAAATTCTTGGTCGCTTAGTGTGTAGAGACAATTGTAGCAAGTCCATTTGCACTTATCTTGGTCGAAAAGATAGGCATACTCGACGTCTAGAAATCTGTCTAAGTTAGTATCTACAGCTGGTCTAAGTGCGGGTGACCAATCTTCGTGTCTATCGCGATGATATGCAATAGTTGTGTTTTCTTCGGGATGCTCAAAGGAATGAGAATCAGTTGTAGGTTCAAGATTTTCGCCTAATGAGCTAATATCACCTAAAGCGATTAACTGCCAAACTTTGGATGGTTCGGTGTACTTTTCAGTTAGAATTTTACCAACTGAGGCAGGGTAGCCGTCCCAGTGGCAGCGAATCCATACTATAGTTGAGCTATTTTGCTTTGCAATAATTCCAATGTTTGCGTTTGTTGACATTTTTTTTCCTCTTTTCTTTGGTTGTCTTAATTTATTACTACAAAGCCAAAAAAATAAGGGCTTTAGCCCTAAAATAAAAACCACCTAAATATCGGTGGTTAAATAACTGAATTATCTATTATTCATTGGGACCAGAGAAAATTTTCTCAAAGTCAGGGTCATTCACTGGCTTGTCTTCGCCAATAGTTACGTACACTTGGACTGACTCTAGCATTTCTGATACTTCTTTAAAGTCTAGCTTGTTATCATGTAACTTTTCTTAAGATTTCTTGGTAATGCTTTTCTTCGCTATCAGATAAGCTTTCATCGCTCAATCGTTCTGCGTACTGAATTGCAAGCAAAATAAGGTCATCTCGGTCCATGTGAGTTGATAAGCTATTGTATGCGTCATTCACTTCAAAAACGTTTCCTGTTGTTTCTAAATTTTCCGTGTTACTTTTCTCTTTCTTTGCTAAAATCTCGTAAACAGGGTAGGTTTTAAAGCCTGATTCGCCTCGCCTGCCTGTGTTTTGAATATACTCATGCTCAACAAGATATTCAAGCATGTCTGATGAAATGCAGTCTTCGTCTAAGAAAAATTCTTTTTCGCTATCTAACAGTAATTGGTCTGGTAGGTTAACGGAAACGACTTCTTCAGACGGATAACTTCCTTCTTCACCGGCGAATACGGTATATTCTAACATTACCGCATTTCGTTTTTCTCCGAAAATGGAGTCTTCTTGGTAGGTATCAAACACAATGCTTTGGGGCATTGTGGCATAACCAGCTCGAAAATCCATAAGTTGTACTTTAGCGTTGTCATTAAAATCAATTTTCATCATAATTTTTTCCTTTCTCTTGAAAAACAAAATACTTAATAAATTCCTACATAGGCAAAAAAATAAGGGCGACAGCCCTAAATAAAAAACCACCAAAATAGGCGGTTAAAAAACAAAAAAGTCTTGTAATAAGCCGGAATTCTAAACTTATTACAAGACTTTCCTTTTAGGTTTTGAAATGTCCAAAATTCTCAAGTATGAGAATAACCTAATCCACTGTTTTATCGTATCACGTACGAAGAAAAATAGCAAAAACAATGTAGCGTTAGCTAAAAGAAAAAATACCAAAAAGCCCAGTAATAAGCCGGAATTCGTTGCTTATTACTGGGCTCTTTGTATAATAAACGTAGCACTTGTGATAGAAGTGCAATAACAACGAGAGTAGCACTCTCTTATGGAGAAGTTTTTGTCGCGGGGTGTTGTTATTGTGCAATTACGGTGCATTTTGTGGAACACCCCCAACTTCTTTTCTGTGCGAATAACTTTGTCCACACTTATTCCTCTAACCTTACAGTTAGAGAATAACACAGATGAGAAAAAAAGCAAGGACACCTGTTTCTAGTGGTGTCCTTTTTGCCGTATTATTAGCATTATTGCTTACTTATTAATTTTTCTTTGATTTCTTGAATGATAGTCATGTTATTACTGTTAGCAGGTAATAAGATACCGCTAGCGGTAGGGTGTCCACCACCGCCATATTCTTCTGCTAAATCATTGACTATAATTTCAGTTGAACGCAAGCTAATGCGCCACGATAAGTCTTCTTCTTGGACACACATCATCCACTTGGTGATCCCTTGAACGGTACCTAATAAGTTAACGAAACGTGCCATGTCATCAGCGGGCCAATTATGCTTATTTAAGTCTTCTCTAGAAATGATAATGTTTGCAGTATCATCATCCACCACCATCTTATCGTAGCAGTAGCCTTTCATTTTAGCTTCTTCAAGTGTGGTAGTGGACATAGCGTGATTAATTTCAGTGAAATCTTTCATATCAAAACCACGAATGAGGTTAGCAACTGTGTTGAATGTTCTAGGACTAATAGCGTAAGAAAACTTTCCTGTATCGCCTAGAATACCTGTATACAGATATTGCGAAATAGGCAAACTCATTAAGCTGATATCATAAGTATTAACTTCAAAAAGATTACTGATAATTTCGGAGGTACTAGAGGCACTAGTATCTTGGTAACGAATAGTGTGTTTAGGATAGTTGTCTTTAGGTTGGCCATGAGTATCTAGTCCAACGGGATGATGGTCGATTTTAATTACTTTTTGAGCCTTGTTAAGTACTGAAAAATCAAGTGGGCCAAAGTCAACACGATTAATAGTCGAGGTATCTAGAATCACTACAGTAGCTTTCTCAAAGTCGCTTTCAGTTAAGAGCTTTTCTGATAATGATAATGATGAATTCCTAAAGGGAGGGAGTTCTTTTAACGTACTTGGAACGTCTCCTGCAATTAAGACTTGTTTGGCTTGTCCTTGCTCAATTACTAATTGGGCCAAACCATACTGTGATCCAATAGCATCTGGATCTGCCATAATGTGGCGAAGTACGATAACTTTTGGCGCTTTCAAAATTTCGTTTACAATTTTTTCCATAATTTTTTCCTTTCTTTAAAGTTGCGGAACGTTACTAATTTCTTTTTCGATTGCTTCGGTTAAGATTTCGTTGATATCTTCAATCGCAAAATCATCTCTATCTTGAGCGCAGAAGGTATTGAAGTACCAATCGTGTTGTAGTTCGTAATAAATAAACAGAACAGAAACGTTAACAATAATATCTGAATCATAACCATATTTTAGGTAAGCACTTAAAATATGCTGTGATGTTAGGATTCTGACAACCTTTTTAGAAAGTTCGTTGAATCGAACATCGCTAACACCATCGACAATTTCTTGATGAATTTCTTCAAGCTTTTGGTTAGCGAACTTTTTGTATTTTTCGAAAAATTGGGCTCTGGTAGGCTCCATTTCAATTTCAAAACTATCAATAAAGCCACGCTTCTTAGCATCTTCTAAAAAAGTTTCGATCCCATGTATATTGTCTAATTCTTGTTGCCATTCAAGTTTGCGATTTTCTGGTAATTTCTTATAACCAATGAAGTCATTAGTTCCAACTTCTGTGTCAATCGTCTGCCATAATTCTGTAGCAGTAGCAACTTCAAAAGTTGCTTGTCCCTGTGGTCCATATACTTTAATTTTAGTCATAATTTTTCCTCCTAAATAGTTCTTTTCTTGTTTAGTATTCTTTACGTTGAAACATGAGAATATCACTTGTAACATCAGTCCCTGCAATTCTCTTAAAGGTGTTACTTGGTAAGCGAATGCCGCCTAGAAAGTCTGCTTTAGACTGAATTTCAGGTAAGATGCTATTGTCTTTGTCAACTGTCCCAATAGACGTAATAATTGTTACTAATCCATTTCCTTCAAGTAAATCTACTGATTTCTTTAAGAAGTAATCATGAATTAAGTAGGGCTTTTCATAGTCTTTGTCAATAATGCGAATATCACCAAAGGGAACGTTGGTGATAATCAAATCAAATACGGGCTTAAATGGTGTCTTTTCGAAACCTTGTACTAACACATGAGCTTGTGGGAATAGCTGTGTTAAAATAGCACCTGTAATTGAATCTAATTCTGTGGCATAGAGCGTTGTTGTGGTGCGTAATTCTTCTGGCATAGTCATAAAGAAGATACCAGTACCTGCAGAAGGGTCTAAGACGTTACCACCAGTAAAGCCATAATCAACGATTTTATTCCACATTTCTCGTGCAATCATTGGATCTGTGTAATAAGCAGTCAATGCAGAGCTTTTTAGTGCTTCGTATTCGCTAGTTGTGACTAAGGTCTTAAGTTCCTCACGTTCTGCCTTAAATTTGAGATTATATTCTGCAAAAAACTCGTTGGCAAGTCCTCCCCAACCAACGTATTTAGATAACGTTTCTTGTTCGGAAGGGTTTGCTGATTCGTTGTTTTCTTCTAATTCTTTTACTAAGCGGATAGCTTTCATATTAGCTGCTACTTTGTCTTTAGTTGTTGAAGGGAAGTAGTTGCTGTCTGTATTGCTTGGTAAATAAAAGTTGTTTACTGTTGCTAACATAATTTTTCCTCTTTTCTGTGATTGAATAATTACTATACACAGTCAGGAAAATAGGGGCTTTAGCCCGAAAATCTTAGAATAGTAGTATAAAAATGGATCAATGAAGAAGATTACTAATTGGTAAATAGCAAAAGTACAATTTTGAGCGATTATGATATAATAATTGACTATTTTGGTATAGTGTGATATAAAATGCTTGAGGTGATAATATGCGAGCAGGCGAAGTATTAGACATACTAAAAATTTCAAGACTAACTTTGAAACGGTACCGGGAGAAAGGATATTTGATAGCTACTGAATTACCAACTGGGCAGTTTGACTATGATGCGGAGTCAGTGTATGGATTACGTGGTGATAAACTTGGTAAGCGTGATATTGTTGAAGTACCGTTAGAAATTGAGAAGATACCTGGGGACAGTAAACAGCCTGGTTATGTTTTCCTCTTTCCAACAATAGCATTAGGTACTATTGTTGTTGATAAAAGCTCGATAGATGACGTAATTGAATTTGCTAAAGAATGTTTGGTTAATGAAATTGTGGCTTACAAGCAAATGGGACGGTATACTGAGGATTTTGTTAAGAAATTGCATGAGCAATCCGAGTTAGACGACCGCACGGGTGTCGTGCCTTCAGATAAAATTTGGACGTCGGTTCAGATTGATTTGAATGATATTAATAAGTACACAGAAGCGTTAATTTCTGGTAAGTGGCCAGATTTTAATAATTCTTGATTTTATTTATTTTCTGGTATATATATGGTTATATAAGATTTAATTTTGTAGCTGTAAAGCTACTATTTATTTGCAGGCGGGAGTTTTTCTCTCGTCTGTTTCTTTTTGGATATCTTTTTTAGATAAACGAAAAAAGCGCCCATGTAGGACGCTTTTTCGCATAGGAGAAGAAAGTTTTCGCTTGTTTGATGTAAGATAATACTACTGCAAAACTTTCTATGGTTTCGTTCATCGATCGATCATTGGATCGCTCGCAACTCCAGAAACAGCTGAAACAACTAGAAAATTGCGAATTACGATGTACCATTATTGTAGTTTAATTTTCGAAAATTATCAATATAAATATTGAAAAAATTATAATAAAAACAATCGTTTTTATTGCAATTCAAATTCATCGTTGGCATCTTCAAATTGTTCAGTGCTTGAAACAGGAATAGTATTGTTTTCTTGTAAATTATCGTATTGATTACTTGCTTGAGCTGCTCGAACATGATTAGGATCATAAGAAGCATTTTGCAAGGCTTGAGATAATTGTGCAGGGGGGATGTTAATGTTTGGAGTGTGATCGACAAAACCATTAGCTGGGCCAACTTCTCGTTTAGCTTCTGAGTTGTATTTTTTAGCTCCGGGTGATAAGACTTTAACATCCGGTCTTAACTCACGTACAATATTAGCGTTAGACTCATTAACAATCACAATATCTCCAGAGGCTAATTGCGATAGATTATTCTTGGTCTTGTCACTAGCATCTTTATTACGGCTGTAAACAGGTATTTTAGGGTTTGTGGTGGTTTCACTCACTTTATTGTCATTAACTTTCACACCAAATCTATCGTTTTGTGGATGATTCTTGATCCTTGAGAAACATTGCTATCAACAAATTCAAGGTCTTCTTTGGTGTAATTGAAGATACGAGGGTTATTGTTGGTGATTTCTGTGATTTTATTATCAGACTTAGGTTTAGTTTCTTCGTATTTAACGAGGCCAACATATTGCTTTTGTTTAGCATCATACTTAGGGTAGTACAAATCAAGATCAGGGCGTTCTTCATGTAAAGCTTTGATGGATTTGAGATTAGTAATGACCTTTGCACCGTTATCGATGCTTTTAAGAATATCTTGAGAACGCTCATTGATTTTTCTATTAATCTTTAAGAGGTTGGTATTGTTATCTTGAGAGAAGTTCTTTTTAGTGTAGATGAGCTTGTCAGCTTTTCCTAGGTTATAGTCATTAATGATTAAATCATTCTTGTCACTAAAGAGGTTAACAAAGCTATCTTCTTTGGGTTGAACAGTTTTTTTATTACCGATTTCAGTGTTGATTTGATTTTCCTTTTCGTACTTTTTGATTTTTGCGTTTAACTTATTGTAGTTATTTTCAACCACTTCATCGTGTTCAAGCGGGACATCATCAACTTGTTCTAAAAATCCTGGAGTAACCATACGATATTCAGCGCTTAATTCTCTAAACTTTTCAAATTTAGGCCTTTGTACGATTTCCATAGTTCGTTCAAATTTATTTCTTGATGCTTTGGAAATTGATTTATTGTCTACCAGATCCTTAGCAGTTTGATAAACTAAAACATCATTGAACTTTTCTTGTAGCTTGTCAGTGAAGTATTCTTTATCCTTGCTAATATCCACACTATTTAAGAATTCGTCATTTAAAATAGTATCAATGACATCAGTTTGGAAGGTGTTCTTCTTATATGTTTCTTCTTGCTTTTCTAATTCCTTATAGTAATCAGATTCAATTAGGCCCAGAGGCTTGTTTTCTTCGCCTCTAGAGTCTGCAAAGTCATTTAGACTACCAACAGTATATTTCCCGTTAAAACGGTCGTAAGCAGCCATTAACACAGTAGCTTCTTGTATATCGTAGTTTCTTTGTTTTAACAGTGAGTTGAGGGTTACATCGGAATTACGGTACTTGTCCCATAGCTTATCAATAATTTCGTTTTTCTCTAATTCTTCTAGTAAGTCTTGTCTGATTTTGGCGTTAGCTAATTCTTTTCTTGCATTTTCGTTCTTTTGCTTAATATCAGCGTTCGTTACTTCATTAGTAGGGTTTGTGGCACTTTTACGAGATGTAGGTTTATTAGAATTATCAGAGCTATTAGCAGTTTGTTCATAATCGTAAGGAGGAATATCTTCAAAGGGAGGAATTTCATCCTCGTTAGGTAAATCAGGTAAAGGAGCGTTATCGTCAAAGACAAAATTATCATTGATTGGATAACCAAATTCGTCAAATTGCATTTGCCCGTTTGGATCCTCTAAAGGAATGTTATAATAGTAGTCATTGTTGTTTTCGGGTGCAGGTGGAATATTTTCTTCAAGTGAAACAAGTTCATCATTATTATATTCAGGAGTATTATCAAAACTATTATTATAATTATTTACCTTAGATGAATCTTTAACATTGCTGCTCTTGGTATAATCAACACCATCAATATTATTGGTGGCATCTTCAGCAACAATGTCTTGAGAATAGGTAGCTTGCTGCTTGTTAGGCAGCTTTTTCTTTTTGTTGGAAACTTTTTCTTGAATTTTATGATTATCTTTTGCTTTATGATAGCTCCGTTCTATCTCTAATTCATCAATTTTATTTTTCCAGAATGAACGTCCTAAACCGTCTAAAACATCAGAATTACTTGGTTTTTCATTTGGATGATCTTTATAGTATTTTTCTTTAGCTTCTTCTTGAATGTTACCAAATAATTCTATTGGAACGGTTAAGTCATTTTCACCCAGTGTAAAGACAGATTCATCTGTTATTTCAGCCTGCTTTTTTTCGGTGTTGTTCATCAGATACATTTGGTAATTACTTTTTTTGTAGTTTGTGTAAGTAGAGCTATTTATCTTTTGAAGAGTATCGTCTGAAAGCTTTAAGTCACTAGTAAAAGTGTCGATTTTATCATCAGGAATCTTATTATTAATATGATCTACAATGTTTTCTTGAATCCAGTTGTTATCAAGTTTTTGACCGTATCTACGTTCAAACTTTTGAGCCAAGTACAGTATATGGTTATCCTTAAGCGTTGATTTCATATCAGCAAGATATGCACTGCTTATTTGTCGCCCATAGGCTACATTGAATCTGTGTTCCATTCTTTGCATTGGGCTAAACTTACCATTACTACTTGGTTTATTCCAGTCCTCTTTAGGAGTCCTTTTTTTGCTATATATGTCTAAATTAGACATATATTTAACGTAGTCTGGGAACTCGGCTTCGTATTTAAAATTAATAGTCTTTTTTAAATCTTGACCTATTTGGGCTTCTTTTTTCGGAAGAGCATTAATGTATTCTTCGACTTGAGCTTTCCTAGTTGAACTGTGAATGTCGTCATAGTAGGATAGGATATCATTTTTCAGGGTTGCATCTAAATACTTATCAAATTCTTCTTTATCAAATTTTCCGTCTTTTCCTTTGGTATATAAAGCCAAAGTTAGCGATGCTATTAGTGCATCTTTTTGTCTTTCGGTTTGCAAATAAAATCACCTCATAACCTTCGTTTTTCACCTTTTCATAATCTTCGTTTTTCATCTTTTATTTTACTAAAAAAATACATGATTAATAAAATATATTTTTTAGAAAAATCATCGTTTAAAAAACGATGGATATATGTTAAAATAAAAACGTAATAACTCAGTGTTACATTTTTAATGCTAGTTTTGCAATAGACAGATTTGCTTACATGTTTACGTTTTCACTTTGGTGACGTGATAGTGATTTCTAATTTGGTACAGATTAATTGCACTTTAGCTTGAAGTAGTTAGAGGATTATAATTATTAGCGAATCTAAAAAAGAAAGTAGCGTTGTGTCTTGAGTAGCGCTGCTTTCTTTTTGCAATAAATAGCATGATTACGGCAAAAATAGCACTTTACTTTTAAGTGGACGGTGCAAATCCGTCTTGTCGTATAGCTATAATTAACCTCAAAATAGCAAAAAAATGAAATGGGGGAAAACATTTTGTCTAAATTATTTACCTATGAAGAGAAAATACGTAAGAAGATGTATCACACGAATAAAGGGTGGTATGTCGGTCAAAATGGCACATTGGAGCCTATTCCTGACCGTGCAAGTAAATCTGCCTCTAAGGGTGCAAGATACGCTCTTGTGGGCTTAGGAACGATTTTAGGAGCAGGAACAGCGATTAACGCTAGTGCTGACCAAGTTGTTAAACAACAAGTATTGGCTAACACTACGTTAGCAGAAGCTAATCAAGTAACGGTGGCTAACTCAAATACTGAGTCTGTTAGTGAAAGTAACATTGATTCGCAAAGTACCACAGAAAGTCATACGCAAAGTATGAGTAGTACACAAACTGCAAGTGTGAGTGAGGAGTTCTCTCAAAGTATTACATCTCAAAGTAGTGAATCAACTTCTGAATCAGTAACTAGTGTGTCAGAAAATCATTCTGAAAGTTTAAGTGATGATACTACTGAACGTGCAACAACAACGACATTTAGGGTTGCTGATTTTGCAAATAATTCGGCTCAAAATATCAATTTAAATGCTAATTTAATGGCGGTTAATACCGATACGCAAAACCAAAACGTTGACCCGTTGGAAATCACTAATGCGACGGTTACGAGTCAACGTTTATCAAATGGGCAATATCAAATTCACATTGAGTTTCCGGATGCTGTACCGTTAACTGCTGGTCAATATTTGAAGTTTACATCGCAAAATTATATTAGTGATTATTATGGTATTTTTGCGGATGGTGCTATGACAGATAAAGGAAGCGGTAAGCTCGTTTATAGATTATCTGTTGAGGGGTCATCCGAAGATTTTAAAAACCCTAAGAGTTTACTACAGTATTTTGGAGTTGGCTCAAATAATAACAAGCTTAATTTTGATGATACACAATTAGTTCAAAAAATAAAAAATGGCGACATTCAGGATTTAACGATTGACGATTATAAAGAGTATTTGAAAATTTTCCCTGATTATATGCCTAGCTTAACGTATAAGATTACTTTAGGTGATTATTTTGAAAATTTATCTAAAAATCGTCATTTAGATCTGTTAACTGGCATAATTAATCAAAATACGATTGATAATTATTCAGTTGATTTTCTGGGTAGTAGCAATCAGAATACTAAAAATGTTAATTTAGAAGTTAATTCTAACTCAATTCCAGGAAGTATTAAATTTACAAAACAAGGTAGGGATGAAGTTGATGCGTTTGTTAAGGATTTAAATTCGAAATTTACTAAACGTCCAATTAGTTTAACGGTAAATGGAAATAGCAGTAATTTAATTACTGGAGGAGAAACGGGTCAGGTTCAGTTATATCCGGATTTGCATTATCATTTAGATAATTCTATCACTAACTCCCAATTAAGTGTGTACGAAAGCACTATGGGAACTTCTGGAGACCAAGTGAAACCGATTGGTTTGAATACCGATGTTGTTTCGTATTATACACGCTCACCATTTTATTACGTACGTTATACGCCGAATGGTTTTGCGTACACCAGAGATGGTTTTGAACGTGAAGCTGGACAAGTTCAGATTCAAGTTAAGCTTTCTGATGATACTAAAGCTCATTTTGACAAGTCGATTGATGGTTTACTGATTGATGCTACCGACAAAAATACGCCTGATTTATTTGCAAACGGTGAAGAATCACCTGATGGTACTTTTATTAAAGCTATTGACGATGATATGAGTAAGTATGTATCAACTAAAACTCGTTACCAAGTAAGTTTGTCAGATGATGGGAAAACATTGACTTTTACTAATATTGATCCAATCAAATTACTTCCGGGAACAGAAAGTGCTACACACGTTTTGGCTTCAGAAAAAGTTGCAAAAGCAATTACGTTTGAAGAAGGATGGCAATCTACTATTGATAAAAATGGTAATTTACCACTAAAAACACAGACGACGGTAATTGATAAACAAGCAAATACAGAAAACACAATCACGGGATATAGACAATATTTAACGCCAGTTTTTGCAGTTGCTACCGGGGATGCTAATGGGACTAACGTAGGAACGATTAAATTTACTCCCGAATTTGATAATCCGCTTGGTGGTCAAACTTTACAAAATATTTTAGATACCTACCAACCAGTAACTGTTGTTGATAACGGTAATTGGAAGAGTACATGGGCTTACACTATTCCGGAAATTCCTGGTTATCGGGCAACGATGGTGTCAGTTAATGGCAAGGAAACAACGTTGCCTGAAGGTGGTAAATTTGCCGATTATGTTGGTCGTGGTGAACGAGATTATGTCGTTAAATATGTAAACATTGCTGAAGAAGATAAATCACTTTCGCAATCTACTTCGACAGTATTGAGTCAAAATATTGCTGATAGTATTTCAATTTCGACTTCTAATTCATCAGCCTATGAGTCATTTGTTGCTATGAGTAAGTCGAATTCAACTAGTGCAAGTACCGCAATTAAAGAATCGCAAAGTAATAGTGTTTCACTATCTACTGTACAGGC
>NZ_BAMI01000020.1 GCF_000615765.1 Ligilactobacillus equi DSM 15833 = JCM 10991 | reverse complement strand
TGTTTTTATAATTTTTAATGGCATTCGCCATCATATCACTATCAACACGTTTGTCTTGCATGTACTGGTAATGGTTAGCCATATTTCTAGCGTTTTTACGACTTTCTAACTCACTAATACGGTCAACAACCGTATCAAGAGGTAACTTAACTTGTTTTAGTCGGTATAATTCTTTGTCGATCGCAACCATCTTATTGTAGACAGTTCTACTGATATCAGAATTAACTTTAATAATTTGCTTTTGTTGAGTACTAGGATATATCCGCATTTTTAATCCGTAATAATATGCTAAATCACATATTTTCTTCATTGATTTTCACCTCACTTTCTATGCTTTTATTATATCACAATGAGTGGTATAATAAAAAATAAACATGTATAAATAAAAGGAAAAGAGTTCTATGCAATGACTGATAAAAAAACTAGAATTAAGGATGCAATTTATACTCAAAGATACGTTTATAATCTGCACTTTCATCTTATTTGGTGTACTAAATACAGAAACAAAACTTTTATAACTGATGAATTATCTAATGAAATGAAGGATATCCTTCAACGAGTAGCTGATGATAATGAAATAACCATCGAAAATATGGAAGTTATGCCTGACCATGTACATCTGCTAATTTCTTTTCCACCTAGGAAATCAGCGGTTGATGTTATTAAGGCACTAAAAGGTAGAAGTGCATTTATATTTCTAAAAGCACACCCAGAGATTAAAGCACATCAGTATTGGAGCGGACATTTGTGGTCTTCCAGTTATTACTTAGGTTCATTAGGTAATATGAGTAAAGAAACAGTGCAAAAATATATTAATGACCAGAAATATAATGCTATGATGAAAAACTAAAAAAGCCCTCACGGGCTTTTTTAGTTAGGGGCTATCCCTCCATAGGTTAAAACCCATGGATTCCCGCCCCGTGGTCATCGAATATATAATAAAAAATCAATCTAAGAATCCAAATTCGAATTCTTAGATTGATTAAAAATTGTTAAACACAGCGATTCGTAAAGAACCGGAGCGCCCGTTTGTCTTAAGCTTCTGGTTGATAGTCTTTATCGATGATTAAGACAGGCTTAATCGTCTTCCCAGAAACCGAATCTGCATTAGCTTGATTAATATCTTCAAAGTCGTAGAACTTTTCGGTCTTTTCATAGTCAAACCAGCCTAACTTGTTAAATTCGATTAAACGTGGAATATCAACTTGAGGGATGGAGTCACCCATGTTAACTCCGACAACCTTCTTGTCATCCACACAAAGGTCATTCCAAGTAGATAATTCAACCAAATGAGGCGTTACCGCAATGGCAGCACAGGTTCCACCTTGTGCTAAAGCCGCCACAGAATCCTTGATGACCGCCGGAATTCCCGTAGTATCAACGGTCCAATCGACACCGTAACCATTAGTTAATTCCCTAATTTTTTCAACTGCATTTTCTTCCTTACTGTTAATAGCATGCGTTGCCCCTAATTCTTGGGCTAATTTCAAACGTTCAGGCACGATATCAACAGCAATCACCTTGATACAGCCAGAAATCTTACCGGCCATCATGGCAGCTAACCCAACGGCCCCGGTTCCAAAGACAGCAATGGTGTCTCCAGGCTTTGGTTGCAAGGTATTAAAGACGGTCCCAGAACCAGTTACGTAACCACAGCCTAAAGGACCTGCCTTCCGCAAATCGACACTTTCGTCAACCTTAACGGCATTTCTTTGGTCAACCACTGTGGTCGTGGTAAAGGATGATTGATTGAACATGTCAGAAACATGCTTACCATCAATTTGGAAGTGGTCTTCACCATCAGCCGCGTCCCTGACAAATTGTACTTCGCATAGGAACGACATTGGGTTGGAATTCCCTTTAAACAATTATCACACATTCCGTCTGAGTAGAATGATAAAATGACATGATCACCAGGCTTGAAATTGGTAACTTGAGAGCCAACTTTTTCCACAATTCCGGCACCTTCATGTCCTAAGACCACAGGGTACCCAAGGCTAGCATCACCTTTCCGAATGGCTTCGTCAGAGTGACAGATTCCAGAAGCCACCATATGGATTTGTAAGTCAGTGGGACCAACAGCATGTAATTCTACGTCATCACGAACTTCAAAATCAGCACCGACTTCAGGTACAACGGCTGCTTTAATTTTCATAATAGATTACCTCTTCTTGTTTTAATTTACGCCCTTATTATAAACTTCACAAGCAACCGTTTTCAATGACATTTATTCACATTTTAAGTATCATATCTACACTTTTTGACTAATAGCTGACACTACCATCCCCGAAATCAACTTCTTGACATTTCTTCCAGGAAGGACACGACTCCAGGTGATCATTGACCAAACCACAGGCCTGCATCAAAGAATAACAGGTAGTCGGTCCCACAAATTTAAAGCCTAACTTCTTGAGCTTCTTGGCTAAACGTTGAGCGATGGCATCTTGACTCGGAACTTCTTCACTAAATTGCCAGTGATTTAAGATTTGCTGGTGCCCAACCTCATCCCATAAAAGATCATATAAGCTCACTTGTGAATTAGCTAACTTTTGGAGCACCTGAGCATTGTTAATAGTTGCCTCAATCTTGCCCCGATGGCGAATAATAGTTTCGTTTTGTAAGAGTCGGGTCACGTCATCTGCAGTAAAGCGGGCTACCTTTTGCCACTCAAAATCGCAAAAAGCCGCCTTAAACCCATCGTATCGCTTCAAAATCGTTAGCCAAGATAAACCCGCCTGAAAGCTCTCTAGTACCAACATCTCGTATAATTTATTTTCATCATAAACCGGCTTCCCCCATACCTCGTCATGGTATTTTTCGAGTAAAGGATGGGTCAAAGCCCATGGACACTTATCCATCAAAATCACCCCTCTATTATATAAATACGCAAAAAATTTTATTTTAAGCTTTTTTTCTGCCAATTATTGCCCATCAAAGCCAAAATTAATAAACTTGCCCCGGTAACCATAATCGCTCCTAATCCTTGATGCAAGACCTGACGCAAAATTGGTAAAAGTTCTTGCGGTAAAGTTACGGCCGTTTGCGCATCAGTTAACTTGTTTAACATTTTCAAGTTAATGTGGGCATGTTGACTGACACCTTGGGCTAACTTTTGATTAAGCACAATTCCATAAGTCGCCGACATTAAGGATTGAGCTAAGATTCGCATCAAATAAGAAATTGAAGTTGCTACCCCTAAATCAGGCCCTGCATCTTCTTGGACCTTAACTTGTAAAATTACAAAAACCAAACCAACACCAAAGCCCGCAAAGATCCCGGCACCCATTACCCAAACTAAGGAAGCTTGTAGCGATAAGAAAGTCATTATTAGTAGTGTTAGCAAAATCGTTATCAGTCCCACATTTAAGGTTGTCTTAGCACGAAAATGATCTTGAAAGTAAGTTGCCATTTGGGTTCCGATAATATCAGCCACAGCGTTGGGAATCAGGGTCAAGCCCCCAAATAAGGCACTTAGCCCTAGCAGGCCTTGCGCCCAAACCGAAGCATAAGTGTTATAGGCAATAAAGCCACCCCAAGCTAACCCAAAAATGAGAAAGTCCCGTACTAAAGTCCCATTGTGAAAAATTCGTCTTTGAATCAATGGTGCTTCAACACGACCTTCCCACCACCAGAAAAGCCCCAACAAAAGCAGACCCAAAAACACGAACAGCAAAATCCACTCCACTCTGGTTAGCCCAACTAATTGTAGCCCTACTAAGAACGCGCATAACCCGCTCACTAATAGCCCCGCACCTAAGAAATCAAACTGGAATTGATGTGTTGGCACTTCTTCTTGATAATTAACTTGTAGTAACCAGATTGTTAGCAAACCCAGTGGGATATTGATATAAAAAATCCATTCCCAAGCCAAAAAATCAACAATTATCCCACCTAAGAGGGGCCCGAAAATCGAGGCCAACGAAAAACTTGCCCCTAAAAAACCCATGGCCTTCGTCCGCGCATGAAGATTAGCGATGATTTTACCTAAAATTACATAGGGTAAACTCCCCATACCTCCACCACCAATCCCCATGATGGTCCGCGCTACTAGAAAAAAGTAAATATTGGGTGCCACGGCTTCGGCAAGTGATGCCAAAATAAAAATTATCAGGGCAATCTGAAAGGTCCGTTTGTAACCTATGATTTCACCAACCTTTCCCCAGATAGGGGTTGACATACAAACTCCCAACAGAAATACAGCCACAATCCACCCCATAAATTGAATTCCTTGTAAATCTGCAATAATCGCTGGCAAAGCCGTATTAATAATGGTCGCATCCAATCCTGACATGATATTAGCCAAAATTAAGGCTCCAGTAACGGCTTTAATTTGTTTTTGCTTCACAATAAATTCTCCTCTCTTCTATCACAATCCTTACTGATTATAACAATAAATGGCTTTTATTTATACTCTCTTAACCTCTATAGCCAAAATTAAAAATTATGCAAAAAAGTACTACTTTTATTCCTTCTCTGCCACCATGGCATAAAAAAAGAGTTCAGTCGATACACTGAACTCTTTTTCACTTTAGATGTAAGGAGCTAACTTAGCTTCAAGTTGTTCCTTTGAGTGGTAACCCACGATGGATTCTACTACTTGACCATCTTTCTTAATTAGCATAGTTGGAATACTCATAATCCCAAACTTAGCAGCAGTTTCTTGGTTTTGGTCCACATCAACCTTGTTGAAGTTAACCTTGTCCCCCATTTCTTCTGCTAATTGTTCCACGACGGGTGATTGCATCCGACAAGGACCACACCATGTTGCCCAGAAATCAGTGAATGTCACGCCTGTAGCGGTTTCTTGCTCGAAAGTTGCATCAGTTAAATCTTTAACCATATTAATTTCCTCCATTTACTTACTTTCTAAAAGTAAGTTTACTCTAAACGGTGCTAAAAAGCAAGTCATTAGTTTGCTAGAAACTAATTATATCATACACCGCTTATTTATATAACTCTTTTAGCTTAGTCACATCAGTTGATTCAATGCCGTGTTCCGAGCCTCGTGGATACATAACTGAATTATAATCATCTGTGTGTGCCAAGCCCATGGCGTGTCCGAGTTCGTGTTCGGCAGTATTAACGACTCTTGACCACGAATATTGGCTCAGATAGTAAGTATTAAGATATCCTGTTGCCTTAGTGAAGTAGGCACTTGAGCCATCATAACTTTGCACGTATTCCGTTTTAGTGACCCCAGCCTCACCAGTCGTTGACTCATTTTCCGTTTTCAAAACAATATCGGCCTTCTCTTCATCGGAGGCCATGGTCAGTTTGAACACTCCGTAGCTATTCCATTTTTGGATAGCCTCTTGCCAGGCTTGACGGTAATTGGCTTCATCATCGGCAATATCAATATAGACCGTTGCTGAATTTTGTTTCCATTTAGGTGTCACATCGGCGTCCGAAGTACTGCTTTGCGAACTAGTTTCCTGACCACTACTATCAAAAGTCCAGCGCCCCGAAGAGCTACCGGGCTCGGTTTGTTTGGCTTGAATGCCACTTCCTAAACCAAGATAGCCTTTAATTTGTTTGATAAAGGTTTCCCACTGCAAACTAACCGCCGTATTAACGTCTTTATATAAACTGTCTGTTCTAATTTCTTGTACTTGATTTTGTAATTTAGGACTCGCTTGATAGCTGTAAACTAAGCTACTGCCCACTAATAGGATTAGCAAAATTTTTCGCAATTAATAAATCCCTCCTCATTTAACATCATACCACAAGTTTAAATTTCACTAATAAAATGGAAGTACAATTATCAGAAATTTAATAAAAGAAAACTATCCTGCCGCTAAGCAAGATAGTCTGCAACTTATTTGGTTACCTTTACGGTGACATCACCGAAGCCTCGATCAAAACGGGCTTCCCATTTACCTGCCTTTAAAGCAGGAGGTAAAAGGAAGGTTCCGGAAGAAACAACCTGACCTTTTTTCAAGCCACCCTTACCTTGAGCATCTAGAGTATCGACTAACCACTTCAAAGCCTTGAGTGGATTACCGAGTACTTCACTAGCCTGACCACCCCCTACTTTTTCATCATTGAAGAATAAGTCAGCTTGCACCTTAGCGACATCCGCAACATCTGCAAACACCTCTTGGGTATCACGCTCAAAACCATAAACGACCAAGCCCCCGACTGCGCAATCAGACATCACCATGTACTTGGATAGATCTGGGAACCAATTAACAAAACGCGCATCCGGTACTTCAACTGCGCCGGCAACCGTCGTCTTGGTAAATAAGTCTTCCAGACTGGCACTGGCATCTAAATCTTCCTTGGCCCGAAAGGCAAGTTCGACTTCCACCAAGGGTTCATTTAAATTTTGCAAGGAAACCGTGGCTGGGGCCATTAAGAAACGGTCCGCCACTTGCGCCCCGTACAAAGGACAATCAGATTCAAACATTTTTTGGGTTTGTTCACTGGTCAAAGAAACCTTGTAACCGCCTACGGGTTCACCCTTAAGTTCCATGACCCGGGCTTGGACTTGGTAGGCACTTTGATCATCGCTGACAACCTCTTGCCAGTCACTTTCTTTTAAGGCGTCTACTTCTTGATAAGCTCGGTATAAAGCTTGTGCAAATGCTTCTTGTTTAGCAGTTAATTGATTAGTCATAATAAATTCCTCCATTTTTGAGAAACACTCACCCTATGCTCACACGTGAGTGCCTGTAATTTGATTTTGTTAAGTAATTGTTTCTAATGCCACTAATGTCTCCGTCCGACATGACACTCACCTTCCTTTTTATTAAAATCTCCTCAAACACAAAAACGTCCCTCATAACTCCCGCCATGGGGGAATTACAAAGGACGTTTCAAACGTGGTACCACCTTTTTTTGCAAGTTTCCTTGCCTCACACGAGCGGCTAGGTTGCCCTAGCGATTCGTTGCCACGGTAATGGGTGGACCCAGCGTATTCTCCGTTACCATCGATACGCGACTCACAGATGATTTTTCCCAAAGCCCTTGGTTAGGTTCGCAGCGCCACCTAATCTCTGATTTCCCAGACTTTCGTACTTGTTCTGCTCTTCGTCTTTGTATTTGATGGTTCATATCATAAAACCAAAAATGAAAAAAGTCAACCGTAAAATTAAAAAAATATCATTACAATCTAAAAAACCATCACCAAAAATGGCAATGGTTCATAACCTCTTAACCTAATTGCGTTTGTAAGTCCGCAATCCGGTCTTGAGTGGCTTGTAATTTACTTTGGTAATCAGCTAACTTTGCCTTTTCGCCTGCTACGACCTCTTCTGGTGCATTGGCTACGAAACGTTCATTTCCCAGTTTCTTTTCGGCCCGAGTAACTTCGCCTTCAAGCTTCTTAGCTTCCTTTTGCAGACGAGCAACTTCAGCATCCAAGTCTACCAAATCACCTAATGGAATGTAAACTTCAGCCCCAGTAATCACAGATGTTAAGGCCAAGATGGTGCTTCAATATCAGAGGCAATCGTTAATTCCTTAGGGTGGCAGAAGCGGTCAATGTAGTCGCGGTTAGTTTCAAACATCGTCTTTAATTCGGCATCAGAAGTCTTAATCATCAAGTCAATTGCACTAGACATTGGGGCATTCACTTCAGCTCGTTGCATCCGTACCGCCTTGATTAAGTCAATTAAGACGCCCATTTGCTTTTCAGCATCTTCGTTCTTAAATTCAGTGTGAACTACTGGGTAAGCAGCGGTCACGATGGATTCACCTTCATGTGGCATTGTTTGCCAAATTTCTTCGGTCACAAACGGCATCACAGGGTGCAAGAGACGTAAAGTTTGGTCTAAGACATAGCACAGGATGTTTTGCGTGTTAGCCTTCAACTTAGCGTCAGCGCCATTAAGGTTTTCCTTAGCCATTTCAATGTACCAGTCACAAAGGTCGTTCCAGATAAAGTTGTAAAGGGCTCGGTCGGCTTCCCCAAATTCGAAACGTTCAAAGAAGTCGGTAACCTTTTCAACGGTATCGTTCAAACGACTTAGAATCCACTTGTCAGCTAATTGCCATTCACTCTGAGCTGGCAATTCCGCCTTCGTATTTTCATCCAAATTCATGATAACGAAACGACTCGCGTTCCAAATCTTGTTGATAAAGTTCCAAGCAGCATCCATCTTTGCGTAAGAGAAACGGACGTCTTGACCCGGAGTGGAACCGTAAGTTAAGAACCAACGTAAAGCATCGGTCCCATACTTATCGATGACGTCCATTGGGTCAATCCCATTACCTAAGGACTTAGACATCTTGCGGCCTTGCTCATCCCGGATTAAACCATGAATTAAAACATTATTAAATGGACGGTGGCCTGTAAATTCAACGGATTGGAA
Source organism: Ligilactobacillus equi DSM 15833 = JCM 10991 (assembly GCF_000615765.1). GTDB lineage: Bacteria > Bacillota > Bacilli > Lactobacillales > Lactobacillaceae > Ligilactobacillus > Ligilactobacillus equi. The sequence continues at coordinate 22,408 of NZ_BAMI01000020.1, read as the reverse complement.
AATCATCCGAGAAACCCAGAAGAAGATGATGTCGTAACCAGTAACTAAAGTATTAGTTGGGAAGTAACGCTTGTAATCTTCGGCATCAGTATCTGGCCAACCCATGGTTGAAAATGGCCATAAAGCACTAGAGAACCAAGTATCTAATACGTCAGGATCTTGTTCCCAGTTTTCAATGTCCGCAGGGGCTTCCATGCCAACGTAAGTTTCCCCGGTGTGCTTGTTGTACCAAGCAGGAATTTGGTGACCCCACCATAGTTGTCGGGAGATAACCCAGTCATGAATATTTTCCATCCAGTGTTGGAAAGTCCCTTCAAAACGTGGTGGGTAGAATTCAACGCGTTCGTCGTCTGTGTCTTGGTTATCCAAAGCCGCTTGAGCTAAAGGCTTCATCTTCACAAACCATTGCGTTGAAAGACGCGATTCTACTTGAACCCCAGTTCTTTCAGAATGTCCCACAGAGTGAACGATTGGTTCGATATTAATCATGTAACCTTGGTCTTCCAAGTCCTTAACAATGGCTTTGCGGGCATCAAAGCGGTCCATACCATTGTACTTACCAGCCAATTCATTCATGGTACCATCTTCATTCATGGTGTTGATTCTTTCCAAATCATGACGGTTACCAACTTCAAAGTCGTTAGGGTCGTGGGCTGGAGTAATCTTCACCATCCCCGTCCCAAATTCAATATCAACATAAGAATCCGCAATAATTGGAATGTGACGGCCTTGGAGTGGCAAGATAACCTTCTTACCTACCAATTCCTTGTAACGTTCGTCATCGGGGTTCACGGCTACGGCCACGTCACCCATCATCGTTTCTGGACGGGTCGTTGCAATTTCAATGTAGTTCTTCCCGTTGAAAGTAAAGTTTTCGTCCTCAAAGAAATACTTCACATGGTAGAAGGCCCCTTGGTCATCTTTGTGGATAACTTCGATGTCAGATAAGGCAGTCCGTGCCTTAGGGTCCCAGTTGATGATAAATTCACCCCGGTAGATTAAACCTTTGTTGTAAAGGTCGACGAAGACTTTCCGTACTGCTTTAGATAAACCTTCATCTAAAGTGAAGCGTTCGCGATCATAATCAACCGAAATCCCCATCTTTGCCCATTGTTGCTTGATAATGGCAGCATACTCATCTTTCCATTCCCAAGTCTTTTCCACGAATTTTTCCCGACCTAAGTCATAGCGAGAAACCCCAGATTCAGCTAAACGTGCTTCCACTTTGGCTTGAGTTGCAATCCCAGCGTGTCCATCCCTGGTAACCATAAGGTATCAAAACCTTGCATCCGTTTTTGACGAATAATTAAATCTTGTAAAGTTGTATCCCAGGCGTGACCTAAGTGCAATTTACCCGTCACATTTGGGGGAGGAATTACGATAGAATATGGCTTTGCATCAGGGTTGCCACTAGGCTTGAAGACGCCGGCTTCAACCCATTTTTGATAACGACCCGGTTCAACTTGACTTGGGTCGTATTTTGTTGACATTTCTTTAGTCATCAAATCTTCCTTTCTTATCATACCGCGGGAAACAAAAAAGCACCGCCATCCTTAATATAGGACGACAGTGCCGTGGTACCACCTAAATTGGGCTTTCATGCCCCGCTTGTTTACTGTTAACGAATGTAAATCCGGTTGGCCCTACTTAATTTTCAAGCCAACAGCTCCCAAGCTACCCGTATCCATCCGTTTTCATAATCTTCCAGCCAAGGATTATGTCTCTTGAAAAAACTTGCCTGAATACTCCTCTTGGTTCATTGCTTATAAGCATAATTTTAAGCGCAAACGCCCTCGTGGTCAAGTCCATTTTCCACAAAAATTCCCACAGCACATATTTTATACAAATTGCTGTCGTGCTCGTAAATACCGCCTCAAAGCATCCTGCCAAGATGGTAATGGGCTAAAGCCAGTAGCGACTAATTTACTTTTATCCAAGCGACTATTATGGGGCCGAGGGGCTTTACTAGCCATATAGCTTGTGCTTGTCACTGGTAAAACGGTAACTGCTTGGTTCGCTTGTTTGAAAATTTCAGTCGCAAACTCCGCCCAAGAAAGATAACCACCCTCATTACTAGCATGATAGTAACCATACTGCTCACTTGCTGCCATCTCCACTAAAAGACAAGCTAAGTCCTCCGTATAGGTGGGGGTGCCGATTTGATCTGCAACAACTGATATACTATTTTGCTGGGTCGCCAATTTTAACATTACCTCAACAAAATTACTACCACCTAGACCAAAAACCCATGAAGTGCGAACAATAAAGTATTTGGTTAAACTCCGTGCGACAGCCAATTCCCCTGCTAGCTTACTCTGGCCGTAAAAATTTATGGGTTGATAGCACTTGTCATCCGCCTGCCACGGTTTTTGTCCGCTTCCATCAAAGACATAATCACTTGAAAGATAAATCAGCTTTGCATCCACTTCACGCGCGGCCCGAGCTAGGTTAGCAGTACCCTCAACATTAGTTTGCCAAATTAGATTCTGCCATTTTTTATCTTCAGCTGCATCCACTGCCGTCCAAGCCGCACAATGAATAATGACATCTGGGCGAACGGTAGCTACCACGCGCGCAACTTTCGCCGCATCTCTAATATCTAAAGTCAAATACGCGCTCATTTCACTTGCCTTAGTGGTCGTACCAACGCCAACTTGTCCGCTGCGTTTTATCGCCCGCATCACCGCCTGACCTAGCTGGCCAGACGCCCCGGTTACCAAGTATTTCATTCCTTCATCCTTTCTTTAATTCCTGCGCATACCTCGCCTCCACCACAGCCTTGTCCTTTTTCCACCAGTCCCGATGTTCCTGATACCAAACAATCGTAGCTCGCAAGCCTTGCTGAAAGTCCGTATATTGTGGTTGCCAGCCTAACTCACGCTGCAATTTACTAGCGTCAATAGCGTAACGTAAATCATGGCCTGGACGATCCCGCACCCAATCATAAGCATCTAAAGGTTGGCCCATAGTTTCAAGAATGGCGGTTAAAACTTCTTGATTGCTTTTTTCACCATTAGCGCCAATTAAGTAAGTCTCACCAATCCGTCCAGCAGTTAAAATCTGCCACACGGCGGCTGAATGATCATCAACGTAAATCCAATCGCGCACATTTTGCCCGGTTCCGTATAACTTAGGACGAATTCCGCACAAAATATTAGTGATTTGGCGCGGAATAAATTTTTCAATATGCTGATAAGGCCCATAGTTATTTGAACAATTGGATAGCGTCGCCCGTAAACCAAAGGAACGTACCCAGGCTCGCACTAACATATCTGACGCTGCCTTGGAGGCCGAATAAGGACTCGAAGGGCGATAGGGACTATCTGGGGTAAACTTGCCCCCATCCAAAGGCAAATCGCCATAAACCTCATCCGTCGACACATGATGGTAACGCACGTCATACTTTCGACAAGCTTCCAATAAGACCGCTGTCCCCACAATATTGGTCTGAATAAATGGCTTAGGATTTTGCAACGAATTATCATTATGACTTTCAGCTGCAAAGTGTACCACGGCATCCGTTTGCTTCACTAACCTATCTACTAAATTTTCGTCACCAATATCCCCCACAACCAACTGTAAACGCTCACTAGGTAAACCGGCCAAATTTTCCCGTTTCCCCGCATAAGTCAACTTATCTAGCACTGTAACTTGCACTTCGGGATGTTTTTCTATCACATAACGTACAAAATTTGCGCCAATAAAACCTGCACCACCAGTTACCATTAATTTTTTCAAGATTGCTTCCTCCTAAATTTTCCCGTAAACAAAAGGATTGTTTTGTCTAAATTCCGCTAGAGTCGGTAGTTGTGTATCCTTTGGCGAAAGAAGGGCCTGGTCTACAGCGAGAGGCCAAATTCCTGACAGTTCCGGTGTTTGCCAAGAAATCCCTCCTTCAGCTTGTTTGCAGTAATAGTTATCACATTTATACAGAAAATGTACCTCATCTGTCAAGGTAACAAAGCCATGTGCAAAGCCCTTAGGCACCAAAAGTTGACGCTGATTATGACCCGTAAGCAGATAGCCTTCCGTTTTTAAATAGGTGGGCGAACCTTGGCGTAAGTCAACTAAAACATCATACACTACTCCAGTAACCACACGAATTAGTTTTGTTTGGGCACCTCGCCGGTTTGGAAATGTAGCCCCCGTAGGACCCCGGCTTGGCGTGAATAGGAGTGATTATCTTGGACAAAATCTTGGCGAATACCGACTTCTTTAAAATCACGCGCCGTGTAACTTTCACTGAAAAATCCACGTTGATCCCCGTGCACCGTTGGCGTCAGTAACTTAACATCTTGTAAATTGGTTGGGTGTACCATAAATTTAGCCATTTTCCGCTACCTCCTCTTGCGCTAGACGTAATAAGTAACGCCCATAGTCATTTTTCTTTAAAGGCTGAGCCAAAGCAAATAACTGAGCCTGAGAAATCCAACCTTGTCGGTAAGCAATTTCTTCTAAGCACGCCACCTTGATATTTTGCCGTTTTTGAATAGTAGCAATAAAACTTGCTGCCTCCAACATCGCATCCGGTGTCCCAGTATCTAACCAGAAATAACCACTTCCCATAAGTTTCACTTCCAACTTCCCACGTCGCAAGTACTCCCGATTAATATCCGTAATTTCTAACTCTCCGCGTGCTGAAGGCGTTAAGTCTGAAGCAATTTCAACCACTTCATTATCATAAAAATACAGGCCTGTGACAGCATAATTACTCTTGGGTTCTTGTGGTTTTTCTTCCAATGATAAAGCCCGCTTTTGGGCATCAAACTCCACCACCCCGAAACGCTTAGGGTCGTCTACTTGATAACCAAAAACCGTTGCTCCTAGCGGATTTTTCGCTGCCGCCTGTAATTTATGAGCCAAGCCATCACCATAGTAAATGTTATCCCCTAAAGCTAAACAAACCTGATCATTACCGATAAAGTCCCGCCCTAAAATAAAAGCTTCCGCCAAACCCTTTGGTTCAGTTTGGACCTGATACGACAAATTTACCCCCCAGTCAGAGCCATCCCCTAAAAGCTGTTTAAACAGCGGTAAATGCTCCGAGCGCGCAATCACCAAAATTTCACGAATACCAGCTAACATCAAAGTTGACAAGGGATAATAAATCATGGGTTTATCATAAATAGAAATCAGCTGTTTAGAGACCCCACGTGTGGTAGGATATAACCGACTGCCTAATCCTCCTGCTAAAATAATGCCTTTCAATTTTTTCATTCCTTTCCCAAAAGTTGATATGCTACTAAATCATGACACGTTTGGCGCTCACTATCTGTCGGCCAAGTTTGATAATCACCATAAAGTTGCTTCAAAAGTATTGCATACTTCTTCGGTACCGCTAACTTGTGACCCGCAAACTCCCAATCCACACATTCCTGCAAAATTTGTGTGCTAAAAACTTCTTGATAGCCTAAAATTCCACAAACTGCTGAAACTGGACTCTGTCGCGCAAGCGCTTCAGCTTCAGAGGCTAAAGCCGTTAGTTCGTAATCTTTAAATAACCACCGAAGCCCCCTGGCAGCTAGCCGCTTTGTCCCATGACGACTTTTTAAATTCAAATACTTGGCCATCAAAACATTGCGCCGCCATTGAAAACGCCAACTATGCCACCTTCTTAACCATAAATTTTCTGGTAAAAAATCTACCGGAAAAATATCAAGATAAAGGCCATGATGAATCGCATGTGGTGCCAAAGCGGCTTCTTTAAAAAGGGTATTATTAATCCGAATTTTATCGTATAAAAAATGATACTCCGGATCAGTTTGGCGACTTTGATAAAAATACTTTTTACTATCAAGTTCCTGCGCACACACCTGACGCAAACGCTCGTAGTCAGCCCGCGGTAACATAATGTCCACGTCATCATCCCAAGGAATAAAGCCACCATGCCGAATCGCTCCTAATAAAGTCCCGTAAGCCAAGCTATAAGTAAGACCATGACGGCGACAAAGACGATCAAGCTCTACTAAAAGTTCTAATTGTAAAGCCTGAATCCGTGTTAATTCCACCTTACTTAACATTACCCTGCCCCTTTCGTAAATAAGCCACCATTATTTTCAAAGTTTGACTTCTAAAAAGCCACATAATAGCTAGATAAATTACCCCCGCAACAGCTACCGTTTCCACAACTCTTAAAACCAAATGTGAATGCAACCATTCTTGCCAAAAAAGTCCACTCACTAACATCACTAAAGAACCACCAAGTGCTTTAAACTGATCTGAAAGCGTAAAAATTATCGGTAAATATTCCCGCGCTCCATAAGCTGTCACCGCTAACAACACTATTTCCGCAATAATTGTTGTTAGCGCAGCCCCAGCAATTCCTGCTAATGGGATTAACCAAAAGTTCAGCAAAACATTCACTACGGCACTAGCTATACTAGCCCAAACCACATATTTTTCTCGCTGCAAAACTACCAATAAGCCCTGCCCTAAAACATTCGCAAACACACCAAAAATTAACGCTAACGCCAATAAAGCCAAGGTCGGTGCTGCCACCAAGTAAGTTGGTGTCGCTAAGATTAACAAAGCTTCGCGTCGCAGCAAAATAATTCCCATCATTAGTGGATATGCAAAAAAACTCGTTACCGCAATGATTTGACGTAATAAAGTCCTAAAAGCTTGTTCATCTTGCCTTTGCACATAAGCTAAACGTGCCAGCGTAGTTGTAATAGCTGAGTTAATGAGCTGTTTTGTAACCGCATAGACCTTGGTGGCCACTGCATATAAACCAACTGCCTGATTGGAAGCCAAAAGTCCTAGTAAAGTTATATCGGCGTTTAAATACACCATCGTTGTCAAACTCGTAATAAAAAAGAGCCACAGCGATCCGCGGTACTGAGACCAGTTCGTTTGCCGTATCAAGGATAATTTGACATATTTACGGGTATATAAAAAATTACTCAAATTCCCTACGCTAGCTACCAATGCTAATAAGAACACGTAAAGCAAGACATCACTATCGTCTTTGACCCACCTAAACATCAATAATATCGACACAACATTAATCAAAATCGTTCGTAGGGTAAGATAGAGAAAATCTTCAAAAATAAAGCACAGCCAATCAACGGCTAAAGGCACACTTAGCACTGTCAAACTCAAAATTATCACATAGGGACGGTAGGCCATTAATGGTGTGGGTAAAATCATTACCAGCCCTAACAAAATTAGAGCTATACTTGTCGTTATCACATTGATAGAAAAAACTTGCCGTGCAAAAGTCTTAAATGAAGTAGGTTGATCACGTAAAGGAGCCCCGGTCCGTACCGCGAATTGCAAAATCCCAAACTGAGCTAGAATCGCAAAATAACTTACTAATGTCTGACTAAAATTGACCTTACCTAAATTACTCACGGATAAAACCCGTGTGATATAAGGATAAGTTAGTAGTGGGAAAGCAAGGTTCGTCAAAGTCTTCACAATTCCTAAGATGGCATTTAAACTCATTGACCTATGTTTCATCACTTTTTTCGCCACCTTCGCATCAATTTCACTCCAAATACCAAGCCGATATTTCCATACAATAAAAATCCAGCCTCGATTTTTTTCCGTCCTGGTAAATACTGCCAAAAACGGTAACGATACTTAGCAAGTTCTGTGCGGAGCATTGTTTCATAAGGGGCTAATTTCGTTAAAGGATAATCTTCAAGCAAAAAACACTCCTTAACATGAATTAAATCGTAAAGATAACTCGCAAAAGCCAAGGTTGCCAATTCATCATCATAAGTCTGCCGGACTGCCCAATAGCGTTCGGAGGCGGCCTGCAGTTCATCCAAACGAATTTGCTGATCGCGGCGACTCATAGTCGAACCTTCGCGTTTCAAATAATACATCATTGGCTGGCGCAAAAAGGCCACCTGCTTTGCACGTTGGAACAACCGATGACTTATGGCTGCATCTTCAAACAGTCGTCCTGGTATAAAGCGTAGCCCTTCAAAAAGTTCCCGACGATAAATCCGTGCCCCCACCGAAGATGAGGTTCCTTCATTCGCTAGTAAAAATTTCATTGCTTGCCGATTATCAAAGACCCCCTCCGGCCCGCTCATGCTAAAAACTGGTTTAATCTGCCCATTATGATGATAATGGTAGTAATTTGCTGTCACCAAATCAGCCTTTGACTCTAATAAAGCTGCCAAGCCTTGCGTCAAAAAATCCGGCGTCAACCAATCATCGGCATCACAAAAAGCTAGGTACTCACCTTGTGCAGCTTCAAGACCTGCATTGCGCGCCACGGCTTGTCCCTGGTTTTCCTGGTGAAGAGCTCGAATTCTAACATCACTTTGGGCATATTGTTGGCACAAAGTCCCCGATTGGTCGGTAGAACCATCATTAATTAAAATTAATTCCCAATCCTTGTAGCTTTGCTTTAATACAGAAGCTACACAACGACTGAGATATTCCGCAACATTATAGACTGGCACAATAATTGAAATCACATTTTTCCTCCTCATAAGTTTGACGTAAAACCTGCTGACGTCCCCGCGCGAGCGCTAAAATATTCAGCCACATCCAGAAAACTCCTAAGTCTAAATCTGGCACGGCAATCGATAAAGTGACTACACAACCTAGTACTGCCCAAACTGCGCTCAAATAATCCCTACTATACATATTTCGTGGCTTAAATAATGGAGCCACTAAGCTTAGGATAAAACCCACATAAATTACTAACCCACAGATTCCTTGTTCGGCTAGCAAGGTGTGCCAGATATCATTGGCTCGTTTTTCCTTATAACCAATTCCAAAGACTGGTGACCCTAAAAAAGTCCGATAGGCTTCTGCATTCCAATTTAAGCGTGAATTTGCTGAACCTCCTGCCAACTTGGAAAACAAAACGCGATCTAAGACCCCGTAACAAGCAAAATACATGGCTATCCCCACTGCGCCGCCACCAAGCAAAAGTCCTAAACTGCTACTACCTTTTTGAGCTAATAAAATGTAAAAGAGACCTGTCACCATTAAGGCTCCATAAGCTGTCGAGGACATGGACAAGCCAATCTCAAGTAGTAAGAACCCTAAAATTGCTAGGTTACCCCAAGTTTTAGGTTGGCTCAAAAAGAAAAAGAAGGCTCCCACTGCAAAACTAGCAAAATAAGATGGTTCCATAAAGGTCGCAAAAAGGCGGAAATAAATTTCTGGAGTCCAGAATTTAACGATATAAGATAAATTACCATCATCAATACTAGGTACCTTGCCATCATTCCAAAAAAATTCACTAATTAGCATAAATTTTGGCAACACATGCACCGACATTAACAACTGTAAAAAACCAACCACCAGGATATAAATCGTCACCCCCCGCACTAAGCGTAAGAGATAACCTGCCGGAATTAACTTACCAGCCACATACATGTAGTAAAAACAGATGATATAGCTCGCTAATTGCCAAATTTTTAAGGCGTTAGTCCCAAAAGTACCTTGTAAAAAGGATAAACAAATAATATAGCCTAGCATCATTAAAACCCATAACCGCGTCCGCCAAGGCTGAGTTTCTAAAGGAAACTTGCCTAAAATTAGTTTCCTAGCTCCCACCATTAGAAACATCACGCCTCCAAAAAGCAAAGAAGTTAAAACCTGCGCCCCCACCACCAAACCATCAAATTCCCAAAAGTTGGTACTTTGTAAGGTCCCCGCTACAATCACTAAGGTCACTAAATATTCAATTTGATTACTTAAAAAAACAAGCAAACAGGCCAAAAACAAGAGTAGCATCCAGACAAAACCAAAATACGTCATTTTGTGCTCCTTAAATCCCGTAAAGGCTTGAAGTTGCTCCAAACATGCCGTCAAGCGATAACGTTCTAGCCGCCGATCGGGTTGGACTCGCATGCGACCTAATGCTAGTAACTGCTCACTCCAACGTTTAGCCCCCGCGTCTAAAGGTAGATATATTAGTTGTGAACTAACTTGAACATCTTTAGGTGCTTGGTCGGAAGCCAAGGTCGGCAAGCCTGCGACTTGCGCTTCTAATAAAACCATCCCAAACCCCTCCCACTTAGATGGCAAAACAAAAGCATCCATCGCTTGTAACCAAGCAGGCACTTCGTTGCTTAAACCTAAGAAGTATACCTCGTCAGCCAAGCCTAGAGCATAGGCTTGAGCCTTAACTTTCGCTAACTGTTTACCTTGCCCTAATAAAAGTAACTGTGCTTTAACGCCCGCAGTTCGTAACTGCTTTAAAATTTCTAGCAAGAAGGCTTGATTTTTCTGCTCATTAAAATTTCCCACATGTCCCAGTAAAAAAGTATCCTCTGCAACACCTAATGCTAAGCGACGTTCCTTACGTTTAGCCACGTCAAAACGATAGCGCTCGATATCAATGGCATTAGGTAATACGCTAAATCTTCTCGGCCCAAACAACCAACGTCCCGCTAACTCCGAACACGCCACAGCTTGTGTATAACTCGACCTAAAAATAGGACTTAACAACCAATGGCCCAAGCGTTGACTACAACGTGAATTATGACTGTGAGCAATCCGAATCGGCACACCATAAAACTTAGCTAAGTTTAGTTCCAAAGCCATGGTGCTACTATTGCCATGGACATGTAAAACCTCAAAGTTTTCGGACTTTAATAAGCGACGCAAAGCTCTAAGATATGATCCCAAGGCTTTTTGGCGATGCGGTAAAAAATGTAAATTACAGCCTAAGCCCCGTAATTGATTTAAAACCGTTGCCTCCCTTACCCCCGTGATACCCACAGTAATCTCTAATGCCACCCCTTTTTGTTTCAAAGCTTCGAGATAGTTCAACATATGCTGAGTAATCCCACCAACCCCCAAGCCAGCCGTATTAATAATTAAAATTTTTTTCACGCCCGTCTCTTCCTTTCTGTATGCCAGGGTAAAACCGCTTGCTTTCTCCCGTCTCGTCGGCCTTTAATTATAGCTTTAATAACCGATAACTTATCTTGAGCCCGTAAAAAACTAGCTAAATTAAACGTTAGCCAAAAGCCAGCATAAGATTTAGCTCCAAAACTATCATAACCAATCATCCCCTGGCCTTTAAACTTACGGTTAACATAAATCACATTGCGATTACAGTAGTAAACTCTTACAGGATTAACTGCTTTTCGGTAACCCAACTTAGCAAAATTCTGATTATCAAGTAGTTGGGCTACTCCTTGCCAAAAGCGTTGAACCATGACATTCTTGGCTTGAATTTCACCATACTCTTGGTCTAAAATCACTTTGTTAAGTTGTAAAATGCGGTACCCAGCTAAATTAAGGCGCTTACAAAACTCATTATCAACTAAATCAATAAACATCCATTCATCAAAACCACCAACTTTCTCCCAGGCGGCCACGGAAGTACAACTCCCTGAAGTTATCGCCCGCTCAACAAATTCGCTCGCCGGACTAGTCACCACCGTTTGATATTGGCGACGGTAATCCACCACCTGCGGACATACAATCGCTAGCTTCGTATCAGTTAAATTCTGCGCTAAAACCATGGCTAGTTTAGCTGGTACTACCGAATCCTGATCCAAAGTTACTACCCAGTCATAACCGTCCCGTTTGGCTGCCAACATGATTTGATTTAAGCTCGGGCAATGCCCACATTTTCCCTCGCCGTCAAATAGACAATCTTTCCATCCCCAGCTGGTAACTTTACTGGTTGAGAACTATTATCAAACACATAAATTCGCTCAAAATTAGCCATCACACTGGCAAAAGCCGTTTGAAAACGGGGACTTTCACCTGGATTATAAACTACTACCCAGCTGCAATTGCGGTCATCTAACCTCTCCTTCCATTAAACGCCACACTAACTTTTCAAATTTTTGGTTAAAACGTTGATTATTTCCGACAACCAACGTTGATAAATCCGCCACCTGCGTTTCATAATTCGCTAACACTGGCGCTAACTCTGGCATAGCTTCCACCAATAATAAATTTTGATAGCGGGTCTGCACCGCCCGCGCAAAAGCTAGTTGATGGTCGTTAACATGCTCGCGATAACATGCCAAACGTGGTACCACCACGGGAATCTTACCAGCCTTTAACACCTGCATGAAAGACGATGGTCCCCCGTGAGTAATCACGATGCGGGCTTTTTGTATCAGGGACTGCATCTCTTGATAAGGAAATAAGGCTTGCCATTGACAGTGTTTCGGCTCATAAGTTGAAAAGCCTGTCTGCATCACGACCTCATCTTTTAACATGCCTTGAGCCTTTAAATTATCTACAGTAGCTAATAAGCGATTAAACTGTTGCTCATGCGTTCCTACCGTTACAAAAATCATCTTAAAACACACTCCCTAAATTGGTCGCCTTGGGGTAGACTTGCTTCATTTCTTCCCACTGCACCACAATTTGATCCGCAAGTGGATAAACCAAGCGTCCCGTTAAAGTTGGTTGATCTATGCGGTCAAAGACTTCAACGTAAATACTTTTAGCACCCAGCAATTTACCTAAAACAAAGAAAGGCACCGCTACCGCCGCTCCGGTTGAAATAATCAAGTCTGGCTTTTCACGCCGTAAAACACGCCACGCTAGAAAACTATTTTTGATTAGGGCCTTTAGCGAACGATTCGTCGGGTAGTAACAAGGCGTTACTTTTTCATCTTGCAGTAAACTGCGCGCATCAGCTTTATCAAAGGTTACCCACAGGCGTTCATGCTTCTGCCAAAAGGGTTTTAACATGTACAAATGAGTTAAATGTCCTCCTGAAGAACCAACTAGACAAACTTTCATTTTCAAACTCCTTTCAATAAGCCCCATTAGGAACTAATACTACTTTGACTGTCAGACAAATAATTTTTAAATCCAGCCATAAATTAGCTTTTTGAATATATTCTAAATCCCGTTTAACCATCCCGGTAAAACCAGTATGATTACGAGCCGTAACCTGCCACCAACCCGTACAACCCGGCGTAACTAACAAACGCTGTTTATCATAGGGGGTATATTGAGCAACTTCACGAACTAAAGGGGGACGTGGACCAACTAAACTCATCTGCCCCAAGCAAACATTGATTAACTGTGGGAATTCATCCAAACTCGTTTTGCGTAAAAACCTCCCAATGCGTGTCACCCGCGGATCATTTTTCATTTTAAACATCGGACCTTCCACCTCGTTTTGCGCTAGCAAAGTAGCTAGGCGAGTTTCAGCATCCATGTGCATGGAACGAAATTTATACATTTTAAAAACCTGCCCATTTTTACCTACCCGCTCTTGGCTAAAAATTACCTGGCCACCATCTTCTAATTTAATCAATATCCCAATCACTAAAAATACTGGCCATAAAACCAATAGGGCTAGCGAACTAACGAACACATCAAAGATACGTTTTAATCGGTGATAACAAGTGCGTTGTTGCAAAAATTTTAAATCAATGATAATCTTTTCTTTCATCATCTTGCTCCTCTCTAAGATAAGCGCGCGCATCCTTGAAAAAGCTCAGCATAATCAATAAAATTACCCCTCCTATCGGCAAAGCCATCAACATGGCTAGGGATTGTAAACTATATACCGACTGTTGCATAAATAGTAGCGCTAAAGGTAAAATCATCAAGGTGATGGCCCAAAAGACTTGAACCTGCTTAGACGGTAAGCACCCCTCCGCTAGGTGGCGGTAAGAATAGCGCGCCACCACTAAGGTCAACGATTCAAAAACCGTTGCATACATTCCAATCATGGTCAGCCCTAATATTAGAGTCAAAAGGTCACTTAGAGGGAAACGCGCTAAAGTCGCCTGCGCTAGAGCTAAGTGGTCCGCCTTAAGATTCGCTTCCCCAAAATGATACAAACCATAATTTCCCAAAATACCAAAGGCCATCCCCGTACCGGCCAACCCCCAACTATAGCCACCTAAAATTACTTGCCGTAAAGTCCGTCCCCGACTAATCGTTGCAATAAAGAACGGGGTTGCCGTACACCAAACCATCCAATAAGACCAGTAATACGCGGTCATATCAGAATGCTTACCCAAGGCTAGGGGGAAAAAATTCCACAAAACATTAGCACCTGCAGCCCAACTATTGCTCACCATAAACTTTCCGGCGCCACCACCTAAGAAAACACTGACCAATAACAAGCCCAATAAGCTCGCACATAGCGTTGCTAAGCGCGTCACCGCACCCATTCCCAAAAGTACTGCGGTTGTATATAGCAAGGCCACCACTAACAATAACCCCACTGCTATCAGGCTTCATTCTCCCAACCTATGGCTTGTCCCAAGAGGTGTGCCAGTAAGGGTAAAGAAACCGAAAAAGTAGTGGCACTTCCTGCTAGCAGGGCAAAAATCGCCAACAAGTTTACTCCGCGTCCAACCCAACCATCTACTAAATCTCCCAACAAAGGTCGTAAGGCCTCAGCAAATTGTTGGCGTGGACGCTGACGCACATGCAACATAAAACCAAAGGCTACTGCTAAAGATAAATAAAAACTCCAGGCAATCGGTCCCCAATGAAAGAAAGAATAGGTTAAACTCCATAATTTTAAGGATCCCTCAATCCCTCCTTCAGCCGCATACATTGCCCACTCCGTCAGAGCATAAAAGATTAGGTCCGCCGACATGGTAGCCGTAAAAATCATCATGCCCCACTTTACATTAGAATAAACTGGCTGGCCCCCTCCCAGACGAATCCGACCATACCTGGAGAAGGCTACATAAGTCGTAGCTAACAAAGTCACCAAACCTAACGCAAGATAAAACCAGGAAAAGTACTGACTTAGTCCTGCTCGTAATTGTTGCATCATAGTTTGCGCTTCCTGTGGTTTCCACCAAAGAAGCCCCCCTAAAACACTCATACTAAGTAGCGGTACCAGACTAGCAAAACCGTCTAACTTTTTAAGCTTCTCGAACATCATCTTGTCTCCGATAACGTGGGTCAACTTGACACAACTGCTCAAAATTATCAATTTCCAGCACCTCTGTACCGTTAATTGGATACCCACGCAACTGATAATCCGTAAAATGATTAAACAGCACTATGTCATCCCAATAAATTTGGTCAAGACCCCGCTGATTAAAGTCTTCTTCCAAATGTGCTGCTAATTTTTTCGCATCAGCCTTCGTCCAACGCGAAATTGAATACAAACGTTGCCCTCTAAAACACGGCTGCTTGGAACAAAACTGTACTTGTTGCTGACTATCGAGCTGTAAGAACCACTCATTTTGAGCATCCGTTGCCGCACAAGTATAACCCGATACATCAAAATCGGCATGTAAAACTCGCGGGGCACAAATTAGCTGGTCGCCATCTAAAATCATCAAATCACAATCCAAAAACTCCCGCACGCAATATAGAGAAGAAATATTATTGGTTCGCCCATAATCTGGATTATGCACTAGCTTCACTTGCGGATAACGTCTGGGTAAATCAGCAAATGCTTCTGCTAAATGTCCTGTAACTACAACGATATCTTGAATCCCATTGGTTAACAAAGCTTCAATTGTTGTCTCCACCATGGCTTGACCACGAACTTTAACCAAAGGTTTGGGCGTCACAAAGGTTAAGGGCGCTAACCGCGTCCCCTTCCCTCCAGCCATAATAATCGCTTTTTTTACTCTTGGCATTTTATCTTCCTTTCTAAAATATCAGTGACTAACTGACTATATTCCTGGGCATAGCGATATTGACGCTGACCATACTCACCTAAGTCTTGCCCTGAAGCCACCGCCCAATTACTCCATAAAAGACCAGCAGTCGCTAGATAAGCATAAATCTTCCAACGCACTTCCCGTGCACAACCTTCTGGGTAATAAGTAGCAATCAAGGCATTAATCATCGCTAAATCATAACCCGCATATAAAGCAAACATGGCCAGATCTAAATCGGGGTCTTGCATGGCCGCATACTCCCAGTCAATTAAATACCAGCGCTTACCAAGCACAAAATTATCGGGATGAGCATCCAAATGACACAAGACTGCTGGTTTTTGATACTGCTGAATCAAATCTCGTAAGCCCCAGACCCGTTGCTTGGTTGCTACATAATCAGGGTAAGGATTCTCCCTCATAAGAGTCTCATAGAAATTAATCTCTTGATATAAGTCAACCCCCCAAGTCACTTTTAGATTACTCTGATGTACCTGCTTTAGCAGTCCTATACAAGCACTAACTTCTTCCCAATTATCAGCTTGACAATTACGCGCCCCAGGAATGAATTCCGCAATTTTATACCCATGTTGCCAATAAATAACCGGTTCGCAAATCTGTAAATCTTTTAGTGTTTGGTAAACTTTAACTTCCTGCTCCTGTCGGCCTAAACTTCCCGGCACCCGCAGGATATAGCGCTTACTGTGCCATGTAAAAAGAAAAGACTGATTCGTCATCCCCCCAGACCAAGCAACTACATCTTGAAAATCTTCGGTCTTACCTCCCAACAACTCCACCAACAGCGCTCTAACTTCACTAGTTGTCATAACCCCTCCTAAAAAATTACTTCGTGTCTATCTATCGACTACTCTTTCATCCTATATTGCCTTGATATTTTAAACAATAATTTTTACCCTACCTTAACTAAAAATCCACACCTTTAACTTTTTCACTAAAAAAATAAGGAATAATCCCGATTATTGGAATCATTCCTTATTAAAGCTAGAAAAAAAGTTGTAATTCAAAATGCTTAAGAAAATTTCAAAAATACGTTAAAAGTTTGAATATAAAGCACAAAAAAATAGTGAAAATTCCATTGAACCAATGAAATTTTCACTATTCAATAACGCTTCAGCTATTATTCACAGCCTTTACGCTAAATATTATTCTGCATCTACAGGGTATACAGAAACTTGCTTCTTGTCGCGACCTTTGCGTTCGAATTTAACAACGCCGGCAACCTTAGCAAATAAAGTGTTGTCGCCACCCATACCAACGTTAACACCAGGATAAATCTTAGTACCACGTTGACGGTAAAGGATTGAACCACCTGTAACAGTTTGACCGTCTGCACGCTTAGCACCTAAACGCTTAGAACGTGAGTCACGACCGTTAGAAGTAGAACCACCACCCTTTTTGTGGGCGAAGTATTGTAAGTTCATTAACATAGCGGATTGCACCTCCTCAGGTTAATCTTTAAATCTTATATATTTGCGATATTGTTGCGCAATATCCGCCAAGCCTAAGCGTAGACTGGCCAGTAATAATTGCGCTTCATCATTGTCTGTTTTCAGCTCGACTCTCAAATAACCACCTTCGAGGGGGCGTTCATCGATATCCAGCTCCACCTTAGCAAGCTGCTCCAAAGAATTAACGGTCGAAATCGTTAAAACCGAAACTGCTGCACAGACAATATCTTCACCTTCAATACCGTAACCGGCATGTCCAGTGAGCTCAAAACCAGTAATTCGATTACCAGTTCCGTACGTCATGTGCGCTTTAATCATGTGTGATTAGGCGTTGATGGCGTCGATAACAACCTTAGTGTAAGGTTGACGGTGACCCTTCTTTGTGTGAGAGTGCTTCTTTGGCTTGTACTTGAAGGTAACAACCTTCTTGCCACGACCTTGCTTTTCAACTGTACCAGTTACAGTAGCACCTTCAACTAAAGGCTTACCGATAACAGTTTTTTCACCACCAACAAAGACAACTTGGTCAAAAGTAACTGTTTCACCAGCTTCAGCAGCCAACTTTTCAACGTAGATAGTTTGACCTGCTTCTACCTTTAATTGCTTTCCACCAGTTTTGATAATTGCGTACATCATGTGCACCTCCTTATAATTTACTTAGACTCGCCGCAAACAAGTGATTTCATTCTTGAAATACTTAGGGTACTTGAAGCGTGCGGTTGCAGTGTGACATGCACAAATACAACGTTATTATCATATCAAACCCCCTTTCTTTCGTCAAGACTTTAGGGAACTTTTTTCATTTTAATTTTCAAAGTTTTCAACTTGTAATTTTTTTACTTTTAAATTAAAATATGATTAATTATTACTTTATCATTAATTAGGAGTGACTTACATGGAAGCAAAGCTCAAAGTCGGTATTTTAGGAGCCACCGGGATGGTTGGTCAACGTTTCATCACTTTATTAGAGAATCACCCTTGGTTTGAAACCACGGTGGTCGCTGCTAGTCCTCGTAGTGCAGGTAAAACTTACGCTCAAGCTGTTGCTGGTCGCTGGATGATGGATACACCTGTCCCAGATGATGTCGCCGACAAGGTTATCTTAGATGTTAATGAAATTGACAAAATTGCTAGTCAAGTAGATTTCGTCTTTTCTGCCGTTAGCATGTCTAAAGATGAAATCAAAGCTATCGAAGAAGCCTACGCTAAGACAGAAACGCCTGTTGTTTCTAATAATTCTGCACACCGCTGGACACCAGATGTTCCCATGGTTGTGCCTGAAATTAACCCCGAACACTTCGAAGTTATTGATTTCCAAAAGAAACGTTTAGGTACTAAATATGGATTTATCGCTGTGAAACCTAACTGTTCTATCCAATCTTACGCCCCTGCTCTTTCGGCCTGGAAGAAGTTCGAACCATATGAAGTAATTGCTTCTACTTATCAAGCTATCTCTGGGGCCGGGAAGAACTTTGATTCTTGGCCAGAAATGCAAGGAAACATCATCCCTTACATTGCGGGGGAAGAAGAAAAGTCTGAAAAGGAACCATTACGAATTTGGGGACACGTTGACCGCGAAAAAGGGGAAATTGTTCCTAGTGACGATATGGTGATTACAAGTCAATGTATCCGCGTACCAATTTTATATGGGCACACAGCGACCGCTTTTGTTAAATTCCGCCAAACTCCAAGTAAAGAAGACTTGGTACAAGCTTTACGTGACTACAAGGGATTACCACAAAAACTCAACTTACCAAGCGCTCCTAAGAACTTTATTCAATACCTCGAAGAAGATAACCGCCCTCAGGTCGCTCTTGACGTTAACTACGAAAATGGGATGGGCGTTTCCATTGGACGTTTGCGGACTGATAGTGTTTATGACTGGAAATTTGTTGGTTTATCCCACAATACTTTACGAGGCGCTGCTGGTGGCGCAGTTGAGTCTGCTGAATTATTGGTTGCCCAAAACTACATTACTAAAAAAGCTGACCGTTAAAATAAAATATTTTTAGCAACTAAAGCATGGGTTCGGGCCTTAACCGGACTCATGTTTTTTTGTTGACGCTACGCTTATATTCGCCACATAACAAGCAAAAAAATAAAATCCACCGTATGATGGATTTTAAATCTTAATTTTGCTTCTTTAATAAGTCACGAATTTCTTCTAAAACTTCAATTTGTGGATCAACTGGCTCTTCTTCAGCTACTTCTTCTTTCTTTGGCATTAACTTGTTAATTCCCTTCATCAACAAGAAGACCACAAAGGCAATAATCAAGAAGTTAATGACAGCGTTTAAGAAGGAACCAACCTTAAAAGTAGCGTCCCCTACCTTGAAAACAAAGTCCGAAAAGTCAATACTTCCAATGAAAATCCCAATTAATGGGTTAATCAAGTAGTTGACTAAGGCGTTAACAATTGCCGTAAACGCACCCCCGATGATAACCCCAACAGCTAAGTCCATTACATTTCCACGTGCAATAAACTCTTTAAATTCCTTAAACATACAGCATTTTCCTCCAAAATTAATGTTTCGCAAAATTAATTTTAAGCTATTCTTTCTCAAAAAACAAGATAATTTTAGCTTTACTTTCTCACTATTTTTTGATTAGGGTTGTTAGAGCAAAGGGAAAACCCAACACACTCATTCCTAATTTACTGTATCCACGTAAGCGTAGTCCTGCTTCTTCTCGCGGACAAACCGCTTTAATTGGGCTCTCTTTTTGCAACATTTGGGTAGGTAAAATGTATCCGCGACTACCATAAGCATAAAGGCGCATACATAAATCATAGTCGACTAGGTAGGGATGATCATAACTTTCATCATATCCTTTAATAACTTCCAACAAACTTTTACGAAACAACAAAGTTCGCGATACAAAAGGATTCCCCCGTAAAAAGTGATAACGTCCTGGTTGACCTTGCCGAACTGATGCCTGCCCCCGCCCACTAACAAAACCATAGCGCGGATTTTCCTCTAAAAAAGTCACCTGTTCAAGTAACCAGTAAGAACATAGTCTTTCATAAACATTGATTTGAGCCCAATAAAGTCCTTGACTTTGCGCCAAAGCATAATTCATTATTTGCCCTAATTTTTTATAACCGCTTACATCAAACACCCTAACCTGTTTCTCTTTAAGACTTGCTAGTAATCCTGTCTGACGCACACAAACCAATAACTCCCAGTTTTGATAGTCTTGCTGGCGTAAAGCCACTAAACTTCGAGAAAACTGTTCTGCTTCCGCATGATTATTGATTACCATTACCAAAGAAATGCGTGGTTGTTTCATTCCTTGTCCCCCTTCAACAACTCCTTAACTACCCGCTCCAAATCTGTCGGTCGATTTTCCATAGTCCACCATAGCATTCCCAAATCAGTATATGTCAATTTACGTTGTGGTGCTTGGCCTTGATGAAGTAAAAGTCTATCAAAGATAAAACGCGCTTCTAAACAACGCACAGTGGTTGAGCTTTCCTTTTCCAGGGAATTTAGACATGTAATCGTTGCTTCTCTCAAAGTGACAACTTCTTTTTTCACGGCTGGGTGTAATATCCACTGCTTTCTTCCTTGAAAATCGGCATTTTCGTACAAAGAAAGTGTTGTTGATTTGGTTTCTAAAAGTTTGGGAAGTCGTAAAATCTCCCACTTCAATTGTCTTTGTTCTTGACCGATTAAGTTAATCACACTCTCGCTTAAAGACTTGCTAAGCGGATACATTTCTTTGGGGGCAATCGCCTTTTTACTCGATAATAGGACAAACTTTTCCGCCCCATATAAAACCGCTAATTGCGCTAACAAGTACGTTCCAAAAACATTAGTTTTTAGTAATTCAACTACTGGAGCCTCGAGTTGCGCAGCACCGTGAATCACAATTTGCGGTTGATACTTTTGAAAAACATCTGCCAGTTGGGATTGTTGACAAATATCATACTGAAAATATTTAACTTGCTCATACTTGCGCAATTTTGCTGCCCCCAAAAAATCACAATCAACTACAATTAATTGCTTAACACCCAAATCACACAATTCTTGACACATGGTTTGCCCCAGATTACCCGCACCACCCGTCAAAAGAATCGTCTTATCCTTTAAACTCGTGGCTTGCGCCTGATAATCCAAACTTAACGGTCGATTTAAAATTTTTTCAATTTCAATATCATATTGACTCTTTTGCATATTTCCCCGATTCCTTCCCGTTATTTTATTGCCATCACATACTTAACTATATACTTATCATATCTATCAGAAATTACCTAGGCAAGAATGATTGTTACTCTTTTCACAATTTTAAGAAATTTTAGGAATAACTTAATAATTGGAACAGAAAAAGCCTCTTTTCCTGGGTTCCTGCCAGAAAAAGAGGCTTTTGTATGCCGGCCATCCTGCCTCCCGAACTGGAGGCTCGTCCGAAGATGCCGGCCGAGGTTGGCACCTAGATATTAGGTTACCATACTTCAAATCTATTTACAAATTATTTTTTAGCTTTGTTCGCCTTAGGTGCAGACTTAGGAGCAGCTGGACCTTCTAATTGCTGAGCTAATTCTTTGATGTAAGCTTTCAACTCATCCTTAACTTCAGGGTGCTTCAAACCAAATTCGATAGAAGTCTTCAAATAACCAAACTTGTAGCCCACATCAAAGCGTTGCCCCTTGAATTCGTGGGCGAACACACGTTGCACCTTGTTTAAACGGTCAATCGCATCCGTTAATTGAATTTCGTTACCAGCACCAGGTTCTTGCGTTTCTAACATGTCAAAGATTTCTGGCGTCAAGAGATAACGACCAATAATCGCCAAGTCAGATGGCGCATCTTCCACAGCAGGCTTTTCTACGAAGCTCTTCACATCATGTAAGCCTGGCTTGTATTCATCAACCGGATCAATCACCCCATACTTGTTAACTTCTTCATGAGGGACCTTCATCACCGCTAAAGTTGAGGCATGTGTTTCGTCATAACGGTCAATTAATTGCTTGGTCAAAGGAACTTTATCTTCCATCACATCATCTCCAAGCATAACAACGAATGGTTCGTCACCAACGAAGTCCTTAGCCATCAAAACGGCATCTCCCAAACCACGTGGGTGGGATTGACGAATGAAGTAAAGGTTGATGTCCGTCGTTTGTTGCACCAATTCTAGCAGATCATCTTTACCTTTTTCCTTTAAGTTTTGTTCTAATTCTGGGACAGAGTCGAAATGGTCTTCGATTGGACGCTTTCCCTTCCCTGTAACCACCAAAATATCTTCAATCCCTGATTTACGGGCTTCTTCAACGATAAATTGGATAGTCGGCTTATCAATAATTGGGAACATTTCCTTAGCTAAAGCTTTAGTCCCTGGTAAAAATCTTGTGCCTAAACCGGCGGCTGGAATAACAGCTTTTCTTACTTTCATACTTTT
>NZ_BAMI01000021.1 GCF_000615765.1 Ligilactobacillus equi DSM 15833 = JCM 10991 | reverse complement strand
ATAATGTTAAAAAAGAGTATTGGGAAAGGTGGGCCAAAAATGAAATTTTTACATACTGGAGATTGGCACTTAGGGAAAAAATTGGGAGATTTCGACTTGCGTCAGGAACAGTGGGATGCTTTTTTAAAGCTTGTGGCCATTGCTAAAGAAGAAAAAGTTGATGCTATCGTGATTGCTGGAGACTTGTATGATAGCCCGCGTCCTAATGAAGATAGTGTTGCTCTTTTGAATCGAATGCTTGTGCAGTTGAATTTGGAAGAAAAGTATCCTTTATTGATGATTAATGGAAATCACGATTCTGCAGTCCGTTTGAATACGGGAAATCAGTGGTATCGTTTAAACCATTTTTACTTGAATACTCGTTTGGAAGATGCCTTTGATCCGGTAGAAATTGGGGATTGTCAGTTTTTTTTAGTGCCTTATTTCAAGTTGGCGCAAGCAAAAATTATTTTGATAAAGATTATCAAGATTTAGCCCAAGCCATGCAAGATGTAGTAGCGTGCTGCCAAGAAAAATTTGTGGTGGGGAAAAAGCATGTTTTTGTTGGTCACTTTTTTGCGGCGGGTAGCTACGGTCAGATTCTGAAACCAAGGTAGAAGTTGGTGGTTTAGGAGCCGTTCCGGTGGACTTATTTGCGAGTTTTGATTATGTTGCTTTAGGTCATATTCACAAAGCCAATGCTTTGCAGATGGATAAGGTTAAGTATAGTGGTTCCCCTTTGAAGTTTTCGGCTTCGGAGGCTAAGGATAAAAAAGGGGTTTGGATTGTGGATACGAATATGGATGCGCCTTATTTCCGAGAAATTCAACCTTTAAATGATTTGTATCAATTAAAAGGCACGGTGGCAGAATTAACGCGTGCAGAAAAGCGACAGGAAATTCCTGTAGGTTCGTATGTATCTGTGATCATGACGGATGAAAAACCAGTCTTTGATAGTTATGAACGTCTGTTAGCTTGTTACCCACATATGTTCAATCTCCAAAGACAAACGCCAGCCTTTTCTTCAACAGGCTTTGAAGTCGTGGCAGGCGTAGGAGAGATGCAACCCACTGAATTAGTGCAAACATTTTTTAGTCAGGTAATTGGTAAAGATTTAGAACCCGCGGACTTAGCTTTAGTGGAAGATTGTCTGCAAAAAGTTGGAAAGGAAGATTAAATGCAACTATTAACTTTAGAATTATCTTATTTTGGACCTTATCAGGAAGCTAAGATTGATTTTAATGAATTTAGCGATAGTCAGCTCTTTTTAATCAGTGGTAAAACAGGTTCTGGAAAGACGACCATCTTTGATGCTATGAGTTTTGCTCTTTACGGAGAAACTTCGGGTTCTGATCGACGTGGGGAGGATTTACGTTCGGAATTTGCTAGTGAAAAAGAAGTTACCCAGGTGAAACTAGTTTTCGAGCATCATGATTTAATCTATACTATTATGAGGCAACCCGCTTACTTTAGGGCTAAACGTGGGGGGCAAGGTTTGACCAAAGTTGGAGCCAAAGTCGAATTAACTTATGAAGATGAACTGGGGGAATTTCACAGTTTAGACAAGGCCAAAGAAATTAAAGCCAAGCTTGAAGAAATTATCCCTTTGACGGCCAAACAATTTCGGCAAGTGATTGTGTTGCCACAAGGACAGTTTCGAAATTTTTTGGAAGCAGATAGTAATGCCAAGGAAGTTGTTCTCAAAGAAATTTTTGACACCCAGATTTATGCAGATTTAGGCCAGGTAATTGCCAGAAAAACCAAGGAAATTCGAGATAAAAGTGATGCTCAGGCGCAAAAAGTTGAGCTTTATCAAAAAAGTGTTTATGAGAAAGAAGGCTTGGCTCCGAGTGTAGAGTATGGTTTATGGTTTGAACGAGTACAAGCGCGCTTGGCAGAATTAAAGGCAAGTCAGCAAGAGCAAGCCGCTAAACTACAAAATGTTGAAAGCCAAAAAGAACAATTACGTGAAGCAATTGCGCGCAAGAAAGGGCTTTTGGTAGATTTCCAGGCGCTAAAACAAGCCCAAGCCGAGTCTGAAAAATTAGTACAAGAAGAAGCTGCTCAAATACAACAAAATCAATATTTGGACCAGTTGTTGTGGGCGCAAAAGCAAGCACCATTATGGCAAAAAGTTTGTGATCAAAGACAAAGTATTCAGGTTAAAAATGAACAATTGGCGCAGTTAGACCAAAAGTGGCAGATTTTGGTAGACGAAGAAGCCCACTTAGTTAAGCAAGCTAATCAATTGGCTAGTTTAGCTAATCAAGCAGAAGACAAAGAAATTTTGCTGAGTAAGTTAGCAGGCAAAGAAGAGCTTTATGATAAATATCAAGGTCAGACAATACAATTAGAACAGCAATTAGCTAGTCAGGCGACAGAAGCTCAAAAGGTTAAGGCGACTGCGGAACGTTTGGAAAATGGCCAAAATATCTTGACAAAAATTAAAGCAGATTTGAACCAGAAACGGGCAGAATTAATGGCGGTTAATCATAATCAGGCGGATCTAGCTAACTTAAGGTTACAAGCCCAAACTACGGCAAATTATCAGATGCAAGGCCAAGAATTACAGGCCTTGGCAGATGATTTGGCACAGCAAAAGCAAGTTTGGCAACAAAAGGCTGAACAAGTTCCTAACTTAAAAGCCGAAGTACAAAAAAAGACTGCTGCTGTTCAGGTTTTAAAAAAACAATTAGCACAAAATATTGCGGCGAGTTTGGCAGAAGATCTCCAGGAAGATAATCCTTGTCCTGTTTGTGGAAGTTTAAACCACCCTCACTTAGCCCAAAGAACCGATGAAATCAGTCAAGCGATTATTGAGCAAGCAGAAAAAAACCAGCAAGTAGCCCAAAGTCAATTTGATCGCTTGCAAGCTACTACTAATCGTGACAAAGCTGAATGGCAAAGCGAAGTTAAGCGATATGCTGGCAAATTAACGAATTTTCAAGAAGCGGTGGCAATGCCTGCTGTTGCTTTAGAAGAAATTTTGTCAGCCTTAAAACAAAAATATGTGACCTTATCCAAGCAGGTTACAGAGTTAGAAGCTCAAGAGGAGATTGCTGTAACTTTACAAGCTGAAATTAGCGCCTTAGAAGTGAAGCAGGTTAAATGTGAACAACTATGGCAAGATTTAACGGTTGAGCATCAAGTAAACCAAGCTGCCTTTACAAAGGTTCAATTGGAAGTGAAGGCTTTGGAGGGGAAAATGGTGGAATTAAAAGCCAATCTTTTACCAGAATATCCGGATAAAGAGGCTTTTGTACGTTACTACCAAGACTTACAAGCCGAGGTGATAGCTTATCAGGAAGAAAAGCAAGCCTATGAAAATCGTCAGCAAACTTTCAACCAAGAAAAAGCTGAAGTGAAAAGTTTACGTCAAGCTAAGCAAGCTGAATTAGTAGACCTTGAAAAGGAAAGTCAGATCCAAGCGAACGCTTTAGCGAAAGTTTTAGAAACGGCGGACTTCAAGGTTGGTTTATCGGATTTAGAAAATCTTTTAAAGAATTTGGAGCAAATTGATAGTTTACAAGTCGCTAAGACCCAGTTTGCAGTGGCTAAAAAGACAAACCAAGAAAATTTAGCCCGTCTACAGGAAAAATTAGGCTCGAGTTTAATGCCAGATACGCGTGAAGATGAAGCGCAATTGGCTGCGTATAATGAAGAATTGGATACTGGTCAAGCTGTTTTAGGGCAATTGGTTCGACGATTGGAGAATTTGCAGGAAAGTTACCAACAAGTTCAAGCTATCCACGAAAGTAGTCATGAGATTTTAGAGCAGTTGAACCGTTGGAGCTACCTTAACGAAGCGATTAATGGCAGTGGACGCCGCAAGGATAGTAATAGTTTGAGTCTGGAACGTTTTGCCCTCCAGCAATACTTTCAACAGGTCTTGGCCGAAGCCAATCGAATTTTTACCCGTTTGTCGCATGGACGTTATAGTTTCTTATTGAAGGACGGCCAGGACCGCAGTGCCAAGCATACAGGTTTGGAATTAAATGTCGTAGAGGCTTATTCGGGTAAGCAAAGAAGTGTTAATACCTTGTCAGGTGGAGAGGGTTTTATGGCTGCTTTGTCCTTGGCTCTTGGTTTAGGTAAGGTGATCCAAATTCAAAATGGCGGTTTACAATTGGGGGCACTCTTTATTGATGAAGGTTTTGGTTCTTTGGATCAAGAGAGTCTCGATACGGCAATTTTGACCTTACAAAACCTGGAAGGTGACCATCGGATGATTGGGATTATTAGTCATGTGAGTGAATTAAAAGAAAGAATTGCAGACCAGTTGCAAGTAACTGCCGATCAAGGACAAAGTCACTTGCAAGTTATTCACGGGCGTGATCGTTTTTAAAGATAAGGAAAGGAAGAATTTATGGCATTAGGATTCGTATTGGGGAAGGCTTCCCATGACAAACAAGCCGTGATGCTAGCGCAACTAGCTACTTGGTACCAAGAAGAACCCAAGCAACATTATTTCTATTTGGTACCTAATCATATTAAATTTGAGTCGGAAGTACAGGTGTTAGACTTTTTACGCCAAAAATTTGGCCATGATGGGGTTTATGCCGCGGAAAATGTGCAAATTTTCTCCTTTTCACGTTTAGCGTGGTACTTTTTAAAAGACCATCCCAAACTTCAAGCGCGCCATCTCTCGCAAACCGGTTTAACCATGATGGTCCAACACATCTTACATCAAAGAGATGATTTAGTGGTCTTTGCGGCTGCCAAGAATCAGCCGGGTTTTGCGGCCCAATTGACCAGCCAGTTAATAGAATTACGGCAGGGAGGCTACACCAGTCAAGACCTGGTGACTATGGCTCAAGATTTAGCCCAAAAACCTAACTTGACGCGTTTACAAACTGCCTTGCAAGAAAAATTAGCCGAGTTAGCTAAAATTTATGCGGATTTTGAAGCTCTAGACCAAAGTCAATACGTCGATGTAACCGTGATTTTAACCGAGTTAAAAACGTACCTAACTGAGGCGGATTTAAGTGATACTGTTATTTTTATTGATGGATTTACGGATTTCACTGCTTTAGAAGAACAAATTATTTTACTATTGGCCCAAAAAGCGAAGGAAGTACGGGTAAGCTTGGACTTGACCAAGGAACAAGCTCGTCAAAAAGAAATATCCAGTCGGGACATGTATGCTCCCGCCTATCGCCGTTATTGGTCTTTATATCGTCAAGCTATCAAGGCTGGCATCCCGGTTTTATACGATGACCATTCCGCTCATTTGCGAGTGCAACCGGATTTATTAGCACTGGAGAAAGTTTGGGAGGCGGAATTTAGTCATCAGCAAATTTCAGATTTATCCTTAAGGAATAATCAAGCCTTACAAGCTTATCATTTTAGTGATCGGGTGAGTGAAGTTCGTTTTGTCGCTAGCCAAGTTCGACAGCTGGTAGCCCGTGAAGATTATGCTTATCGAGATATTTTGGTTTTGACGCCGGATATTGAAAAATATCGTAACTTGTTGGTACCTTTGTTCCAGCAAGCAGAGATTCCGACTTTTACTGACCTGTCACGAAGTATGCAAACGCACCCCTTTGTAGAATTTATGACCAGTCTCTTGGAATTTGAAGGGCAAAATGGGCTTTATCCCTATCAGTTAGTGATGCGTCTCTTGAAGACGGAATTAATTGTGCCGGAGCTATATGTCTATAATCCAGACTATAATCAGCAACGGACTGATTTTAAAATTGAGCATGGTTTGCGCTACCAAACTGATGCTACAGGGCAAAGAGTCTATGAATATGTCAAAAAGCGTAGCTTAGGGACTTACCGGGATAATGTCGATTGGTTAGAAAACTTCTTGCTGAGAACAGGAATTAGTAGTCAAAAACGTTGGGAAGATGATCAAGTCTGGGAAATTGAAGGTCGGAAGAGTGTCGGAGTCAAACGCTTGCATGATTTAAATGGTCAAATCATTCGTCAAACTCTGGTTCACTTGCGGCAGCGTTTCAGTCAAATTTTAAAAACTACCCAAACTGGTCGTCAATTTGCGGTAGCTTTGATGGAACTTTTAAATGAGATGCAAATTCCGCAAACTTTAGTTTTGTGGCAGCAAACTGCTCAAAATTTACGGGCGGATGCTAGTGATGCCAGTCGTCCTAAGGAAGTTTGGGATGCTTTTTGCAATCTCTTGGACGAATATGTTTTGGCTTTAGGCGATGAAAGTTTTAACCTAGCTAGTTTCAGTGAAATTTTGCAAAGTGGTTTTAACCAAGCAACCTATAATCAAGTGCCCTCGACTTTAGACCAGGTAATTTTCTCGAAGACTGGTATTGAGCAGATGCAAAATCGCAAAATTACCTTTATTTTGGGTTTGAATGCTGATGTTTTTCCTCAGACGACTGTGACAGAAGGTCTCCTAGGCGACTTGGACCGGGAATTACTTGCCGAGACTAGTCACAACTTAGTTAATAGTGAAAGCAAGCACCTTAACGACCGCCCTCAAGTTCAACTAGATAATGAAATTTACTGGGCTTACCGAGCTTTATGACAGGACAAGATCGTTTGTATCTGACGGCTGCCAGTTTAGAAGTTACCGGTGAAAAGTTAGAATTGTCACCTTACTTGCTAACTTTGGTTGAAAAGTATGGTCTAGAACTTCAAACGGTTAACGCTGACCAAGTTGAAACTCTAGCTGGAAGTCCTCAAAGTATGCTGACGGACCTTATTAATTACAGTCGACAGCATTTTGGACAAGTAAAAGTACCTGCAACTTGGCGTGTGGTTTACCAAAATTTAAAGGCTAAGTTACCGCTTCAAGTCGACCAGCTTTTTCAAAGTTTAACTTATCGTAATGAAATTTTACCTGGGGTAGCTGAAGTTGATGGTCACAAACATTTAGATCAGGAGCTAGTGGATGAATTATACCGTAAGGATGATGGCAAAATTTATCTATTTGGATCGGTTTCGGCTTTGGAAACCTACTTCGAAAACCCTTATGAGTACTTTTTGAAGTATGGTTTGAAACTTCAACCACGTCAGGAATTTAAGGTTGACGCAGCTAAGACCGGGACTTATTTTCACGAAATTTTGGAAGTCTTTATCCGTACGGTTCAAGAAACAGGGCAAACTATCGGCGAGTTAAGTTCGGAGCAATTTGACCAAATAATGCAGACAACCTTTGCTAAGGTACAAGCTAATTTAGAAGAACGTAAATTAGAAGTCTTTGACAGTACCCATCGTTATCAAAATATGCGTAAGCGACTCAACAAGACGGCCTATAAAGTCGCCCAATCCATTTGGGACCAAAGAAAACAAGTACCAATTGTAACCTTACAGACTGAAACACCGTTTGGAGACTTCGGAGGACGTGAGCGAACCTTGAACGGTTTGATTTTACCTCCGTACGCTCAGGCTGGTGCGGCTGGAAGTTTGAATTTACGGGGGCGGATTGATCGGATTGATGTGGTTGCGGCTCAGTTGGCCGATCAAAAACAATTATTTTTAAATTTGGTGGATTACAAGTCAGGGAATATTGAAGGTCGTATGAAAGATTTTTATGTCAAAGCCTATCACGGTTTGACATTGCAACTTTTAACCTATCTAGCAACCTTACAGATGCCAAATAATCAACCTTTACTGGCAGAAATGTTTGCTAATTTACCAGTCCAATTAAGAAAGAAATTAGGTGGTACAAATCAGCTGGATTTCGGCAGTGTGGCTTACTTGCAGTTAAACGACCCAATTTTAAAATTTGCAGACTTCAAGCAAAAACAAAAAGACTTGCCAGCCTTATTTGCCCAAAATCACCGCTATAGCGGTTTATTACGCCAAGACGATAGTGATTTTCTCAGGACAATTGACGCCGGTTTAAGTCAAGATGCCAAAAGTGGGGCTAATTATCAAATCAAGGCCACCAAGAAAGGTCTCACAACGCTAGCTGGTAGTCACTTGGTAACGCCAGAACAATTACAACTCTTAATTCAATTGGATTTGTTGAAATTAGAAGAAGCTCGTCAAGAAATTTTAGGCGGAGTGATTGACCTAGCACCTTATCGCTTAGGGCAACAATCCGGCTTGCAGTATAGTGACTATCAAGACATTATGACATTTGATAGCTTGGTAGGGAATGAATACCGGGAATTATCTAAGCTGAGTGATGAGGAAATGTGGCAATTGATTAAGGCTAAAGTAGAAAGGGAAGGAAAAAATGAGTAAATTTAAGCAGCGAGCAACCCCACAACAAATGCAAGCGATTGTTGATCAGGGGCAAAATATTTTGGTGGCAGCTTCTGCTGGTTCGGGGAAAACTGCGGTTTTAATCGAACGTCTGCGTCACCGCATTATTGGTCAATATTTGGAGACTCCAGGAAATGACGAGAGCCTTTTAAACGATGTTAGTAACTTTTTGGTAGTGACCTTCACCAATGCTGCTGCTACGCAAATGAAGGACCGCTTAAAAAAGGGATTAGAAGAAGAATTGACTGATTTAAAAAAAGAAGTTGACCCAGTTAAACAAAAGATTGCGCGAGAATTTTTGAACCAACAGCTTTCTCAAATTAACGTGGCCGATATCTCTACACTCCATGCTTTTTGTTTGCATCTCTTGCGTAAATATTACTATGCTTTAGATTTAGATCCTAATTTCCGTTTATTGGTAGAAGATAACGAAAGGAGCCTTTTACGTAATGAAACCTGGGAAGCTGTCCGAGAAAAGTATTATGCTGGTGATTTCAATGATGGCCAGGAAGATTCAGACTTTAATCGTTTAGTGACTGTTTTTGGAAGTGATCGAGATGATGATGCTTTGACAGCGGCAGTCTTTGCGGTAGATAACTATGCTATGGCAACGGCTAACCCGGATTCATGGTTACAGAAAATCAGCAAGCTTTATGACTTTCACAGTGGTCAAGATTATAGTCAAACTAAGTTATGGCAAGAACAGCTTCAACCAGCGCTTGATCAGGAATTAAGAGTCATTTTAGGTGCTAGCCAGAAGTATGAGCAAGATTTAGAAAATAAATTACTAAGCTTAATGGAAGATTATTGGCAAGGTGAGGCTTATACTTATTACGAAGAAAAGAAGCCAGCCAAATTTGTCCCTGATCAGGCTAAGCACCTAGAAAAATACCAATTAGCTCGTCAAGCGGTGGCGGAGTTTAACCAATCCTTGATAGACTTAGTGGAAAATCATGGTCAGCTTACTTATACCAAGTTACAAGCGCAGGTAGCTCAATTGAGCTTGGCATGGCCTCGGCTAATAAAAGCCGGGCGTGGTGCCGGGGATTTTCCGGTAGAAGCTGAAGCTGTAAAAAACCAAATTAAAACTCAGCGTGATGCTATTAATGACCACCTGGCTAGTTTGAAAGAACGTTACTTGGCTTACTCGAATGAAGAATTACAAGTTTTAATGAGTGGTAGTCAAGGTGTGGTTAGAAAGTTGGTTGAAGTGGTTCAAACTTTCCAGCAAGCCTACTATAAGCTGAAACAAAGGAGGCACCTTTTAGAATTTAATGACTTAGAGCACCTTACTTTGGAGTTGTTGGCAGGACGCACGGAACAAACCCAAAAAATTGCTCAAATTTTGCAAGAACAATACCAAGAAATAATGGT
Organism: Ligilactobacillus equi DSM 15833 = JCM 10991; assembly: GCF_000615765.1. Taxonomy (GTDB): domain Bacteria; phylum Bacillota; class Bacilli; order Lactobacillales; family Lactobacillaceae; genus Ligilactobacillus; species Ligilactobacillus equi. Next base: position 21,053 of record NZ_BAMI01000021.1, on the reverse strand, counting down.
TGATGAATACCAAGATACCAACGGGATTCAAGAGGCCATTATTCGAGCTCTAGCACCCCAAAAGCCGGGTAAAATTTTTATGGTAGGGGATGTAAAGCAGTCTATTTACCAATTCCGCTTGGCTAAGCCGCAATTATTTACCGATAAATATGATCATTTTGAAGTTGAGGCTCAAGATGGTCAAGATGAATTGATTGTGCTCCAAAATAACTACCGTTCTGCTCAGACAGTGACGGGCTTCACTAATTTGATTTTTAGTCAGTTAATGGATAAAAGTTTGGGGGAAATTAGTTATGATCAGCTGGCTCAGTTAGTTTCTGCTAACAACGTCTACGCAGAAGCGCAGATTCCTGCCCCCACAATTTTAGTGTATGAAAGTCAAGAAACTGCAAGTGACCAAGAAGTGTCACTAGATTTTACGATTGATAGTAAGGAAGCTGGTCAAATCCAAATTGTGTTGCAAAAGATTAAAGAATTGGTCGGCCAAGCCGAAATTATTGACCGGGAAAACGGCGGCCAAAAACGTAAGATTAAGTATGGTGATATTGCTATTTTAGCTTCAACCATGGTGACAGTGCGCTAATCGCTGAAAAATTTCAGGAAAGCGAAGTGCCAGTCCAAGTCGATAATGTTGATAACTACTTCCAAACGACAGAAATTAAGTTGATGTTGGCGATGTTAAATATTATTGATAATCCGCACCAAGATATTCCGCTAGTAGCGGTATTACGTTCACCAATGTATGGTTTCAACGAAAATGAACTGGCCTATTTACGAATTAATACTAAGCAGGGAGATTTTTATGGGACTTTAACGGGCTTTCGAAACTTGTATGAAGCAGAAGCTAAAGGTGTTTCTAAACTTTTCAAGTTTAAGAATGCGAATAAGGATAATTTAAAATTCGAAACTGATTTATATGCGAAAGTGGTTCGTTTTTTGGATGATTTAACCACCTTACGAGTTCAAGCACGCCGGGCCGAAATCGCGCCTTTAATTTGGTCAATTTATGAAAAGACCGGTTTTTTAGACTTTGTGACGGGAATGCCAGGTGGTAAGCAAAGACAAGCTAATTTACACGCTCTTTATGAAAGAGCCCAAGCCTACGAGCAAACTAACTACCGTGGAATTTTCAGATTTTTAGGCTTTATCAAGAAACTCCAGGAACACGATAAGGATTTGGCAGAAATTAATCAAGAAGATAGTGAAGATGCGGTTCATTTTATGACAATCCACAAAAGTAAGGGATTAGAATTTCCGGTGGTTTTCGTAATTAACACTACTAAGCGTTTCAATCAACACTCTTTAACAGAACGTTATATCTTGGACGATGACTTGGGGCTAGGAATTCAATACATCAGTCAAAAAATCAGTGATGATGGGCAGTTAGAGTTTTATTTACAACAAACCACCCCTGTTTATCAAGTCATTCGAGCTCAAAATGAAAAAAAGATGCTAGCCGAAGAGATGCGTAAGCTCTATGTGGCTTTGACGCGTAGTGAGCAATATTTATATCTTGTAGGTGAATATAAGGATCAGGCGACGGCTTTGAAAAAATGGCTTGTTGCTAAAGATGATGAAGCTTTAGTTTTAGAGCGAACCCACCGTCAAGCTTCTAAAAATTACTTAGATTGGGTGGGGATGGCCCTGGTGCGTACACCACATTTTCAGAATCACGTAATGCTGGGGCAGGATCGCTTAGCAGATTTAGTCGCAAGCGAAGCAATCGACTTAGACGTCGCACAAGCAGAAATGATTCCTGCTGATTTACAAGCAGATTTTGCAGTCGAATTTTGGACAGACGCAGATTTAGCAGCTCAATCGGTAGTTGTTAAAGAAGAGAAAACGCCAAGTTTAGCAGAATGGCAAGCAACTTTAGGTCAAGTAGTACCTAAGGATAATATAGAATTGCAAGCTATCCGCGAGGTTCTGGACTTTAAATACGAGCAGACCGCTAAAACTCAAACAGCAGCCTACCAAGCAGTAACCGATTTAAAGCCTTTTTTCGCGGACCCAGATATGAATCAGATGCAGGCAGTGGATGTTGATAAACTTACTTTAGGGATTAAAGCGGACTTTCAACCTAGTCTTCAGACCTTTAGTCAGCCTGAATTTATGACAACGGAAGAGAAAATTACTCCAGCGGCAGTTGGGACAGCGACGCACCTGGTTTTTCAAAAACTCACTTTAGACAAGGAACCGGATTTAGTAGCGATTGAAGCGGTGATTAAGCAGGCTGTTGCAGACCGTTTGGTTACGGATAAGGTAGCAGAAAAAATAAATCGTGCCGGAATTTTAGCCTTCTATCAAAGTCCATTAGGTCGAGCTATGATTGCTAATCATAGTCAAGTTCACCGTGAAGCGCCATTTTCATTGCTGTATCCGGCGGGTAAAATTTTTGCTGATTTAGGTGATGATGACCAGCCCCTTCTAATTCACGGGATTATTGATGGTTACTTTGTAGATACTAAGGGAAAAGTAATCCTCTTTGATTACAAGACTGACCATGTAGCGGGGGAAGCCGGACTGGAATCTTTAAAGCAAAAGTATCAAGGACAAATGAACCTCTATGCCTTAGCTTTAGAAAGTATTACGGGTCAAAAAGTCGCACATCGCTATCTATATGCTGTAGCTGCACAAAAAGTTATTGAAATTTGATTAAAATACCCTATAGCAGGGTATTTTTTGTTATGATGTAGTAGTAAAGAATTTTTGAAAGGAAGAAACGCGATGCGGATTGAGAAGACGAAGTTAACTAGTCCAGATTTTGCCAAAATTCAGACCACTTACTATGAAGCCTTCCCTAAGGTGGAACAGTTGCCAATGTGGTTTATGAAGATGATGGTACTACGGGGACGAGCTGAGTTTGTTTCAATTTATGATGGCATCAAATGGGTGGGCTTTATGTTCACTATTTTAGATGCTCAAACAGCCTACATCTTCTTTTTAGCTATTGGAAAAGATTATCGATCACAAGGTTATGGGAGCCGTTTTTTGGATTTGGCTAAACGGCGCTATATCCAAAGAAAACTTGGTCTCAGTGCTGAAAGACCCTTACCTTGGGCACCGAATAATGAACAAAGGCAGCGTCGACAAGCCTTTTACGCGCGTAATGGTTTTGAAAAAGCAGGTTTTTATACTCAAGAAGCAGGAGATGAATGTTATGACTTTTTGACAGTAGGAGCCGATTTTCCTGCGCAAGATTATGTTAAGTTGATGGATTGGGCAATGTTTCCTTTGCGAATGCGTTACCTGCCCTTGACTGTTCGACGCGATGATGAACCAGCACGACAACCACGGAAGTTATTGCAGGGTTAAGAAACTTGAGGTGATTACATGCATATTCACACTAATAAAAAATTATTAGCTAAAGCTCAATTACTGGTAGCTAATAAGCCGTTGGAAATCGAACTACGGCAAAAGCGCAAGCGTAAGGTAAAGGTTCAAGCTTATACTGACTGGTATTTAACTGAAGCTAAATTTTATGGAAAGGAGAGTTTGGTCTTAGTCCAACCCGACCTGAAATTGTATCTACCGTTAGCTAAAGATGACGATGTGTTGGCAAAAGCCTTGTCCATTTTACCATACATGTTAAACAATACCATGGTGCCAGATATAACCATTAATAACTATCTTGACGCTCTATATAATGGGCGTGAAATTGAATTTGTGGTAGATGAGCAAGCTTATCAGCTTCCTGAGTTAAAAGAACCTGAAAATTCCGTTTATGAAGATGTGTTTGATACTGGTCTTAACTTATTTGAGCGGTTGAAGGCAATAGGAAGTAGTGGGGCTTTAATATCGGCTTTTAACAATCCTAATCAAACAGAGTTTGCGGTCACTCTTTTAAGTCAGACTTATCCTCAAAGGGCGAAAAAGCCAAGTCGTAAATTTGCTTACATGGATATGGAAGCTAAGTTTCAAGACTTTCGTACTTGGCAAGCCGTAGAATTTAAGCCGATCCAAGATATTAGTGCGGTCAAAAAGGAAATTATGGCTAATAATGTAGCGGTCATTGCACAGTTTTTAGAAACTGATTTACGTTTGGGATTACCTGATAAAATTGTCGGAGACCTTGTGAAATCTTATCTCAATGACTACCTGTTAATTAGCGATTTTCGGATGGCGACTTCCAACTTGAGCGACCTAGCCATGTTTGTCTGGGAGGTAATTGACGGTGAATTACAAAAAGACCCTTACGTGGCTCTAGATGGAATTGAGATGGTTCAAGAAATTTTCCGGAAATTCTACTTGTTCTTGACTAGGACAGGGATGATGACCAAAGCTGATATGAAATATGTGGACCAAGCTTTAGAAAATGCGGTTGCATGGGTAGAAGATGAACTTGAAATAGAGTCAAGCATGCTAAATGAAACAGAATCGGGTATGTTAAACGATGTAGAATTTAATGAGATATTAACCGAACTTGAAGGAATGCCAGTGGAATTTCGTGAGATGTTGCTCCAGATAATGCCTCCGAGAGCACAAAAAGTATTTGAAACCGAACTGGACCGGTGTAAAGTGCACCAAGACGTTAATGATAAACCCTACATGAAAATTCGGAAGAAATAGTTAACTTTTGGGGTTGATATGTTATAATGAGAGCGGACAGGTTCAAAAATTAAAATGTGAAAAAGTACAAGGTCCCCCTCCTTAGTGGGACCTTTTAATTTGAAAGGAAGAAAGAAACGTGAAATATTTTGGGACAGATGGTGTACGTGGGGTTGCTAATGAGAGCTTAACTCCAGAGCTTGCCTTTAAATTAGGTCGCTGTGGCGGATATATCTTAACCAAGCACGCAGAAGGTCGAACACCACGCGTACTTTTAGCACGTGATACGCGAATTTCAGGGCAAATGTTGGCTCAAGCCTTAACCGCTGGCTTATTGTCAGTGGGAATTGAAGTCTTTGATTTGGGTGTTATGACCACCCCTGGGGTAGCTTACTTAGTGCGGACTGAAGATATGGATGCGGGAGCAATGATTTCTGCTTCCCATAACCCTGCACAAGACAATGGCATTAAGTTTTTTGGTAATGATGGTTACAAATTATCTGATGAAAAAGAAGCCGAAATTGAAGCATTATTAGATGCTGAAGTTGATGACTTACCACGGCCATCAGCTCAAGGTTTAGGCACGATTTCCTCCTACAACGAAGGGGTTATGAAGTACCTACGCTTCTTACAAAATACAATTCCTGATGATTTGTCCGGATTAAATGTTACCATTGATGGAGCTAACGGGGCAACTAGTGCTTAGTAGCGCAATTATATGCCAATGTAAATGCCGAATTTACTACGATGGCGACCCATCCTGATGGAATTAATATCAATGATGGTGTGGGCTCAACCCATCCTGAAGCATTGGCTAAATTTGTAGTTGAACAAGGTGCTGATGTTGGTGTGGCTTATGATGGTGATGGTGACCGCTTTATCGCAGTTGATGAACTAGGTAACATTGTTGATGGTGACAAGATTATGTACATTTGTGGGAAGTACTTGGCCGAGCAAGGACGGTTAAAGCAAGACACAATTGTAACGACAGTTATGTCTAATATTGGACTTTACAAGGCCATGGCGGCTCACGACTTGAATTCTGTGAAAACTAAGGTTGGCGATCGTTACGTGGTTGAGGAAATGCGGAAGTCAGGTTACAATCTTGGGGGGGAGCAATCCGGTCATATTGTCTTCTTAGACTACAATACTACTGGTGACGGGATGTTGACTTCCTTACAACTTTTAAATGTTATGAAGCAAACCGGCAAGAAATTGTCTGAATTAGCTGCTGAAGTGATAACGTACCCCCAAGAATTAGTAAATGTACGCGTAACTGACAAGCAGGCGGCTTTAGATAACCAAAAAATTAAGGATGCTATTGCTCAAGTGGAAGAAAAGATGGCTGGAGATGGTCGTGTCTTAGTGCGTCCTTCTGGAACGGAAGATCTTTTACGAGTAATGGCTGAAGCTTCTACGCAAGAATTAGTACACCAATATGTACAAGAAATTGTTGACGTTGTGCAAGCTGAAATGGGAATTTAATGTAAAAGAATCGTAAGTTAACTTGCGGTTCTTTTTTAAAGATGAGGGGGTGTAGGTAATGGCGACGCATCATGGTGAAGTTTTTGAGGGGTTGGTCGTATCGCGTCAAAACTATAAGGAACGCGATATGCTTGTCAAGATTCTAACTGACCGTTTCGGTTATAAAACTTTTTTTGTTCGTGGTGTACGTAAGCGAGGTTTCAAAATGGGAGCTGCAATTCTGCCTTTTACCCGCGGAACTTATATTGGTAATATTAATGATGTGGGCTTATCTTTTTTGACTGCTCCTCGTGGCTTACAACAATATCAGGCTATTAGTGAAGATATTGCGTTAAATGCCTATGCGACTTATATTTTAGCCTTGGCCGAACGAGCGTTTGGAAGTGACACCATCTTGCCTGGCTTATGGTTTGAAAAAATTATCGAAGCGATTTGGTTGATTGATACTGGTAAGGACCCGGCGGTGGTGACTAATATCATCGAAGTCCAATTACTAGCGGCTTTTGGGGTAGCACCGCAGTTAGCTGGTTGTGTGGTTTGTCAAAAGACCAGTCGGCCTTTTGATTATTCAGAAAGTTATGGCGGACTCTTATGCCCACAACATTATCACTTGGACCCACATCGTTTGCATCTAGATCAAAGAACGATTTATTATTTGCAGGCTTTTTCCGTTTTGGATTTAAAAAAGTTAGGCAAAGTGGAGCTAAGGGCAGAGACCAAGCAACGCCTGCGGCAGACGCTTGACTTAATTTATGATCATCAAGTTGGAATCTATCTCAAAGCCAAGAAATTTTTGGACCAGATGGATTCGTTTGCGGGCATGTTTCACCCGTTACCCAAAAAAGATTCTAAAGTTGACGATGGTTGAGGCTTGACAATGGTTAGAAATCAGCTATACTATACTTATTAATATTGCTACGGTGATGAAAGAAGAAACTGTGAAGGAAGTCTTAAGCGAGCCTGGTGGGTGAAAGCAGGTGACTTTAAAGCAGTGGTGGCACTTTCGGAGTTGCGTGAATTAAGGTGCTAGGCTGTGCCTAGAAGTAGGGTGGAACCGCGATTATCGAAGATCGTCCCTATATGACCAAGTGGCGTCATATAGGGACGATCTTTTTTATGATGCTGGCTTAGTTGTTTTCGAAAATCGAACACACAGAAAGGAATTTTTTCATGACGAAGAAATTATCAGTGCAAGAAATTATTTTAACCTTGCAACAATTTTGGTCAAAACAAGGCTGTATGTTAATGCAAGCTTATGACACGGAAAAGGGTGCGGGAACTATGAGTCCTTTCACTTTTTTGCGGGCGGTTGGACCTGAACCTTGGAATGTGGCTTACGTGGAACCTTCACGTCGTCCAGCCGATGGTCGTTACGGGGACAATCCTAACCGTTTGTTCCAACACCACCAATTCCAAGTCTTAATGAAGCCTAGCCCCGCAAACATCCAAGAATTATATCTGGATAGTTTGAAGGCCCTAGGAATTAACCCAGAAGAACATGATATTCGTTTTGTGGAAGATAACTGGGAAAACCCTTCTATGGGTTGTGCCGGTGTTGGTTGGGAAATCTGGCTTGATGGGATGGAAATTACTCAATTTACCTACTTCCAACAAGTTGGTGGTTTAGAAGTTAAGCCAGTAGCGGCCGAAGTGACCTATGGTTTGGAACGTTTGTCTTCTTACATTCAGGATGTTGACAATGTCTTTGAACTTGAATGGACAGATGGGGTTAAGTATGGTGATATTTTCAAGGAACCGGAATACGAACACTCTAAGTATGCCTTTGAAGAATCTAACCAAGAAATGTTGGCCAAAGCTTTTGATGTTTATGAAGAAGAAGCTAAGAAGCAAATTGCCAATGGTTTGGTGCACCCAGCCTACGATTACATTTTAAAGTGCAGTCACACTTTCAATCTTTTAGATGCCCGGGGGGCGGTTTCCGTAACGGAAAGAGCGGGTTATTTATCCCGGATTCGCAATATGGCCAAATCTGTGGCCAAGGTTTTTGTGGCGGAACGTAAGAAATTAGGCTTCCCATTGATTAAAGATGAAGCTTTACGGCAAGAATTGTTGAAGGAGGAAGACTAGGATGGCACACACATTTTTACTAGAAATTGGTTTGGAAGAAATTCCCGCTCACGTGGTCACACCTTCTGTGAACCAATTAGTGGCTAAGGTTGAAAATTATTTAAAAGAAGAACGGTTAGCTTTTGACAGTGTCTTACCTTTTTCAACACCAAGACGTTTAGCAGTTAAGGTGACAGGGTTAGCTGATAAGCAAGAAGATATTTCCACCGAAGCTAAGGGCCCTGCTAAAAAGATTGCTCAAGATGCTGAGGGTAATTGGACTAAAGCAGCGCAAGGCTTTGCTCGTGGTCAAGGTTTAACCACGGATGATTTATTCTTCAAGGAATTAAAAGGGGTTGAGTACGTCTACGCCAATAAGTTTGAAGCAGGGAAATCCGCACTAGAAGTTTTAGCTGGCATGAAAGAAGTGGCGATGTCCCTTAAATTCCCAACTATGATGCGTTGGGGGACAAATGACTTTGAATACGTCCGTCCTATCCGTTGGTTAGTAGCCTTACTTGATAATGAAGTGGTAAACTTTGATATCTTAGGTACCAAGACAGGACGGGTTAGTCAAGGTCATCGTTTCTTAGGTAAAGAAGTTACATTAAATTCAACTGACGACTATCCTGAAGCTTTATTAGCTGAATCAGTAATTGCGGATGCGACTAAGCGCAAGAATATGATTCGTGGACAAATCAACGATTTAGCCCAAGAAAATGGCTGGAAGGTTGATATTGATGAAGGCCTCTTAGAAGAAGTTAATAATTTGGTGGAGTGGCCAACGGTTTTTGCGGGAAACTTTGACGAAAAGTACTTAGCTGTCCCTGATGTGGTTTTGATTACTTCCATGAAGGATAACCAACGCTATTTCTACGTAACTGATGCAGCAGGTAAACTCTTACCACACTTCATCGCTATCCGTAACGGGAAGGACGCCTTCTTGAACAATGTAATTGCCGGAAACGAAAAAGTGTTAACGGCACGTTTGGAAGATGCGAAATTCTTCTTTGAAGAAGACCAAAAACAATCACTTCAACACTATGTTGACCGCTTGGACAAGGTGATGTTCCACGATAAGATTGGAACTTTGGCCCAAAAGATGCAACGGGTAGGTCTCTTAGCGCAATTCTTAGGTCAAAAGTTAGGTTTATCTGACCAAGAATTAGCTGATTTAGCTCGGGCAAGCCAAATTTACAAGTTTGACTTGGTGACAGGAATGGTTGGCGAATTCTCCGAATTACAAGGGGTCATGGGCGAAATTTATGCTAATCTCATGGGTGAAAATGCGGTGGTGGCTCAAGCTATTCGTGAAGAATACATGCCAACCAGTGCCGAAGGTGTCTTACCAGCTTCCACGGTGGGGTCCGTACTTTCCATAGCTGACAAGTTGGATAGTTTACAAGCCTTCTTCAGTGCAGGCATGGTACCATCTGGCTCTAATGACCCTTACGCCTTACGACGTCAGACTTTAGGAATTATCCGTATAGCCTTGGCTAATAATTGGCAATTATCAGTGGATGACTTAATGGATGCGGTGGCCTTTGCCCAAGGTAAAGCGCATGATCTATACGCTAACATTGATCCCGCAACGAATGCTCAAGCTTTACGCGACTTTGTAGCGGATCGTCTCCACCAAATTTTGGCTAACGACCACTACCGCCACGACGTCTTAGAAACGGTAGTAGCTAACATGGCGAATACGTTTGTTGATGTTAGTCAAGCAGCCAAGACATTGACTGCCCACTTGGATGATGCAGACTTTAAGGAAACAATTGAAGCTTTGACACGGGTGGCACGTTTGGCAGACAAGGCTGACTTAAGTCAAACCTTAACTGTTGATGAAAGTCTTTTTGAAAATGATAGCGAAAAAGCTCTGTTTGCTGCTTACCAAGTACAAAAAGAAGCTATGGAAGCTGCAAATGACTATGACGCTAAATATCAGGCTATTCATGCTTTGAAGGACGCCATTTCAGCTTACTTCGAAGCAACAATGGTTATGGTTGAAGATACAGCGGTGAAGAACAACCGTTTACATCAATTAGTTTTAGTTAAGCAATTAACTCAAAACTTTGGTGACTTAGCTCAATTAAATGTAAAATAAAGCAAAGAAATCCTCGCCGGAGCCGGTGAGGATTTCTTTTAAAAAATAAGTTATTTAGTTGACAACTAGTATATACAAGTGTAAAATGAATTATGCTATTAACCTAGCATAAGCTTCCTTATAAGCTTGAGCCTTATTAGGCAAATCACATATGTTATTATCTGCGCTAGATCCTCCCTTGATCTAGCGCTTTTTAAGCATCCTTTAAATTGAGGTAATCTTCCAGGTAAAGGGCGAGTCCATCGTGGTCATTGTCGACTTGAGTAATATCATTGGCAATCGATTTGAGTTGTTCTGTCCCATTTTGCATAACCACCCCGTGGCCGACGTAGTCAATCATAGCATAATCATTGTGTTCATCTCCGAAGGCGATGATATCTTGACGCTTGATACCGTAGTGGTGGGCTAAGAACTCAACGCCATGAGCCTTATCAATACCTTTTGGTGAAAGTTCCAAGATGGGGGTGGGTCCACCCCAAACGCCGACATTGATATCTTGACCATAATCTTTTTCTAATTGTTTGACCGTGTCTGGTAATTGCTCTTTGTCAACTAGCATTGTCATAGCAGCGGGGTCCTCTTGTAAGTTCAGATGATTAAGTACTTGATGGGCTTCCAGTTTGGCAGGGAAGAAGTCGTCGATAAAATTATTAGGCTGGTCGGCTAGATTCATGAATTTACCTTCCGCCGCAATAACTTTGAGCCCTAGACGTTTCTTGTCTGCTAGGAGGTTGAAAGCAATTTCTTTAGAAAAGGTCACTTGATATTCTTTATCCCAGGATTGGTGTGGAATATGACCAAGAGCGCCGTTAAAATTAATCAGAGGTGTTTTCAATTCCAAGTAATCATAGATATCTCGGGTCATACGGTAGGGTCGCCCTGTTACAATGGAGACGATATGACCTTGGTCCTGCACCTTTTGCAGAACTGCCTTAGTTTTAGGACTAACTTGGGCTTGCTTATTTAAAGTCGTACCATCAAGATCAATGGCAATTAGTTTAGTTTGCAAGAGATTCATCCTTTCACATAAGTAGTTTTTGCAAATTATAGCACAAATCTCCGATAGGGGTAAAGGGATGCCTAGGAAGTTTGACACTTTGCGTTTTAGTTAAAGGATTGTCGCTGGCTTGCTAGAGTTTAAGCAATCCGCTAAAATAGAAAAAGTAAGCTAATGAGAAAATGGGTGATAAAATGATTACAATCCAAACTAAAGAAATTATGGGTCTACCATTTTTAGAAGTGGTCAAGCCAGAATTAAAACAAACAGCAGCTCCTTTAGTTGTGTTTTACCATGGTTGGACAGGCTGTAAAGAAGAAGTCTTGGGCCAAGCCTTAGAAATCGCTAAGCATAACATTCGGGTACTTTTACCGGATGCCTTATATCATGGTGATCGACAGGACGGGCAAGTTGAAAGCCACCAATTAGAATTTTGGCAGATTGTGGTTAATTCAGTTAAAGAATTTCCGCAATTAGTGCAAGCCTACCAAGAAGCAGACTTAGTTACACCTAAGCAAATTGGGGTAGCGGGAATGTCGATGGGTGGGATTACTACCAATGCTATCTTCACCCTTTATCCTTGGGTCGATGCTGCCGTTTGCTTAGAGGGTACACCACAGCTGATGAAGTTTGCTCACTATTTAATTGAAAACCTTCCGGGTGATCTAAACTTAGATCCTGCTTATATCGAGGAACAAATTTCGCGTTTGGCAGTTTTAGATTTGTCTCAACAAGCGAAAAAAATTGCTGGTCGGCCCTTACACTTTTGGCATGGTACCGCTGATTCCACAATTCCTTTTGAAGTGACTTGGGATTTTTATCAAGATGTTAAGGCTTTTTCTTATGGTAGAAATGTAACTTTCACGGCTAAACAAGGTGGTGTGCATAAGATTAAGCACGAAACTATGGTTGAAATGGGACAAAAATTTGCGGAGTATTTTGGAAAGTAGGCTGAATGGTGTTTAAGAAAAAATTTTTAATTGTGGTGGCCGCAGCAGTTTTAGCTTTTATCTCGGCATTTGCTTTTTATCAAATTCAAGAAAAAGATGTGGTTATCCGTCTGGATAATCATAATTTGTCCCAGGATGCTTATCGAATGAAATTTAAAGCAGGTACCAGTCTGGCCGAAGTTGTTACTAAAACACGAAAAAGTACTTTGAAGGATGTGCAACTTCACTTTCAAACACAGCAAAAAAATGTTACTTACTTTTATGGAAAAGGTAACTTTGCAACACCACCAATGATTTCAGGAAATTTCTTTTCTCAGGCATCCTTTGTCTCTGACGTGCCAACAGCTGTTGTCGGTAAGAATTTAGAAAAGCAACTCTACAAGCCTCAAGCGCAAGCGTATATTAAAATTAAGGGTAATTATATTCCTGTCATTGGAATTATGGGGTCCAAGTACCACTCAGAATTAGATCAGCAAATCTTTATTGCAGTGGCCCCGGAAAATCTTGTGCAAAAAAAAGCTAATGCCTACCACGTTTTAATTGATGGTAAGAATCGTTTGGAAAAAGCAGATATTAAACGGGCTTTTCATCCTCGAAGTTTCAGACACGTATCTTATGGAACCTTTATTATCGCCAAACGCACCTGGATTAAGGAACATAGTACCCAAGTCCTGATTTTAGTAGGGGTAGTAGTTGGCTACTTAATTTTATTGCTGATTTGGTTCTTTACCAGTCGCAAAAACTTCCAGCAACTACGCTTTCTTAATGATGACCGCCAACGTTTTGTTTTCCAAGAATGGGAATTTTATACTTTATTTATCGGTTTGGGCTTAGTTCTAGGTACTATAGTAGGGATGATGATTTACTCCATGACTTCTTATAGTTGGTTATTGATTTTTAATGGGGGAGGCATGCTAATAGACAGTTTGTTCTTCCTCTGGATTTTAAATGTGAGGGTTAAGAGATGGTAAAGTTACCAAGTGAATATCAAGAAAAATATTTAAAGTTATTAGGTCCGGTTGAAGGTCAAAAATTTTTGGACAGTATTGATGCTAAGGTTCAGAAAGGTTTTCGACTTAATCCCTTGAAGGCTAACTATCAAGAAGTAGCCTATGATTTGTCTAATCCAACCCCCCATGTGCCTACGGGGTATATCGGGTCCGTTTCAGGGCGGTCATTAGAACACCAAACAGGTTATGTCTATAGTCAAGATATTTCCGCTATGTATGTAGCTCAAGTTGCTGATGCTCAACCAGGCGAAAAGGTACTAGATTTATGTGCAGCACCTGGAGGGAAATCCACGCAATTAGCTGAAAATATGGCTAATCAAGGTCTTTTAGTTGCTAATGAAATTAATCGTAAGCGAGCAGCTATTCTGGCAGAAAACTTGGAGCGAGCCGGGGCTTTGAACACTATAGTGTTAAATGAATCGCCTCAAAACCTAGCGTCTGTTTTTCCTGGGTATTTTGATAAAATTGTAGTCGATGCCCCTTGTTCAGGGGAAGGGATGTTTCGCAAAGATCATGACGCTATTAAGTACTGGCATGCTGATTATCCAGCGGAATGTGCGGTCTTGCAGAAGGAAATCTTAACAGAAACTATGCAAATGTTACGACCAGGGGGGACTTTAGTTTACTCAACCTGTACGTTTGCCCCAGAAGAAAATGAGCAAATTGTGGCCTGGCTCTTAGAAAGGTATCCTTATTTAGAACTGGTGCCGATTAAACGTTTTGCAGGGATGGATGCAGGCCGTCCTGATTGGGCTAATGGCAATCCCGACTTAACAAAGACCGTGCGTATGATGTTTCATCATTTTCAAGGTGAAGGCCAATTTGTGGCGAAGTTGGTTGATACGCGGATGCCAGAAGTAGCAGCTAAACCTCAAAAAAAGAAAAAAGCCAAAGGGAAAAGAACTAACCACATCGGGCTTAGTGGCCAACAGTTTGATTTGTGGCAAGATTTTGCTCAAAAATCGGGATTGAAATTGGAAATTTCCAAGTCAGACTTACGTTTGTCAGGTGACTATCTTTACTGGTATCATAAAGACTGGCCTGATATTTCGCGCTTAAAATTTATGCGCCCCGGTATCATGTTAGGAGTCTTTAAGAAGAACCGCTTTGAACCAAGTTATACTTTAGCTTTGGCTTTACAGCCGGAACAAATTGAACGGGTTTTGGAGGTTACCAAAGAAGAGTGGCAAGCCTATGTTGCTGGCAATACCTTGACGCTTACTCAACGGCACCCAGTGGGGTGGTATTTATTAGTTTGCGAAAAGAAACCTTTCGCTTTTGGTAAAGTTGTTGACTTGACAGTCAAAAACTTCTTCCCTAAAGGCTTGCGTTTTATCGGTCTTTTAAATAATCAAGAACTTTAAAGTTGAGCCTTCCTGTTTTTGGCAGGAAGGCTTTTTGTTGTTATAATAGAAGAGAAATTAAAATAAAGGAGGGCGGAAATCATGTTTACCCCAATTGATGTGACCTCAACTTTTACTTTATTGGAAAGCAATCTCAAAATCAGTGACTATGTGGCCCGGGGCAAAGAGCTAGGTTATCGTTCTTTGGCTTTAAGTGATGAAGATAATCTTTACGGTGCTTTGACTTTTTACCAGGCCTGTCAAGCGGCCGGGATTAGACCTATTTTAGGTTTAAAATTAAATCTAAACTTTGTAGGTTCTAAGGAAAACGTACTTTTTATTGCCCTAAACCAGGCTGGTTATCAAAATTTATTACAACTTTCATCTTTGAAGTTAACCCAAACTGATCGACGAGAAGCCTTAACTTGGCGAGAATTAGCGCCTTATCTGGCAGATTTAGCGTGATTATGCCTGATGAAGCTAGTCCGGTTGCCAATCGCATGAATAATGGTCATTCAGAGACTGTTGGGACCTATTTAAATGAAGTATATCAATATACCACTGAACTTTACGTGTCAGTTAGTCCCCAAATGTCTTTGATTTACCGAGAGACCTTATTAGCAGAAGTTGCAAAAACTAGCGTCAAATTAATTGCCGGTGCTCCGGTACATTATTTAACAGCTCAAGATGCCTTTCATGTTAAGGTTTTACGTGCTATTAAAGACGGAAGTAAATTAAGTGCTGAAGATTTAGAAAAGAAAGAACCCGGAAAAAATTGGTTACGCCCGGTTACTGAGTACGCAGGGGCCTTTAAACAAAATGGTCTCAGTCAAGCCTTTGAAAATAACCAAAGTTTGGTAGCCAAAGTTGACCTACATTTGGAATTTCCGGCCATGCGCTTACCGGTCTATCCTACCCCGCAAGGTCAAGCGGCTAAAGATTACCTAACAGAACTTTGTTATCAAGGCCTTGAAGTACGTTTGGAAGCGGAAGCTTGGAAGCAGCATCGTCGTGCCGATTATACTGCACGTTTACAACATGAATTAGCAGTTATTAATCGCATGGGCTTTGCGGATTATTTCTTAATTGTTTGGGACATCACCAATTTTGCTCACCAACAAGACATCTTACTTGGCCCGGGTCGGGGGTCAGCGGCCGGCTCATTAGTGGCTTATGTTTTAAAAATCACTGATGTTGATCCCTTACAATACGGACTTTTATTTGAACGTTTCTTAAATGAAGAGCGTGCCCAAATGCCTGATATTGACTTGGACTTACCTGATAATCGTCGTGACCAGGTGATTGCTTATGTACATGATAAATATGGTCATCAACATGTAGCACAAATTATTACCTTTGGTTCATTGGGAGCCAAGCAAGTTATCCGTGATGTTGGACGTGTGATGGGTTTTTCTATGACTGAAACAGACCGCATTAGTAAGTTGCTTACGACAAATCAAAAGCTTAGCGAGGCTTTTCAAGAAAAAGTGGCTCTATCTAATTTGATTCAAAGCAGTCAAAAACTCAAATTGCTATGGCAGACAGCTTTGGCGTTGGAAGGCTTACCGCGACACTTTTCTACTCACGCTGCCGGGATTGTTTTGAGTGATGAGGATTTAACTCAAATTGTGCCGGTCCAATTAGGTAATGACGGCATCTTACTGAGTCAATATGCCAAAGGGGATGTTGAAGCTGTTGGTCTTTTGAAAATTGATCTTTTGGGTTTGACCAATTTGAGTCTATTAGCCAATGCCTTACGCCTGGTTGAATACGGTTATAAAGTTAAATTAAGTCAGATTCCTTTGGATGATTCTGAAACCCTTGCTTTATTCGCCCGCGGTCAAACAACCGGGATCTTCCAATTTGATTCTCGAGGGATTCGTGGAGCCTTGCGTCAAGTTGCGCCAAGCAGTTTTGAAGATGTGGTTGCGGTCAATGCCCTCTACCGGCCGGGACCTATGCAAAATATTCCGGAGTTCGTGCAAAGAAAGCAGGGCCAAAAGCAAGCAGAAAAATTACCGCCAGTTTTGGGGCCGATTTTAAATCCCACTTATGGCATCATGGTTTATCAAGAACAAGTTATGCAGGTTGCTACAACTATGGGGGGCTTGACTCTTGGACAGGCCGATAACTTGCGGCGGGCTATGTCTAAAAAAGACCACGTTGCTATCACTAATTTACAGAATCTTTTTATACAGGGAGCCCTTAGGCAAGGTTATAGTCAAGAAATTGCTCAGCAAACCGCTGATTTTATTGCTCGCTTTGGAAATTATGGTTTCAATCGTTCACATGCTGTTGCTTACTCCAAGATGGCTTTTGAACTTGCTTATATTAAAGTTCATTATCCGGCAGCTTTCTTTGCGGCACTCTTAAATAAGGTGGCTGGTGATAGTCAAAAAACAGCGGCTTCATCCAAGAAGCTAAGGAAAGACAGATTAAAATTCACCTACCAGCGCTCAATCACAGCGCTTATAGTCATATTTTATTGGGGCAAACTATTTATTATGGGCTTGGTAATATCAAAGGAGTCCGACGGGATTTAGTTACGGAAATTTTACAGGAAAGGAAAAGGGCTGGTAATTTTCAAAGTATTGCAGATTTTACCCAAAGAATTAGTGATAAGTGGGTAAAAAAAGAAATGATTTTACCATTAATTTACGCTGGAGTCTTTGATGATTTTGAAAATGACCGTAATAAGGTTTTGCAAAAAATTGAAACCTTATTGGAAAAGCAGAAGTTTTCTGGACAAAATGAGCTTCTAGCTAAATTACTAACACCAAAAAAAAGCCTTAAACTCGCAGATACAGACCGGCTAGAAGCCGATGAATTATTATTGAAAGAAGCCGAAGTTTTGGGGGCCTACATTTCTCACCATCCGCTCGATAAGTATCGTCAGTTAGCTATAGTAGAACATACTGTTCCACTGATTAAGTTACAAGCCAATCAGCCAGCTAAGGTTCTAGTTTATCTGCAAGGAATACGTGAAATTACTGATAAAAACCATCGTAAGATGGCTTTTCTAACGGTAGCTGATCAAAACTTGCAATTAGAAGCGATTATTTTTGCTAGGGAATATGAACTTTTCAGTCATGAAATTAATAATGAAAATGGTAAAGTTTGGTTAATGGAAGTTAAACCCCAATGGCGTAATGATCAAATGAATTTGATTGTTAATAAAATGTATCCCGCCCGAAAACTAGAAACTCAATGTTGGTATTTACGTTTTGATGAACATGTGGATCGGGCTTTGAAAACCAAAGTACTAGCGATTTTGCAACACTATAAGGGGCAAACACCGGTAGTGGTTTACGATTTAGCCAAAGGTAGCAAGACCTTACTAGGCCGGCAATATTGGTTGCGCAAAGATACTAAGATTAAAGAAGAACTTACCTTTTTACTGGGTGATGAAAATGTGGTTTTAAAATAGATGAAAATTTTTGAAAATACCATTAGAAAATCCTCTTTTTACAAGACATTTTTATACAAAAGTGGTAATATAATTGGTGGAGGATGTAGTTACTACTGAATTTAAACTTGAGGTGAAGAAATGAAACGCATTGGTATTTTAACTAGTGGTGGCGATTCCCAAGGTATGAACGCAGCCGTTCGTGCAATCGCACGTTCAGCAATGCATGCTGGTCTTGAAGCCTACGGGATTAACCTAGGTTACAAAGGCCTTGTTGAAGGTAACGTCTTCAAGATGGACTCTTTGGCAGACCTCGACGGTATTATTAATCGTGGGGGGACAATTCTTCGCTCTGCACGTTTCCCAGAATTTGCAGAAGAAGAAACACAACTCAAGGCGATTGAAATGCTTAAGAAATTAGGCATTGATGCTTTAGTTGTGATTGGTGGCGATGGTTCATACCACGGTGCCATGAAGTTAACTAAGCACGGCTTTAACTCAATTGGGGTTCCCGGTACTATTGATAACGATATTCCAGGAACTGATTTTACAATTGGTTTTGATACAGCTGTGAACGTAGCAACTGATGCCTTAGACCGAATCAACGATACTGCTCGTTCTCACCAACGTATCTTCGTGGTGGAAGTAATGGGCCGTGGCGCTGGTGACATCGCATTATGGTCAGGGATTGCGGCAGACGCAGATGCCATTGTTATTCCTGAACGTGAATATGATATCAAGGCAATTGCTAACAAGTTAACTGAAAACCGCAAAAATGGTAAGGACAACGGTTTAATTGTTGTGGCTGAAGGAGTTATGTCTGCTGAAGAATTCAAAGCAGAACTTGATAAGTACGGTGACTTTGATTCCCGTGCTGTAACTTTGGCTCACGTACAACGTGGTGGGGTTCCTACTGCTAAAGACCGTGTCATTGCTAGTCAATTAGGTGATTACGCAGTGCAACTTCTCTTAGAAGGTAAGGGTGGTATGGCGGTTGGTATCCGCGATGGCAAACCTGAAGCACATGACATCATCGATACTTTGGAAAATCACAAACACAAGACAGACGTTTCGCTTGCAGATTTAAACGACCGTCTTCGTTTCTAATCCACTTGCTAAAAGCGTAGAACTTATCACAAAAACTCTAAAGGAGAGATTTTACTCATGAAAAAAACCAAGATCGTAAGTACACTTGGACCAGCCAGTTCAGATTTAGATACAATTGTTAACTTAATCGAAGCCGGCGCAAACGTATTCCGTTTCAACTTCTCACACGGGGACCACGAAGAACACATGGGCCGTATCAACCTCGTGCGTGAAGCCGAAAAGAAGACTGGCAAGGTTGTTGGTATTATGCTTGATACAAAGGGTGCGGAAATCCGTACTACTGTACAAGACACTGAAACTGGTAAATTACACTTTGCTATCGGTGATGTAGTTCGTATCTCAATGGACGAATCATTGAAAGGTAGCCAAGAAAAGATTGCAGTTACTTACCCAGGCTTATATGATGATGTTCATGTTGGTGGTCACGTTTTATTTGATGATGGCTTGATTGACATGGAAATCACTGAAAAGGATGAAGCTAACCGCGAACTTGTATGTAAAGTCTTAAACGAAGGTACTTTGGGTTCACGTAAGGGTGTTAACGCTCCTGGTGTTTCTATTAACTTACCTGGTATTACTGAAAAAGATGCTGATGATATTCGTTTTGGTTTAGACAACCAAATTAACTTTATTGCTGCTTCATTTGTACGTAAGCCACAAGATGTTTTAGATATTCGTGAATTATTAGAAGAAAAGAACATGAACCATGTTCAAATTTTCCCTAAGATTGAATCACAAGAAGGTATTGATAACTTTGATGAAATTATCAAAGTTTCTGATGGTTTGATGATCGCTCGTGGTGATATGGGGGTTGAAATTCCAGCAGAAAACGTACCAATGGTACAAAAGAGCTTAATCAAGAAGTGTAACGCTCTTGGTAAGCCAGTGATTACTGCTACACAAATGCTTGACTCAATGCAAGAAAACCCACGTCCTACACGTGCCGAAGCTTCTGACGTTGCTAACGCCGTATTCGATGGTACAGATGCTACTATGTTATCTGGTGAATCAGCAAACGGTGACTACCCAGTAGAAGCTGTTGCTACTATGGCTCGTATTGACGTCAAGGCAGAAAATGCTTTACGTGCACACCGTAACTTTGATTTAAACCAATTCGACAAGACTGATGTGACTGAAGCTATCGGTCGTGCCGTTGCTGAAGCAGCAAACAACTTGAATATTAAGGTTATTGTGGCTGCAACTAAGTCTGGTCACACTGCACGAATGATTTCCAAGTACCGTCCAGATGCTGACATCTTGGCAGTTACTTTCGATGACAAGACTCGTCGTGGTTTAACTATTAACTGGGGTGTACAACCTGTTTTAGCTGAAGCTCCTGCTTCAACTGATGAAATGTTTGCGGTAGCAACTGAAGAAGCTAAGAAGTCTGGCCTTGCTAAGGAAGGTGACTTAATCTTAATCACAGCTGGTGTACCAGTTGGTGAAGAAGGTACTACTAACATCATGAAAATTCAATTAATTGGTTCAAAATTAGTTGAAGGCCAAGGTGTTGGTGACGAAACTGTTGTAGGTAAGGCAGTTATCGCTAACTCAGCAGCAGAAGCAAATGAAAAAGCTGTTGAAGGTGGTATCTTAGTTGTTAAGTCAACTGACAAGGATTACCTTCCAGCTATTGAAAAATCAGCTGCTTTAATCGTTGAAAACGGTGGCTTAACTTCACACGCAGCTGTTGTTGGTATCTCAATGGGTATTCCTGTTGTAGTTGGTGCTGCTGATGCAACTTCATTGGTTGCTGATGGTGAAGTCGTAACTGTTGACTCACGTCGCGGTATCGTTTACCACGGTGTTTCAAACGCCCTTTAAGATTAAGCAATATCAACGTTTCTAGCGCTTTATAACACGCTAAGCTAGAGGATGCAGTAGTAGCCTTTTGAGATTTCTGCACACCTCACACAAAGCTATATAACGAATTTCAGGACTGTTTAGTATAAATTATATGCTAAATGGTCTTTTTGTTGTTCTTTACGAATCGCTGTATTTAACAATTTTTAATCAATCTAAGAATTCGAATTTGG
>NZ_BAMI01000022.1 GCF_000615765.1 Ligilactobacillus equi DSM 15833 = JCM 10991 | reverse complement strand
TCGCTGTCTTGCAACAACTACTTTATTATATCACCTCAACATTTTCTGTCAAGTAGATAATTTAAGTTATTTCCAAAACAACTACTATATTATGCCATCTCGATAATTTTAAGTCAAGATATTTTAGCTTTAATAATTTGTTGTTCATCCAACGACAAAAAATATCTTACCTTAATTTCTCAAAACGGTCAAGCACTTTTCAACAAAAAATTTAAAATACTGACAATTTTTTCAATATCTCTCACTTCAAGCTATTTATTCCCCTTAACACGGAACCTATCACCTCTAATTCACAGACCCACCTCAAGACATTGGCACCCATCACAGCTAATGAGATTCATCCATCATCACCAACAACTAAAACAGTCGCCTCAGCTATCTTCTTGAAGCTCTAGTAGGTAACTGGGTTATCCACCAGTTCAAAATTTTGCCCAATTGATCAACTATATTACCTCTACTCAAAACTATAATTTCCGCCTGCTTACCTCTTATTGTATTTCTAATTTTATTTTTTAGTGAATTCACTAAAAGATACCTCCATCACGGAAGTATCTTTTCAACTATTTCAATTCTGGCGCGTCAGTCTTATAAAGTTTTTCAGTAGAAACACCCTTATTTTCTGACAAGAGGCTCTTCTTAGTCTTTTGCGCTTGTTTCAAGGCTTTCTTAGCGTCACTTAACTTATAACTGTATTGACTCTTATCAACCAACTTGAACCAACTTGGTTTATAGAAACGTAAAAGGTCCCCAGTTGTCACCTGATCAGACATGGCTAAGATGTCTGTTGCATAATCTTGCATCTTAGCAACTTGATTTTTTTCTTTCGTTGTCAGTTTATCAGTCACTAATTCACCCTTATTATTATAAACCTTGCTACCAATCTTGGTATAGGTTGGTGAGGTAAAGTCCCCATTTCTAAAAATAACGAGTTGATTATGCTGACTCGACAGCAAGTCATTCCCAAATTGAACCGTATCAGTATTCTTGATTCCAAGCAAATCCATTAAGGTTGGCATAACATCGATTTCTCCACCGTAAGTATGGTTAACGCCACCCTTCAGACCCGGCATGTGAATCATGAAAGGAACCTTTTGGAACATAGCTAGGTCATAACTGGTAACTTTTTTCTTGCCTAATAATTGGGCAATGGCCTTCTTATGATTATTGGAAATCCCGTAGTGGTCACCATAAGCCACAATCATCGTCTTGTCATAAAGTCCAGTCTTCTTGAGGTAAGCGATAAATTCACCAAAAGCTTGATCTAGATAGTAAGCTGTTTGCACGTAACCATCTACTGTCACATCCCCTGTCTTCGTCTTAGGAATCGACTGATTTTCTTTATCTAATTGGTATGGATAGTGGTTCGTAACTGTAATAATTTTAGCATAGAATGGTTGCGGTAATTGTTCCAAATACTTAGTTGACTGCTTCAAGAAAATCTTATCTTTAATCCCATAGCCATTTTCGTAGTTTTCTTTAGTTTGATAGTAGTTCTTAGAAATAAAGTATTGGTATCCCCATGATTTATAGGTGTTGTCTCGGTTCCAGAAACTCCCCACATCCCCGTGGAAAGAAGCCGTAGAGTAACCCCTTTGATCCAAGATAGCCGGTAAGGCTTGGTAAGTATTGGTCGTCCCGTAAGTCGACATCGCCGAACCAGATGGTAAACCAAACAGAGAGGTTTCTAACATGGTTTCGGCATCAGAGGTTTTTCCTTGCCCTACTTGATTAAAGAAATTATCGTAGGCAATCGTGTTACTATCAGCGTAGAACTTATTGATATTCGGGGTAATTTCTTTGCCATCAACTTTGTAATTGATTAAAAATTGTTGGAAACTTTCCAAGTGGAAAATAATCACATTTTTACCGGCAGCTTTACCATAGTATTCGGCATTGACCCCCGCCCGATTCTTATTAATTTTCTTTAAAATCTTTTGAATATCACTAGCGCTGGCATTGGCTTTTTTTACCCCTTGCTGGTAGGTCTGATAACCAGAGTAACCCGCAAAGAAGTTAACCCCCAGGTATTTAACAATATAATTATTGTCAAAAGTCCGAGTCAACAGTTGCGACCGATCCTTTTCAGCAGCTCCTAAATTCAAGAAGAACAAGACTACAGCTAAAATTGTAATTCCCAAAGCCTTAAAACGCTTAGCTGGCGTATAATCAACCTTAATGACTTTAAAAGCCAAAAGTAATATCAAGACAATGATATCCACAAAAACTAAAAAGTCGCTAGGCTCAATAATTTGCGCAATACTGGAACCTAAGTTATTGGAAACTGAACCTGAAGATTTAATAATTGACATGGACATAAAGTCCGAAAATTCACGGTAGTACAGGATATTAGCGAAAAGCCACGTTGTTTGAATTACATCGACAATCATCATAATCCAGTAAACTTTCTTACCACGAAAGTAAAGGGCAATTCCCAATAACAAAATCGCAGTCGGAAAAGGATTAACCAAGGCTAAAATTTCCTGGACGCCACTGTTGATTCCAAGAGTGAATTTGGTATTATAGGTCCAAATCGTCTTCAACCAAAATAAGAATAATACTAGGCTGAAAAAACCAAGCCGCGTATTGAGAAAGTTTTGGATTTTTCTTAATGCTGAACGCATTGATTTTGCCTCCAAATTTTATAATTTTAATTTCATTATAAAAGAAATGCTTGAAAAACAAAAATGATTTCAAGCACTCTTCACAATTATTTAACAAATTTTAGTCGTTTAATAAATCGTAGATATCTAAGGCTGCCAAATCGATGTTGTCGTATTCAAATCTTTGCTTGGTAGCAATATCTTCTAAGGTAAACATTTCTGTTTCAGGGTTGTAGGAAACCAAACCTCTTTCTTGACCTTCCTTTTCGAAACGACGCATTTGTACGTCTGTTCCTTCCGCTTTCATCATTGTATCCAAGCGTGAAATAATTGCAACAAGTTGTGAGTTTTCCATAAAAACGCCTCTTTCATTCTTCTTTTTGCGATTTTTACCGCATCATGTCGTTTATTAATTAAACACCATAACTATTTTAGCAAACTTTCTCCAAAAACTCGATATATTATTAACGCTTTTCTGAGTTTTTTTCCGTAGGACTTTTTTGGGGGGAAATCATCAGAGCCACAATTCCCAAAGTCATCCCAAAATAATAAGTTACAAAGCGCCATAATAACATTGCCAAAACTAATTTAGGCGCTTGACTAATAAAGGTCGCAAAAATCATAGAAAAGCTGTACTCTGCTCCGCCGGTTCCTCCGGGAATTGGAAAAAGCGAAATCACCATAACAATCAAAACATGCAAGACCATGACAGTCACTAGATTAGCATGATCAATCCCTAAAGACAGTAAAATAAAGTAAGGAATAGCATAGTAAAGCGCCAACTGCACTAAAGTCAGACCAGACATCTGCCATAATAGTTTTTTATTGCGCTTCAAGAGCTGTCCTTCTTCATAAAACGAGGCCAATTTTTCATCCCAGACCTGACACAAACGCGCATACTTTTCCGAGTTGTGTCCCCAGGCCTTAACTGGCCACAAGGTTAAGTGCACAATTTTTTTAGTGAAATCATACCAAAACATAACCATCAAAAGCCCTACAATTACCCCCAAGTGAATCAGAAAGCCAAAAACTAAAAACCAAACTAGAACATGAATTTTCGCTGCTACCAATTCAAACCCTAGAACTAAACAGATAATAAAGTTTACCACAATCATGGCTTGGTAAACGATAAATTTCAAAATCATGGCCGAACTAGCCCGACCAACATCAACACCAGATTGCGCCAAAGCAAAAATCTGAGCGGGTTGGCCTCCAGTCGCAAAGGGAGTAATCCCGTTAAAGAGTTGCTCAATCAAAGGCACACGTAAAGCAGACAACCAAGGGTAAGCCGGGTGATTCTTACGAACTAAAAGCCAGACTACAGTAGCTTCAAAAGACAAGGATAAAAACATCACCCCAAAAGCCACTAACAACCATCCCCACTTCAAATCGTCAAAACTCGCTACTAAAGCGACAAGAGATACTTTCCGTAAAGAAAAGAGCATAATCCCCAGGCCCAAAAGAACCATAAGGCTAAAACCACTTTATTTTTTTTGGTCATTGCTTTGCCCCTTATCAGTGTAGTAATCCCACCAAATTTGTGCGAGACGCTCTTCTGAGTAATATTGCGATGCCATCTGCGCCTTAGCTTGCAAAACTTTTAAAGCCTCTGGATTCTGCACATATTGACGCAAGTAAACTTCCATAGTTGCACAATCCTTTGCTCCTTGATAATAACCTGCTAAAATATCGCGGTAAAGATCCAAATCACGCAATAAGACTGGAGTACGACAGGAAAAAGCCTCCAAAATACTCATAGGGAAAAGTTCATTATAGGAAGGTAATAAGAAGATATCAGCCAAGTTATAGTAACAGTTCATCTCCTGACGGTCAACAATTCCAGGAAAATGGAGATTACCTGGCGGATTAGCAACCACTTTTTTGAGTTTCTTATAGCCATCGGTGATAGCCCCAAAGGAAAACCCCCCTACCCAGACAAATTGTATATCAGGATTTTGCTGGGCTAATTTAATAAAGTCAAAGACCCCTTTACGCTCCTGAATCTGACCAACCCCTAAAACCGTAAAGGCATCTTCTTGCATGCCAAATTTAGCTCGTAAAGCTGCTTTACTGATTTTTAAGGGGTAAAACTCTGTCTTGGAAACAAAGTTCGGAATGTAAGTAATCTTGGACTGGGGGATTCCATAAGCTGTTAATTTGGAAATGAAATCTGGGTTAACTACTACCAAATTATCCATTCGTTTGTAAAAAGCAATCAAGTAGCGATAAAAAATTTTCTTGGCTAACCAAGGCAACTTTAGACTTCCCTCCATAGTTTCAGGTAAAAAGTGGACATACCCCACCGTCGTCCCTCGCTTTTTTGAAAAAGTCGAGAGGTAAAAAGGTAGGTCAACCGTATGGTAATGGCTGATATCCGCAGAAACATATTTATTAATCGTTAATTCAATTTGTTTTGGATAGTATTTTTTTAAGAGCTTAATTAATTCTGTATAAGCACTGCCGACTCCTTGACCTTTAATCTTGGTTGCCGATGAAAACATTGCAATTTTCAAGGAAATCCTCCTATCTCTGGACTGAGTTTTCAGCTAAATCATTCTTAATAATCATGGTTAATTATAGGGGCTTTTCAGCTCCTTAGCAAGAAATTCCTGTTTTATACGTAATGAAGTTAAACATTTCTTAAATAAAAAAGATACCTAGCCCAAACTAGGTACCTCCTTTGGAATTACTTGTTAGCGTAACGCTTGCGGTAAAGCAAGACCACCAAAACTTGTAAGATAGCAACCACAACCAAGGCAATCACTACATAAGTTGTAATAGTCTTTTGGTATGGCCGTTTAACAGACTTAACATTCTTGATATTCTTGTAAGCCCCACTGTTTACCACTGTGTACATAATATTCTTTGATGCGGTCCGCATTTGACGAACCACCGTTGGGTTGTCAGTGTAGTCAACCTTCGCACCTAAAGTACCCGTTGTTGATAACATCAATCGTTACCGTTAGCGATCGCTGGGTTAGACTTCATAAAACCACCTGAGAAGTAATCAGTTTCAACAAGACCACGGAAGCCCCATTCACCGCGTAAGACATCTTGTAGCAATTGCTTGTTAGCACCTGCCCAACGATTACCGATAAAGTTGAATGATGACATGACAGCAGTTGCACCACCATCTTTAACAGCCATTTCAAACGGCTTCAAGTAAATTTCACGAATAGCTTGCTCGTTAGACCAAGTCATTAAACCGACCATCCGGTTTGTTTCTTGATCGTTCATCGCAAAGTGCTTCATATAAGCGTAGACACCTTTTGACTTTGCCCCGGCAATGGCACTGGCTGCCATCTTCCCAGATAACTCAGGATCTTCTGAGTAGTATTCAAAGTTCCGACCCGCAAAGGCTGAGCGGTGAATATTCATAGCTGGACCATACCAACCATAAACGCCCATTTCGCGACCTTGTTCACCCATCAATTCACCCATCTTCTTGGCTAAATCGGTATTGAAAGTTGCCGCAATCATAGCTTCAGCTGGAAAGGCGGTGGTATTCAAGTCAGTCACAAAGAAACTTGAGTAACCAGCAGGCCCGTCAAAATCGTAAGTTCCTAACTTCTTAACGGAATTAATAGCATAAGTCTGGTAGCCACCATAAGCAATTAAGTTGCTCATATCTTTAGCTGTCATTTGGTTAAGTAACTTGTCCCAGGCAGGATCATCATAACTCTTACCTCGTAAGTCAGCTAATTGTAAGTTACCACGTTGACCTTGCTTTGGCATCTTGCCAGTAGCCTTAGGTTCCTTACCGTAATTTCTGTTAGTAACAGTTGTTGCATCCTTTTGGTACTTGGCAGCTAGGTTAGTCTTGCCAGGGGCCTTAGTTGCTTCATCGTAGTTAGCAAAATTATCACGACGGCTCAAGTAAGTAATATCACCCTTAGCGTATTGGAAACGGTTAGTTGCAGTCACCTTGTCAGAGGCCCGCTTATTAGAACCAGTGTAAGTTACCTTGTCATTTACATCGAAGTCCTTAGATGCTAACACATCGTGGGCATTGTTTTTAATTTGGATTTGGTATTGACCCTTGTCTAAGACATAAGCCCCACCATTACTTTCATCATAGGAGGCAAAGTCAGAACGATTGGCCGTAAATTTAAGAGTCTGGCTTTCACCAGGTTTCAAAATCTTGGTCTTCTTAAAATCTAAAAGATTAGTAGCTGACTTTTCAAGGCCCCCATTAGTGTAAGGGGCAGTGAAGTAGGCTTGAACTACGTCCTTACCAGCACATCCCCGGTATTTTTAACCGTAACGTTGAAGCTAACCTTGTCTTTTTGCATATCAACTTTTACATCAGACATTTCTTGGCTAAACTTGGTGTAAGATAAACCATAACCAAATGGATATTGAACAGCCTTTTGATATTGGTCATCTTTACCTTGGTAGTAAGTTTCGTAGAATTTGTAACCTGTGTAGATACCTTCAACATAATTAACAAAAGCGGTACCTTTTTGGTTAGCATAAGTGAAGTTCCCAAAGTTGTTGTAAGTTGGGGTTTTCTTCAAGTCATAAACATAAGTGTCAACCGTGCGTCCAGATGGATTTACCGTCCCATTCAAAACCTTACCTAAAGCTTTGAAACCTCGAGTTCCGGCCCCGGCCATCATAATAGCACCTTTAATATGACTATATTCGTTTAAAAAGCCTAATTCCATCGGATTAGAAGAATTAATTAACACAACCACATTCTTGAAGTTCTTGTTAACCATGTTTAACATGTTTTTTTCAGATTGGGAAAGTTCTAAGTAAGATTGCCCCTTCTTGAAGTCACCCTTGTTACCTTTATAACTTGCGCCCTGTGGTAAATTCGTCATATCCTTAGGTAAGTCAGCACCTTCACCACCAGAACGGCCAATCACAACTAAAGCTGTGTCAGAGAAAGTTTCAGCTTTTTGCATCAACTTGTTTGAATATTGGCTAGCCTTTGGTTCAGGTAGGGTCCAATCTTGTTCCATCATCCCAACAACTGGACGGTCAGCACGGTATTTCGTGTAGAACTTATTTAAGTCGCGGTTAGTTTGAAAACCCGCTTGCTTCAAACTATCATAAATGTTAACCGCATCCGCAGAGTTAGATTGACCAGAACCCGTCCCCCCATAAAGTGGTTGGGTTGAAGCCCATCCAAAGACATTAATCTTCTTGATATCCTTCATTGGCAAGAAATTGCCATCATTCTTTAACAGGATAGTCCCTTCATCTGCAATGGCCTCGGTTAAATCTGCCCCTTTTTGGACGGTCTTAGCTGAAACCTTATTGATTTGAATCATATTCATATTCATCAAGGCTTGCATTGGTCCAAAGACAACAGTGTTTAAAGTGAGAATCAAAGCCACTAAGAAAACAATGAAGGATTCCCACTTCAGCCAAAAGTTAAACTTGCGACTCTTATTCCAAAAGACAATCAAAGCTAAAATAATTAAGCCAATCAAAACTCCTAAAGGAATAAAGTATTTTCCGGCTAATGTTACCGTTGAGTTTACATCATTTTCGGTTACGATCCCGTTATGAATCAAGTTTTGAATCACAAGATAACCGCCACCTAAAACAATGACAAGCGCTAATACAATCACACCAACAGAGATGAGCATACTGCGTAAATTTCTGTTTTTCATAATAACTCTCCTTTATTAAATTTTATAATTGCAAATGCTTACATTTTCATTTTACAGCGTTTACATTTTTTGAATACCTTTTTAGCATAAACTGTCATTTATTTAACATTTTTTGCACTAATGCACACACAAAAAAATCTTGAATCCTCAGATCCAAGATTTTTTCTTAATTAAAGCCATATACTTTATGCACAACTCGGTAGACCCCAGAAGCCAAGGAGCGACCAACCCGCCCTGGAAGGTTTACCCCGACCCCAAAGACACGCCGCCGTAATTTACGGTATAAATCTACATCATAAGTCTTAATATATTGCCAAAGTTCTTTTTTCTTGGCTAAATATTCTGCTTTTTTACCCCGAATCAGAAGAATCGAAGATACGGTGGTAATAATTTCTAGATAGTATTTCATGTAGCGCGCTTGTGGACTGTCGGCTGCCACATTTTCTACATAAAAACGCACCATACGTTTATTGACCGCTAATTGCTGGTCAATGCGTTTGAGCATCACTTGCTCATTAACGGACTGGTCGTCGCGTCCGATGAAATAGTGATAAAAGTCAACATCCAAGTAATAAATACTTTTAACATACCCCAACGGTTCAAAAGCATAAAGATTGTCGACGTAAAAAGTATGCTTCGGTAACTGTAAGTGGCATTCCTTGGTCAAAAGTTCTGTGCGATAAATGATAGCATGCATCAAGAGATACTGGCCAAAGACCAAGTGAACCTTATCCCAAGAAAAGACCTTTTCTTGCGGTAAAAAAGAGTAAGAAACTACTTTTTTATGTTTAGCACCTACCTTATCGTAGACGTAATTACTTAAAATCATGTCAACCAGTTCATCTTGAGTCACACATTTCTCAATAAAAGCTAAGATTTTTTTCAAAGCTGAAAAACTAACCCAATCATCACTATCGACAATTTTTACATAAGGCGCACTAGCCGCATAAACTCCCGTGTTAACGGCCTGACCATGTCCGCCATTTGCTTGATGAAGGGCAACAATTTGGTTTGGAAATTCTTCTTGATAATAATCGATAACCCGTCCTGTACCATCCGTTGAGCCGTCGTCGACAAGAATAATCTCCACCTTATCGCCACCTAAGACCAAAGAATTAATACAACGTTCAACATAATCTTCGGCATTGTAGCAAGGAACAACAATACTTAGAAGTTTTTCCAAAAAATTCACCTATTTTCTCATAATTACAAATTTCATCATTGGATAGTTGATTACTACTTGCGCCACAATGTTAGCCACATTGGCAATAGTTGCAGCTAAACCACCTACATATGGGTTTAACCAAGCAATAATGTAGGGTGGCATCCAAACGGACACAATCCCAGCCACAACCACTGTCACAATATACCAAAAGAGGCGATCCATTCCAAAACTAGCTCCGAAAACCAAGTTTTTTTGGACGAAGTAGTTCACAATTTGTGCACACACATAAGCTAATAAGAAGGCAAAAAAGCCCCCTAATCCCCCTTGATTTATACCATAGTGGAAAATCCACCAATCAAAAGGCTTCACCAGGTTCTTAAATAGGAGTAAAGTACTCAACCATAAGACCACAAAATTGGTAATAGTGGCAATATTACTCAAAAGATTGAACATGATAAATTCATATAAATCTGGGTGATTATTTTTAAAATCCATAACTGCTTGAACTAAAGCATTGTGTTTTTTTTCTGCCATAAATTTTTCTCCTCACTATTTATCTTCTTCATACCAAGTATCGGCCTTGTTACGCTTTTGATTACGGAAGTACCCTTTGATTAAACGACTACTTCCAGACCAAAAATGACCATTAACAATTCGTAAAATGGCGGTTACCATGTCTTGATCAATCAAGCCCCCGGTCATCTTACCCATGGCTCTAAAAGGCATATTATAGTTAAAGAGGAGATTCAAATCTGGCTTGCCTTTGGCTTCGCTTTTTGCAATAGCATTTTTAAGCCACTTAGCTACAGCGCGTGCAATCCAACTCTTAGCGTTAATCATCTCCGCTAATGTATCATTGTACCCTAAATTTTGACCTTTAACCATGGTATTTTGCTTAAATTCTAAATTAAAGTAATTTTCAAAGTCATTTTGACTAATGCTTTGAAGATCGCAAGCTTGGTATTTGGCGAAAACTTCGTCTTGAACAGCCATAACTTCTTGGCCTTCTACCTGGTAATCTGCTGTTAGAATAATATCGTTCACATTTTTACCAATCATAATTTGATAAGTGCCGGCTTCCACTTGCCAGGTATCACTGCTAACATCAAAGTAACGAAAAGTCTTATCATCAAAAGAAATTTTAACCTGCTGACTTTCTCCCGGAGCTAAGCTAACTTGGGCAAAGCCTTCAATTCTTTAGCGGGGCGCAAGATATTGGTTTCAGCTTTACCGATATACAGTTGAACAGTTTCTGTCCCGGCCACCTGACCCGAATTTGTCACCTTAACCTCTACACCTTGATCGTTGACGCTTAAATTATCGTAGGTAAAGCTAGTGTAAGACAACCCAAAACCAAATGGAAAACGTACTGCTTTTTGGGCCTTATCATAATAGCGATAACCGACAAAGAGACTTTCCTTATAATAGGAGTTGCGTCTGTGAGCCGGGAATTCTTCCCCAAAAGGTACGTCAGCATAGCTCATTGGGTAAGTTTCTGCTAACCGCCCGGAAGGATTGTAAGCTCCGGTTAAGACTTCCCACATGGCGCCGGCGCCAGCTTCCCCACCGAGGTAACCGTGAACAACGGCATCAACTCGGTCTAACCAAGGCATTTCTACTGGAGAGCCTGCCGATAAGACCACGACTAACTTTTGGTCTAACTGACTTAGTTCTTGAATCAATTCTACTTGATTAGCAGGCATGGTCATATCCTTACGGTCCATCCCTTCAGATTCAGAAACTTCGTTGAGCCCGACATTTAAGACTACCACATCACTTTTAATAGCTAAATCCTTAGCTTCTGCAATTAAAGCGGGATCGCTTTGCCCAACTCGCTTATAACCTTGGGCATAACCAGCGAGTGTAACACCGTGGGCCTGAGCGGTATCCTTCAAAGTTTCTAAATTTTTGGTATTAACTAAAGAAGAACCAGCTCCTTGGTAACGAGGATTTGCAGCAAAATCCCCAATCAAGGCCACCCTAGTCTCTTGCGTCAGAGGTAAGACGTCCGCCTCATTTTTCAACAAGACAATACTCTTCAAGGCTGCTTGGTAGGCAACTTGGTGTTGGTGGTCCCAGTCTACCTTAATTGCATCATTCTTCTTGGTAGCGTTGGAGCTTAAAACTACATTCAATAATTCATCTACTCTTTGATCCAAGACAGCTTCATCTAAACGCCCTTCTTGGACCGCGGCAATAACTTCACGAGCTCCTGGTTGTTTCAAACCAGGCATCACCAAATTGCTCCCGTTTTTAATTCCGGCAATGTGGTCGTTATCCCCTCCCCAGTCAGTTACTACATAACCATCAAAGCCAAATTCTTGACGTAAAATATCCTGTAATAGGTGATGACTTTCATTGGTGTATGTCCCATTAACTTCGTTGTAAGAGGTCATAATAGACTTAGGATTCCCTTCTTGAATAGCAATTTCAAAGTTGGTCAAGTAAATTTCCCGTAAAGTCCGTTCATCTACTACTGAATTAGAAGCCATCCGGCGAGTTTCTTGACTATTAACTGCAAAGTGCTTCGGAGTAGCAATGGTACCATTAGCTTGAATTCCACGAATAACCCGACCAGCTAATTTTCCTGCTAAATAAGGATCTTCACTGTAGTATTCAAAGTTCCGACCTCCTAGAGGATTGCGTTTGATATTTAAACCAGGCCCCAAAACTTGGTGAACATCTAAAGCTTGTGCTTCCTTGCCCAAAGCTTGCCCAACGTCTTCTACCACCTCTAGATTCCAACTGTTAGCCAGTGTAGCCGATGAAGGAAAACAAGTCGCTGGTTCACTCCCGTTTAAGCCCAGGTGATCTCCAGCACCCGATTGTTTCCGTAGACCCAAAGGACCATCAGACAAAAACATCGCGGGTACTTGGTTATTAACAGCATAACTTTTCCATTCTCCTTGTCCTGACATCAAGGCTGCTTTTTGCTCAAGTGTTAATTTTTTAATGATAGCTGCATTCTTCAACATTGATACTTCCTCCTCGTAATTTTCTCTAGCCTAAGATTAGCAAAAGATGTAATCGCTTTACACTTTTTTTGCATATCTTGCGCTTAAGGTTTCATAATTTGCCAAAAGCGCTTTATTGTTAGAGCGGAATTTCTTATGATAGAATAAAGATATCAAAATAGAAATGAGGACGACTTGTGAAAATCGCGATTTGTGAAGACCACCCCGACGAACTAGAGCTACTCCTTCAGTGCTTCCGTCAATATGAACAAGAACATCACCAAAGTTTTGAGATTACAACTTTTAAAGACGGCTTGGATTTAGTCAACAACTACACCACTAACTTTGATGTCCTCTATTTGGACATTCAAATGCCTCTTTTGAACGGTATGGAAGCAGCCAACCGTATTCGCCAAATTGATAGCGAAGTGCCGATTATCTTTCTAACCAATTATGTACAATATGCTATTGATGGTTACGCCGTAAATGCTACCGATTTTATCTTGAAACCCATCACCTACTTTAACTTTTCGGAACGCTTTAAGAAAATTGCCCGCCACTTTGCAAAAAGTCAGCAAAACATTACCCTAAAAACTAATCAAGGGTTTCGTAAAATTAATCTAGAAAACCTGTACTACATTGAAAGTCAAGGCCACTATCTCCACTACTACCTCTTAGGTAGTGATGAGCAGTATGAAGAATTAATTATTAATGATTCCATGAAAAATACCGAAAGTCAGCTAGCCCAATATAACTTTGCTCGCTGTAATAATGGTTACCTAGTCAATCTCAAACATGTCTTGAGTGTTGAAGGTAATTTTGTTAAGGTGGGACCCTTTGAACTGCAAATCAGTCGCCCTCGCAAGAAGAAATTCATGCAGGCCATCACTGATTATTTAGGAATGGAGGGTTAAAATGACCAATTTAGTCTTCCCAGATATTCCGCGCTTGTATACCGGTTTAGCAGAATTTTTAGCGGTTTGCTTAATGATTATTCAGGTTCCTCCAAGTCAAAGACGCAACCTTCTTACTTTGCCGGTCTTTGGTCTTGGTCAGATTGGTTTACAATATTTGGCCGGAACCTTCGAACTTTACTGGTGGATTCTAGGAATTTTATTGAATTTAATCTGGATGTTTTTAACCTTATATTGCTGTGAAAAACTGGTTTTAGCAGTAATTTTCTTCCACCAATTTAAGCTTTCATCATCGCCGAATTTGTAGCCTCCTTTGCTTGGCAACTCTACTGTTATAGTCCTTGGAATCATGGACTCATCGAATTTAGCTTCATGGCGATTTGCTATACATTACTCTTTATGCTCTTCTTTTTACTTTTTAAAAATGAGCGCACCCACTATGCTATGCTCAATATCAGCCATAAATCGGTGATTAACGCCTTTATTATTACCATTATTATCTTTACTATGAGTAATTTAGGTTTCCTTCTGGCACAAACATCCTTTTCTTTAGGAAGTAGTTCAACCATTTTTATGATGCGAACCTTCATTGATTTATGTGGCATTTTGCTTTTTATGATTCAAGAAAACCAGCGCTATGAGCACTTCTTAAATAATGACTTGCGACAGATGAATAATATCTTTCAATCACAATACGAGCAATACGAAGCCTACCGTGAAGGAAATGAATTAATCAATCAACGTTTTCACGATTTAAAACACCAATTAGATGTCATTGCTTTAGAAGATGATTCTGCTAAACGTCGGGCATATGTCACTTCCTTGCGTCAAGAAATTAAGCAATACAAAGCTGACATCACCACCGGCAACCCGATTGCCGATGTCATTTTAACCCGAAAAAATGCCTACTGTATCAAAAATCAGATTACTTTTACCTGCATCGCTGATGGCTCCCTCTTAGATAACATCGAAGTCATGGACCTCTGCAGTCTTTTAGGTAATACCCTCGACAATGCCATCGAGGCCACAGCCAAGATTCCTGAACCCGAAAAGAGGTTAATCAATCTGCGTATCTCACAAAAGGCCAACTTCATTTTATACAGTTTAGAAAATTACCTTCAAGAAGATATTCAAATTCAGGCTGGTAGCCTCCCTTCTACCACCAAAAAAGACCCTAACAACTTACATGGTTACGGTCTAAAAAGTGTAGACTATATTGCTAAAAAGTACGGTGGGACTTTGACCATCAATACGCATGACAATTGGTTTACCACCCGGATTTTATTACCGCTCTAAAGTTAATGAACTCGGTACTGAAGTACCGAACTTCTAGCACTGGTAGTCAGATACTGCAATGATACTAAAAGACCTTTAGGCAATGCACAACTATCACAAAAAAGGACCGCTCGTAAAGCGATCCTTTTTTATTACTTAGTGTATTCAGCTACTAAAGCTTCTACTTCTTCAGAAGTTTCACTGTCAAGAGCCTTGTCAGCTAATTCCTTCATCTTAGTAGTGTCAAGCTTCTTCATTAAGCTCCGTGTCTTCAAGATTGAAGTTGCACTCATAGAGAATTCATCTAAGCCCATGCCGGCTAACAATGGTACTGCCGTTTGGTCTCCAGCCATTTCCCCACACATACCTGTCCATTTACCTTCAGCGTGTGAAGCATCGATAACACGCTTGATAATCCGTAAGATAGATGGATTGTATGGTTGGTAAAGGTAAGAAACGCGTTCATTACCACGGTCAGCAGCCATAGAGTAACCAATCAAGTCGTTAGTACCGATACTAAAGAAGTCGGCGTACTTAGCTAACTTATCAGCAATCATGGCAGCGGCTGGAATTTCCATCATCATTCCGACTTCGATATCATCAGAAACAGCCACACCTTCAGCCACTAATTTAGCCTTTTCTTCTTCAAAAATTGCTTTAGCTTGCTTAAATTCGCTCACAGTAGCAATCATTGGGAACATAATCGCTAAACGACCATAGTTGGAAGCCCGTAATAAAGCTCGTAATTGTGTGCGGAAAATGTCTTGACGGTCCAAAGAAATCCGGATAGCCCGGTAACCCAAGAATGGGTTTTCTTCTTCTGGTAATGGTAAGTATGGTAAGTTCTTATCCCCACCAATATCCATAGTCCGGACAACGACTTGCTTACCATTCATGCCTTCAACAGCCTTCTTGTAAGCTTGGAATTGTTCTTCTTCCGTTGGTAATTCAGCTGAGTTCATGTATAAAAATTCAGAACGGAATAAACCAACTGCTTCAGCACCGTTGTCGTTAGCACCTTCTACATCTTCTGGCGTACCAATATTGGCCCCCAAAATAACTTCTTTACCATCAGCGGTAACAGACTTAGCGTCCTTAAGAAGTTTCCATTCAGCTTTTTGCGCTGCAAATTCTTCAGCTTTAGCCTTGTAAGATGCTAGTTCTTCATCAGAAGGATTGACCAAAGCATCTCCTTCAATCCCATCAATAATCACCATGTCACCTTCAGAAATTCTGAAGTAGCATTACCTGAACCTACAATTGCTGCAATTTCAAGCGTCCGTGACATAATTGCCGAGTGAGAAGTCCGCCCGCCAATATCAGTAATGAAACCTTTGACGAAGTTCCGGTCTAACTGGGCTGTATCTGAAGGAGTTAAATCGTGCGCTACGATAACAACTTCTTCATCGATTAAAGCTGGACTAGGTAAAGTTACCCCTAGCAAGTGGCTTAAGACCCGCTTCGTAACGTCGCGAATGTCGGCTGCCCGTTCTTGCATGTACTTGTTGTCTGTCATCGCTTCGAACATGGAGATAAACATATCGGTCACATTCTTTAAAGCAGCTTCAGCGTTAACCTTCTCATTTGTTATTGCATCCTTGATTTGACCAACTAATTCAGGGTCGGCCAAGATTGTCAAGTGGCTTCGAAAACTTCGGCTTCTTCTTCACCTAAGTTTTCAGCCGCCTTCTTTTTAATCATTTCAAGGTCAGCAGTTGCCTTAGCTAGGGCGTCGTCAAGACGAGCAACTTCTGCTGCCGTGTCTTCAACATTTACTTGGTCAAATGACAAGTCAGGTTCAACAAGCATGTATGCTTTTGCAGCTGCGATACCATCACTCGCTGCAATCCCCTTTAAAACTTTAGTCATTATTCAGCAAGTCCTTCCTTAGTCATTGTTTCAGCAATAGCTGCTAATGCTTCTTCTTCATCGGCACCTTCAGCCTTGATAGTTACATCAGCGTTTTGACCAACACCTAATGACATAACACCCATGATTGACTTCAAGTTAACTGACTTTTCGTTGTAAGTCAAAGTAATGTCTGAGCTGAACTTGCTTGCAGCTTGAACTAATAAAGTAGCTGGACGTGCGTGGATACCTGTTTCTGCGATTACGTGAAAGTTTTGTTCTTTAGCCATGATTATCATGCTCCTTGTTAATAAAAAATATAGTTTAACTAGTTTCTGAAAACAAGTTAAGTCAAGCATTAACACGCTTTCATTAATTTGCATCCGAAACTCCTGTTACTAGATAAATTTTACCATGCTTATCGTTTTGGTGCAAGAACTTGCTTTTAAAAAAATTAATCTTCCTTTTCTTTTTGCGCAGCAACATACTTTGCCCCACCACCACGTTTAGCAATACCGACAATACTTTTTCTTTGAGCAAAACCCATTAAGATTTTTTGAAAAGCCATAAATTCTTCTGGCGAAACTTCCAACTCAGAAATTTTTCCATCCCGTAAATCTTCTAGCTGCTTTTGATAATTCGTTGCCATTTTCCATCCTCTTCTATAATTAGATATTCAGCTTCCCAAAATAAATTCAGGGGCTTATAAATTTATTTTAACACATAAGCATTTTACTTGCGTTAAAATCCAAAGTGGTTATAATAGAAAACATAAAAGGTCAACAAAGGTCAAACGACCCTTTGACTAATCTTATAAAGAAAGGTCGTGAATGCATCTATGTTATGTCAAATATGTCATACTAATCCTGCAACGATCCATTTAACCACGAATATCAATGGCAAACAAACAACTTTTGATCTTTGTCAGCAAGATTATCAAAAACTCAAACAATCTCAAGGTTTCAATAATTTCAACAACAATCCTTTTGGTGATTGGGGTTCTTTCTTCGACTATTTAGCAATGGCCAGGAAGCTAACTTTGCTAACCAAGCACAAGGCCAAAACGGACCTCGCCCACAACAAGGGAGCGGCAATAATCGTAACAATGGTAACTCTATCCTCGGACAATTTGGGTTTGATTTGACAGCTCAAGCTAAGGCTGGAAAAATCGATCCTGTCATCGGTCGCGATAAAGAAATCAGTCGTGTGATTGAAATCTTAAACCGCCGGACTAAAAATAATCCGGTTTTAATCGGGGAAGCCGGTGTTGGTAAGACTGCTGTGGTCGAAGGTTTAGCCCAAAAAATTGTCGATGGTGATGTACCTCAAAAACTCCTCAATAAAAAAGTTATTCGCTTAGATGTAGTTTCTCTAGTTCAAGGTACAGGAATCCGTGGTCAATTCGAGGAAAGAATGCAACAATTAATGAATGAGCTTAAACAAGCTAAAAACACCATTCTCTTTATTGATGAGATCCACGAAATCGTTGGAGCCGGTAATGCCGAAGGTGGCATGGATGCCGGCAATGTTTTGAAGCCCGCCCTCGCTCGTGGTGAACTTCAACTAGTGGGAGCCACAACCTTAAATGAATTCCGTAAAATTGAAAAAGATGCTGCTTTAGCACGGCGTTTACAACAAGTACAAGTCAATGAACCAAGCATCGACGAAACGATTGCTATCCTACAAGGAATTCAACCTAAATACGAAGCTTATCACCACGTTAAATACAGTGATGCTGCTATCAAGGCTGCCGTAACCTTATCCAACCGTTACATCCAAGACCGTTTCTTGCCGGACAAGGCTATTGACCTCTTGGACGAAGCCGGTTCTAAAAAGAATTTAACTATCCACACCTTGGATCCTGATGTAATTGCGGAAAAAATCAACGCTGCAGAAAAGCAAAAACAAGACGCTTTAAAGGCAGAAGATTACGAAAAAGCCGCCTATTACCGCGACCAAGTCAATAAATTTACTAAAATGAAGGACAATACCGTCGATGATGATGAAATTCCGTCTATTACCGAAAAGGATATGGAAAGTATTATCGGTGAAAAGACTGGTATTCCAGTTGGTGAACTTAAGAAAAATGAGCAAAATCAATTGATTAACTTAGCTCAATCACTCCAAAACCACGTAATTGGTCAAGACCAAGCTGTCGACAAGGTAGCGCAAGCTATCCGCCGTAATCGCGTTGGTTTCAATAAATCTGGGCGTCCAATTGGTTCCTTCCTTTTTGTTGGACCAACCGGGGTCGGAAAAACCGAGACCGCTAAGCAATTAGCCGAAGAATTATTTGGTACTCAGGATGCCATGATTCGATTCGATATGAGTGAATACATGGAAAAACACTCAATTTCTAAGTTAATTGGTTCACCTCCAGGATATGTTGGTTACGAAGAAGCTGGCCAATTAACTGAACAAGTTCGTCGTCATCCTTACAGCTTGATTCTTTTAGATGAAGTTGAAAAAGCTCATCCTGACGTGATGCACATGTTCTTACAAATTCTCGATGATGGTCGCCTCACTGACTCACAAGGTCGCACAGTTTCCTTCAAGGACACAATTATCATCATGACTAGCAATGCTGGTTCCGGTGACTCTATCGCTAGTGTTGGTTTTGCCACTCCGGCCAATGACACCAAGTCCTTAGTAAGCAAGCTTTCTGCTTACTTTAAACCTGAATTCCTAAATCGTTTTGACAGCATTGTGGAATTCAACCCACTTTCAAAGGAAAACTTGACTAAGATTGTCCGTCTCATGTTAGCTGACGTAAATCAAATGTTGGCCCCTCAAGGCATGGATATCACAGTAACTGCTCCGGTTGAAGCCAAGTTAGTTGATTTAGGTTACGACCCTAAGATGGGAGCTCGTCCATTACGTCGTGTTATTCAAGAACAAATTGAAAACAAAATAGCTGATTACTATTTAACCAACCCAAGTGCTAAGCATCTACAAGCACGCATCGAAAATGATGATATCGTAGTTGAAGCACGACAAGCAAAATCCCCGGCTGAAAATCAATAAATTTTAACAAAATTCATAAAAAAAGCGGAACTTTTCCGCTTTTTTTGCTATTAATTTTTCTATAAATTGCGGTATAATTAAGCTGAAAGAAGGGAATGATTAATTATGTTTATGACTGATGTTACCTCAAGTTACTCGCATTCCATCGCAACCGAACTACGAACTTCACCAGCCCACTTTATTAAGATTTACACTTTGGGTAATTCCAAAGTTGTACACAAGCGTAAATTTGGTCATGATGAAGTAATTATTTCAAATAAACTTCGACCAATTACAGCTAAAGAAATTGAATTTGTTAAGCAAGAATTAGCACAAAATGCGATTAGTGAAGTTGAACTTTCTAATACCAACGCAAGTTAGTAGAATTAACATGGGATCATGAGTAAGTTTGCTTGCATACAAGCTCATCCCGTAAGTTTCTCTATTACAGGTTATATAGATGCAGACTATCATGGATAATGCGTCTTGCCATTGCTTCTATAATCCGCTGGTTATTCACGGACTTAAGTCTAGTTTATGCTAGGCTTTTTCTTTAGCTAATTTTTCTATAAATATTTTCTCCAAAATCATTGATTATATTATACACCGATGCCAAATAAGTGGCCCCTATGCGAAAAACATAGGGGCCACTTGTTATAATAATATTAATTTTAGTAACAAACTGTCTTTGATAGCTATTATAATTTAGCAGTTAATTCCACATCAGGATATTTATCTTGGAACCAGCGTTCCGCAAATTCATTTTCAAATAAGAAAAGTGGGTCTCCTTGACGATCTTTAACCAAGAGATTTCGTGATGAAGACATCTTTTCATCTAATTGGTCTGGGTTAATCCAACGTGCGGTCTTGTGTCCCATAGGTGTCATCACAACTTCAGAGTTATATTCATTGAGCATCCGGAATTGGAAAACTTCAAATTGCAGTTGCCCGACAGCCCCTAAGATGTAATCACCTGTACTATAACTTTGGTAGAGTTGCACCGCCCCTTCTTGCACTAATTGCTGGATTCCCTTGTGGAAGGATTTTTGCTTCATAACGTTTTTTGCAGTTACGCGCATGAAAAGTTCCGGTGTAAATTGTGGTAATTTTTCAAATTGCACAGCCTTCTTACCTGAAAAAATCGTATCTCCAATTTGGAAATTCCCTGTATCGTAAAGTCCGATAATATCCCCAGCTACTGCTGTTTCAACTGTTTCCCGACTATCTGCCATAAATTGCGTGGAGTTAGATAAACGAATCTTCTTTCCCGTTCTTTGAAGGGTAACATCCATCCCGCGGTCAAATTCACCTGAACAAATCCGAACGAAAGCAATCCGGTCACGGTGATTAGGATTCATGTTAGCTTGAATCTTAAAGATAAATCCACTAAATTGTTCCTGGTCCGCCGCAACTATTTGGTTGTCTTGGGTTTTGTGGGGACTTGGAGCGGGCGCGAATTGTAAGTAAGCATCTAAGAAAGTCTTAACCCCAAAATTAGTTAAAGCTGAACCGAAAAAGACGGGGGTTAACTCACCCTTAGCGATTTTTGCTGCGTCAAATTCACTCCCTGCAACCTTGAGTAATTCAATTTCATCTAAGACTTGGTCGTAGATACTTTCTTCCTTCAAGGGGTGATCGACCGCTAATTGACCGTTGTCATCTAAAGGTAAGTAGCTTTCTCCCTCAGCTTCCGAACGGTAAAGTTCAATGCGGTTGTTGTAAATATCATACAAACCTTGGAGACCTTTCCCCATCCCAATGGGCCAGTTCATGGCATAGCTTCAATACCTAAGACTTCTTCTAATTGCGCTACGAGGTCCATTGGTTCCCGACCATCACGATCTAACTTATTAATGAAAGTAAAAATCGGAATCCCCCGCATTTTACAAATTTGGAAGAGCTTCTTAGTTTGGGGTTCAATCCCTTTGGCCGAATCAATTACCATAACCGCAGAGTCCACTGCCATCAAGGTCCGGTAAGTATCTTCTGAGAAATCTTCGTGCCCAGGAGTGTCCAAGATATTAACCCGCTTACCAGCGTAATCAAATTGCATCACGGAAGATGTAACCGAAATCCCACGTTTCTTTTCAATTTCCATCCAGTCAGACTTAGCAAAGTTGCCTGACTTCTTAGCTTTCACGGTCCCAGCTTGACGCACTACGCCCCCAAATAAGAGGAGCTGTTCGGTAATGGTTGTT
The DNA here is from genome assembly GCF_000615765.1 of Ligilactobacillus equi DSM 15833 = JCM 10991. GTDB lineage: Bacteria > Bacillota > Bacilli > Lactobacillales > Lactobacillaceae > Ligilactobacillus > Ligilactobacillus equi. Next base: position 8,681 of record NZ_BAMI01000022.1, on the reverse strand, counting down.
TTACCCGCGTCAGGGTGGGAAATAATCGCAAAGGTCCGTCGCTTATCAACGGCTTGCGTTAATTCTTCTTGTTTCATTTTTTACCTCACATAAATTTTAGTAACCTTGCCAATTATAACAAATTATTGTCTAGCTGACCATGGTCAAGCCAAAAAGCCGAGATTTCCATCCCGACTTAAGGCTTATTTTGGCACTGTCAAAACTTGACCTTCTTGGAGATCATCGCTTTGTAAATTATTTAATTGGCGAATAATTTCAGGTGTCGTCGCGTATTTCTGCGCCACGGTATCCAAAACTTCACCAGCACCCACATTAATGGTTTGGGTTTCACCTGAATAAGCTTGTGATGAAGATTCTTCAGCCTTCTTAGATTCCTCAGCTTGTTTCGATTCTTCAGCCTTCTTGGATTCCTCAGCTTTTTTCGATTCTTCGGCTTTCTTGGATTCCTCAGCTTTTTTCGATTCTTCGGCTTTCTTGGATTCAGAAGCTTGTTTAGATTCCGCTAAGGACTTGGAACTAGTCAAGCTCTCCATCTTGTTAGCTTGGTGGGTCGTATGTTGATGATATAAGTCATAACCATAGTAACCCCCAGCTCCTAGAACAAGAACTAAAACCACGAAAATTAGTATTCTAGTATGAATACTGAACTTTTTCTTTTTGGTCTTCTTTGGTGGCAAGCTACTTTCAGGTGCTGGCGTAACTTCTTTTTTAGGGGCGACGCCTTCTTTTTTATCGACGGTCAAGGGATCGGCACCTCGGTCGACAAAGAAGGACTTACGCATACGAGCTTCATCTTTTCGTTTGTAACCATTTTTAAATTGTTCTACTTTGAACTGTTCGTAAACAGCATTCACATCAAAGAGCGTTTGTTCAAATTGTTGTTCAGATAAGAAACGATTCTTTTCTGGTAAAGTTGCTGATCGGAACCATTCTTGAGCATACTCAAATTGCTTAAGCACCTCTGGCATAGGACCAAAGTCCTGAATTAAACCGAATTGGAGCCATAAAACCCGTTCACAAAATCGTTCCATCAACCAGGCTTTATTATCAGCAATAACAAAGGAGACTCCTTTATCCTTTAATTCCCGCATCTTATCACCAAACTTAGCGAAGAAGTGCTGGTCAACCAAAGTTAAAAGACTGTCTACTAAAACAATTTCGGGTTTGACATACAGGGCAATTCCTAAAATCAAACGCGCCTTTAAAGCGTCAGAATAATCACTAACTGGTTGGTAAATCCATTGGCCTAAGTCAGTGAAGTTGCTGACAGCGTTAATCACGTGGTTAGCTTTAAATTCATCTAAATTAGCTTTTTCAACACTCGCTTGGATATTCTCTAAACCTGTTTTACTAACATCTAATTGTTCTAAACTGGCTAAGAAAATGTGTGCCTCGGAAGTTATAAAGCCAGTAGTTTGTTGGAGCTTACCGGCAATGATTTCCAATAATTGCTTCTTACCAGAACCATCATTACCCAAAACCCCAATTGATTCTCCCCCGGAAAGATTGAAGCTAATACCTCTTAGTTCCCAGAATTTTTTCGGCGTTTCTTTTTGTTTGCTCCCCGTCTGCATCTCAACCCCACGGGTGATATATTTGACCTCTAGTTTAGCCATCTAATTTCCCTTCTTTCGTGAAAAATAAGAGTGGAAGCTTCCGCCCCCACTTTTATGCTAATTCTGTTTTTCCTTCACGTTTCATTAAAGCTACGATTTCGTCCTTGACATCTTTATTTTCGTATAAAACATGGTAGATTGCTTCAGTAATTGGCATTTCAATTCCCTTAGCTTGAGCTAATTCGTAAGCTGCTTTACAAGTGTTAATTCCTTCGATAACCATCCCCATGTTATCAATAACTTCTTGCAAGGACTTACCTTGACCTAATTGGTCACCTGCTCGCCAGTTGCGAGAGTGAACACTAGTACAAGTCACAATCAAGTCACCAACCCCAGACAAACCGATGAAAGTCAATGGATCCGCCCCAAAGGCTACTCCTAAACGACTAATTTCAGCTAAACCACGCGTCATCAAAGCGGCCTTGGCATCATCACCGTAACCTAAGCCATGCAAAGCACCGGCCCCGATGGCAATCACATTTTTAAAGGCCGCCCCGGTTTCAACCCCAATTACGTCTTGGTTAGTGTAGATGCGCAAGTAATTGTTCATAAACAATTCTTGCACTAACTTAGCCGCTACTAAATCTTCACTCGCAGCTGTAATCAAAGTAATATCTTGCTTGGCCACTTCTTCAGCGTGACTGGGGCCCGATAAGACCACCATACCACCGTGTAAATCAGCTGGCACTTCTTCTAAAATCACTTCGGAAATGCGTTTGTGACTACCTAATTCTAACCCTTTGCTTGCATGAATCAAAAGTGGTTTTTGCTTTAATTCTTTTAAAACGGCTACCAACTGTTGGCTCACTAAGCGAATTACCTTAGTTGGTACCACGAATAAGACGGCATCAGCTCCATCAACAGCTGCCTTTAAATCCGTGGTCGTTACCAAGGTTTCTGGGTAAACTAAACCTGGCATATAATGTTCATTAGTATGTTGGTTATTTAATTCATCTGCTTGGGCTTGCATATTTGTCCAAAGGTTAACTTGGTGACCATTGTCTACTAACACTTTAGCTAGGACACTCCCCCAAGACCCGGCGCCTAAAACAGCAATTTTTCTCGTCATTATTCTTACACCCATTTCTTTTAAATCTTTGTGTATATCCGCTTTCTAAGTTACCACAAAACCTGGTTTTCAACAAGTTTATCTAAGCTTCTTTTACTAAATATCAAGCTTTAGGAGTGGGACTTACGTAAACGATAAATGCCATAAAAATATTTCACGACCGTCTTAACCACCGCATACAGAGGAATGCCTAAAATCATTCCTAATAAACCGGCTAAGTTACCTGCCACTAACAATAAAAGAATAATCGTTAGCGGGTGAATTTCTAATGATTTACCAATAACGTTGGGATAAATTAAATTTCCGTCGATTTGTTGGACAACCACACAAACAATCACTACGAAAATCATCATCTTTAGTGAGTGGCTAGAAGCTAGTAGTAATGCCGGTATCAGCCCAATATAAGGCCCGAGGTAGGGAATAATATTGGTAATACCTGCAAAAATCCCAACCAACAAAGCATAAGGTACTCCAACTAAACTATAACCAATAAAACTTAAGATTCCCACACTCAAACACTCGATAGCCTGGCCAGCGATATAGCGTGAAATGGTCTCATTCATTTGGCGCATTAAGTCTTCCATTTTGTCTCCGTTGCTTGGAAAGTACTTTTTAATACCTGGAATCAATTTATATCCATCGCGCAACATATAAAAGAGTACAAAAGGTACGGTCACAATCGTCACCACAACATTGGCCACTAGAGAAAAAAGTGATCCGAAACTATCCGACAAGGAGAGAAGGAATTTTTTTACGTTATTCAAAATCTCACTTTGGCCTTTGGTGAGATAACTTTGTACATCATCGCGCTGCATAATCTCAGCTAAAAAACCTTTTTGACTTACTTTATCACTCCAGGTCTGGAGCCCTTTAATATAACTCGGAATATCTTCAATCACAGCTTGTGTCTGACTGATAATTTGGGGCACTACACTCGCAAGCACCCAAAATAAAAGAACAAAGATACCTAGAAAAACTAAACTAACGGCCCCACTACGATTAAGGCCGTGACCTTTAATCTTTAGCTTCAACAAAAGCTTAACCAAAGGATTTAACATATAGTATAAAAAACCAGCAATCAAAATCGGCGCAAATAACGTCGAAATAAAGACTCCCACTGGGGCAAAGATAAATTGTAACTGGGTACATACCCAGATCAATGCCGCCACAATTAAAAATTCTAGCGACCAAAATAAGATTTCTTTCTTATGTGAATTTATTTTTCTCACCTCATTATCAAAATAACCCACAGTATTTCTACTGTGGGATTCCCGTTATAAAAACGGTGCTTACTGTCGGCGCGACAATTCCAAGTAGCGGTTATACCAAATCTCAACATATTCCTTTGAGAAAGGCCCCTTACCGTTATTTATCCAATCGACCAAAGTTCTGACATTATGTTTCAAAATTTTATCAGTTTGACTAGAATAATGCCACTTAGCACTATGGTCTTCGTATTCATCAACATCTAGCAAGCGCTTTTCACCATCGGGAAAGACCTTAACATCCAAATCATAGTCAATATACTTTAGGGCTTCCTTATCCATAATGGCTGGTGAAGCAAGGTTGCAGTAATAAGAAACGCCATTGTCCCGAATCATCGTCACAATATTGAACCAGTAATGTTTATGAAAGTAAACTAAAGCTGGCTCGCGCGTCACCCACCGCCGACCATCAGCTTCGGTGACCAAAGTATGATCATTTAAACCAATCAACGCATTTTCACTAGTTTTGAGAACCATTGTATCTCGCCACGTACGATGTAAACTTCCGTCATGTTTATAACTTTTAATGGTAATATATTCGCCTTCTTTGGGTCCGTTTAAATGACGCATATGACTTCCTGCTTTCTTTCACAGGTGCAAGTTACACCGCTTATCATTACCATTATACCAAATATCTTGTAAAAATCACAAAAAATTCATTTAGTAAAAGGAATTACTATGAATTTTCTTACTTTTTCCGACGCCTAAACTTTACCACAGCCTCACACCGTGCAGTTTGCGGAAACATATCTACTGATTGAATATATTCAACTTCATAAACTTGACTTAGTTTTACTAAATCGCGAGCTAGGGTCGAAGGATTGCAGGAAACATACACAAACTTCTTCGGTGGATTAGCCAAAATAGTTGCAATTAACTTGTCATCTAAACCTAAACGAGGGGGATCAACGACTAGGGCATCAGGATGAAAACCCTCACGACTCCATTTAGGCAACCATTCTTCCGCCGGTCCTACCTCATAAGTCACATTAGTCCGCCCCGAAATTTGAGCATTATAGCGCGCATCCACAATGGCCTCGGGAGTAATATCCATCCCCCGGACTTCCTTAGCTTCTTTAGATACATAAAGACCAATCGTCCCGACCCCACAATAAGCATCGACCAGGCTTTCATCAGCTTGGAGATCCAAAGCAAGCTTAACCTGATCATATAAAACCTCCGTTTGACTTGGATTTAATTGGAAAAAAGCGCGGGCAGACAAGCGAAAATGCACGTCACCTAAAGTTTCCTCCAAGTATTCACTTCCTGCTAAACGAAGCGTTTCCGCCCCCCAAATCAGGGAGGTTTTCTCTGGATTAATATTTTGCATAATAGAAACGACTTCGGGTAAAGCCACCTGTAAATCCCCGACAAAAGCACTTAGATTATTGACCCTTTGACTCCGAGTAATCAAAACCACCTGCGCTTCTTTTTTGGCTTGTGATTCCCGCACCACGATAGTTTTAACATCACCACGATTGGTTTTTTCATTGTAGCAGATATTTGCCATTTTTCTAACAACTTCAGTACCGTCCGCATAATTTTCATGGTTAGGGGCTTTTGGGTTGAAAAAGTCGGTAAATCTACCAAGAAATGACTGTTAGAACGGTAAAGTCCCGCCATCAAATGACCGTCTTTCGCCCGACGTACTTGAAATTGTGCTTTATTCCGATAGGCGTAAGGATTTTCCATTCCCAAAGTAGGACGCAAATCGTAATTTTGATACCCCCGTGGCTTGAATTTTTCTAAAGCTTGCAAAATCACATCGCGCTTGTACTCTAATTGCTTATCATAGCATAAATGCTCAAGCTCAATCCCCCCAACATCATACTTGTCACGTGGTTTTACCCGATCTGGACTCTTGCTTAAAATTTTGATAACTTGGGCCTGAAGATATTTAGGATGGACCTTAGTAATTTCAGCTTGAATTTTTTCACCAGGTAGAACACCAGCAATAAAGGTAATTTTACGTCTGTAATACCCTATGCCTTCACCATTAATCCCGAGACGTTTGATAGTTAGGACGACTCTTTGACCAACTTCTACCTGAACGCCACCAGTATTTTTTTTACCGTTAGGTTTCCGCTGAACCTTGACTTGCTTTTCTTTGATGAGAGTTCCTTCTTTCTTGTAACTAACTTGTTTTAAATGCCTATCTATTATACCATGGATTTAACTTAAGTTTTGGAAAGGAAGATTAAAATTGACTACTAAAATCACTATGATTCAAGCTCAAAAACGCCCTGGCCGCTACAATATTTATTTAGATGGTCAGTACCGTTTCGCTGTTAGTGAAGATACTCTCTTGGATTTCGAACTACGCAAGGGACTCGAACTCGAAGAAACCGAAATTGACTTTATTTTACAAAAAGAAGCTACCAACAAGTTCTATAACAAAGCGCTTACCTATCTTTCCAGCCAACTACGAACCGAAAAAGAAATTGTAACTTATTTGAGTAAGCAAGATGCCTTACCCACCCAAATCGACGTTACCATCCAAAAACTCAAAAAGCTCAAATTAGTCGACGATAATTTTTACGCCCGCTCCTATGTTCGTACCATGGCCAAAACTTCCAGTAAAGGTCCAAATGTTATCGCCAATAAATTACGTCAAAAAGGCCTTGCTCCTAACGATATTGAAGATGGACTTAGTGAATACTCCTTAGATGACCAATTAGCTAATGGACTTAAACTAGCCCAAAAATTAGCTCTGCGTTACCACAAAGAGTCTTTTTTTATCCAGAAACAAAAAATTAATCAAGGCTTAATTCAAAATGGCTTTGGTAAGGTGAGTTCTGACATCATGGATCAGTTAGATTTACAGGAAGATGAAGATGCACAAAATGAAGCTCTCCAGAGACAAGGACAAAAAATTTGGCAGCGTAATCGTCGCTTTGACCTAACTCAAAGAAAACTTAAAACCCGTCAAGCCCTCTACCGTAAGGGGTTCTCTAACGATGAAATCAGTCATTTTCTGGAAAAAATAAGCCAAAATATAGAATAACCATTTATTTTTTATACATCCATACAAAATTTGTGATAGAATTATCTTGTAAATAAAACGCTTACGAAAGGGTTGTAATTATATGAGCACTAAAGAACGTTTTTCAGAAGCAAATATTAACAAAGCTAACCATATTTTCTCACAAACACGAACGACTGTTCAGACCGCTTTCTTCCAAAATAATATGGAAGAAGTTACCTCTCCAGCCCAAGCATATTATCTACCCAAAACAATCCCAATACAATTGTTTTGGACACACCAATTATTCACACTAAAGAATTAGGCTTGCCAAGTAATGCCAAGATGTTGGTCGACAATCACGGGCAAGTTGTTGGGCGGACGGCAGCGGCCCGCCACCGAGTTGATGATCCTAAAGAAGATGCCACTAAATTAAACGGAATTTTACATGATGCCATCTATCAAGGACATAAACGTCACTTTTACAAGACTTCAGTTTATGTTGGTTTAGATTCAGATTTCACTTTGAAAGCCCACTTAGCCCTTGCTCAAGGGTTTGAGGTTAATCTTTTATCCTACATGCTAAACTTCCAAGTTGTAAATAAAGAATACCAAGCGCTCTACCAAAAATCTAAAGTATATGACGAAGGTGACCTCTATATCTATGCCGATCCTGAATGGCAAAATCCAGACTATCCTAACGGTTTAGTCATTATTGATGCTCCTCACAATGTGGCAGCCATTTTAGGCCTACGTTACTTTGGAGAACTTAAAAAATCGACTCTAACTTTGGCTTGGGCTACCGCACACCGTAACGGCTACACTGCCTGTCACGGAGGGGAAAAAGCCTTCCACTTTACAGATAAGAATGATAAGGTTTTTGCTTTCTTCGGCCTGTCTGGTTCGGGCAAATCGACTTTGACCCACGCTAAACACGGTGGACGCTTTGACATCACAGTCTTACACGATGATGCCTTTGTCATCTCACGTGAAAACGGGACTTCAGTAGCCTTAGAACCTTCTTACTTTGATAAGACTAATGATTACTTGCCAGGTAGTGAAGAAAGTCGCTACTTCACCACTCTTATGAACGTGGGAGTTACTTTAAATGAAAAAGGCGAAAAAGTCTTCGTTTCCGAAGACCTCCGCAACGGTAACGGCCGCACAATTAAGAGTCGTTACGCCTCTATTAATCGCGTAGATAAGGAAGCAGCTCCCCTCTCTGCTATCTTTTGGATTATGAAAGATGATAGCCTACCTCCAGTAGTTAAAATCTCTGATCCTATAATGGCAGCAACGTTTGGGGCCACTTTGGCAACCAAACGTTCCACAGCTGAAAACGTCATTGGTTCCGACCGTAATGCTCTAGTCATCGAACCATTTGCTGATCCTTTCCGTGCTTATCCTTTAAAAGAAGACTACCAAGATTTTAAAGAACTCTTCCAAAAACGCGATGTTGATTGCTACATTGTTAATACCGGTAACTACAACGGCTTAGATATTACTAAAGAAGTGACTTTAGCTTCCTTAGAAAAGATTGCTAACGATCAAGCCAAATTTCAAAACTTTGGAAACTTACCCGGTCTTGCTTACATTGCAATTGATAGCTATCCCGTTGATTTTACCAATCAGGAATACGTAGCTAAACTTAAGAGTCGCTTGGAAACTCGCAAAGACTGGTTAACTCAATATGACCGCAATCACCACGGGCAAGAATTGCCAGACGAATTAGGCGCTTGTTTAAGTAGCTTGATTAGTCAACTACCCCC
>NZ_BAMI01000023.1 GCF_000615765.1 Ligilactobacillus equi DSM 15833 = JCM 10991 | reverse complement strand
GGGGGTAGTTGACGTGAGTTATTTTTGGCAAGCGGGACAGGTGCTAAATACGGCTAAAAATGATAGAATAGATAATTGACAGTAAGTGGAAAGGACGGTTGGTTATGCCAGAAAAAACCAAGCACACGCCAATGATGCAACAATACTTGGCGGTTAAAGAACAATATCCCGATGCCTTCTTATTTTACCGGATGGGTGACTTTTACGAAATGTTCTTCCAAGATGCCGTACAAGCGGCCAAGATTTTGGAGTTAACCTTAACGGCGCGGAATAAAAATGCTGACAATCCTATTCCCATGTGTGGGGTACCCCACCATGCGGTGCAAAACTATATCGATATTTTAGTGGACCAAGGTTACAAGGTTGCGATTTGCGAACAAGTCGAAGACCCTAAAAAAGCCAAAGGTATGGTCAAAAGAGAAGTGACCCAGTTGGTGACCCCCGGAACCATTGTAGACAACAGTGGTAAAGATGCCAAAAGTAACAATTATTTAACCGCTTTACATTATGAAAATGACCGTTACGGCTTTGCTTATGTTGATTTAGCTACCGGAGAAATTCATGTTGCTAGTCTTCAGGGGTTAGATAGCCTACAAAATGAACTTTTGGCCTTAGCAACCAAAGAAATTGTGGTAGATCAAAGCTTACCAACTGTGGCGAGTGAACTCTTAGAAAGCTTGAAAATCTTGATTTCTCACCAAGACGATTATCAAGTTCAAGCTGAATTTTCTTATGTCTTACAAGCGTTGGAAAATTCCGAAGAACTGGAAGCTACTAAGCATCTTTTGATGTATTTGAGCGTGACTCAAAAGCGGGCCTTGGCTCACCTTCAAAAGGCACGTCATTACGAACCTAACCACTTTTTGAAGATGGATTACCGAGCCAAGGCTAACTTAGATCTTTTGGTTAATGCTCGTACGAAGAAAAAGTCAGGAACGCTACTTTGGCTTTTGGATGAAACCAAAACAGCATGGGTGGTCGCCTTTTAAAACAATGGATTGAACGGCCATTATTAAACCAAGGGGAAATTGAGGCTCGCCAAGCGCGGGTGGCGTCTTTTTTGAATCATTTCTTTGAAAGAACTAATGTTCAAGAAGATCTTAACTCTGTTTACGATTTAGAACGGCTCGCAGGGAAGGTCGCTTTGGGCAGTGTTAACGGTCGCGATTTGATTCAGTTGAAGAATTCTCTCTTAGCGGTGCCAAAGTTACGTTATACCTTGGAAACACTTGATGAAGGTGAATTTAGTGGTTTATTGGCGGATCTAGATCCGGTCGAAGAAGTCGCTGATTTAATTGAACAAGCTTTAGTTGATGAACCACCTTTATCGATTACCGAGGGTAATTTGATTCGCGATGGTTACAATTCTCAATTAGATGAATACCGTGATGCGCTGCAAAATGGAAAGCAATGGCTGGCCCAATTAGAAGCCAATGAACGGGAAAAGACTGGAATTTCTAACTTAAAAGTTGGTTTTAACCGCGTTTTTGGTTACTATATTGAGATTAGTAAGGGTAACCTGGCCAAGCTGGATGAGAATCGCTACCAAAGAAAGCAAACTTTAGCCAATGCCGAGCGCTTTATCACTCCTGAATTAAAGGAAAAGGAAGCCTTGATTTTAGGAGCAGAAAGTAAGGCTGGTGATTTAGAATACGAAATTTTCACCCAAATTCGTGACCAAGTTAAAGATGAAATTCAAAGATTGCAAAAGTTGGCTCGGGCGGTGGCGCAAATTGATGTTTTGCAAGCTTTTGCGGTTGTCAGTGAAAATTCTGGTTTTGTGAAACCGGAATTTACAGCAGCAAAAAATCTACAAATTAAGGAAGGTTGGCACCCAGTGGTGGAAAAGGTTGTTGGTAAGCAATCATATGTACCTAACGATGTAATTATGGATGCCGACACAGAAATTCTTCTGATTACTGGTCCTAACATGTCCGGGAAGTCAACTTACATGCGACAACTAGCTTTGACGGTCGTGATGGCGCAAATCGGATGTTTTGTACCAGCCAAAGCGGCTAAGATGCCGATTTTCGACCAAATCTTCACCCGGATTGGGGCGGCTGATGACTTAATTTCGGGGGAATCTACTTTCATGGTTGAAATGAAGGAAGCCAACCAGGCTTTAAAAAATGCAACCCCAAACAGTTTGCTTTTATTTGATGAAATTGGGCGAGGAACAGCAACTTACGACGGAATGGCTTTGGCCCAAGCAATTATCGAGCATGTCCATAATCATGTTAAAGCTAAGACGCTCTTTTCAACACACTACCATGAACTAACCGTCCTAGACCAAAGTTGGATCATTTAGAAAACGTCCATGTTGGTGCGATTGAAAAAGATGGTCACTTGGTTTTCTTGCACAAGATGCAAACTGGTCCGGCTGATAAGTCTTATGGGATTCATGTGGCACGCCTAGCCGGGATGCCAGATCAGCTTTTAAGTCGGGCGGATGTCATCTTGGCTTCCTTAGAAGGACAAGCCAAGCAAGCACCTGAAGCCAAAGTAGCTACTGAAGATGAGCAGTTAACAAAGACGTCAGAAACTTCCCAGGTTGATCAAGTTTCTGAAAGCAATAATTTAATTATGGAAGAAAATGGTCAATTGGCCTTATTTGAAGAACCGCAAGTGGTGCCAGCAAGTAAGTTAAATAAACGGCAAACTAAAGTCTTAGATCAATTAAGTGATTTGGATTTAATGGGGATGACGCCACTGGACTTGATGAACCAAGTTTATCAGTGGCAAAAACAATTACGAAAAAAATAGCGAAAGGAATAGGATATGGGTAAGATTCACGAATTAAGTGCGGTGTTAGCCGATCAAATTGCGGCCGGGGAAGTTATTGAAAATCCGGCCGCCGTTGTGAAGGAATTAGTGGAAAACTCCCTGGATGCTGGCAGTCATAGAATTGATATTATCTTAGAAGAGTCAGGCTTAGCGACCATTCAAGTTATTGATGATGGTAGTGGGATTGCGGTAGATGATTTGGCCCTGGCCTTTAAACGTCATGCCACGAGTAAAATCACTGGTAAAAAGGATTTATTTCGGGTTCAAACGCTGGGCTTTCGGGGTGAAGCCCTCCCCAGTATTGCTTCGGTAGCCGATGTAATTGTTGAGTCTAAGACTACTGCCGCTTCAGCTGGAGCCATGATTCACTTGCGCGGCGGCGAAATTTTAGCTCAAGAAGCAGCAGCTAGTCGCCAAGGAACACAAATTACGGTCCGTGACCTTTTCTTTAATACCCCAGTGCGCTTGAAGTACTTGAAATCACCCAATACTGAATTAGCCAATATCACCGATATTGTCAATCGCTTGGCCTTGGGGCATCCGGAGGTGGCCTTTTCCCTCACACATAATGGTCGGTCACTATTACAAACAGTCGGTAATGGTAAGCTTCAGCAAGTTTTGAGTGCCATTTATGGGGTGACGACGGCTCGGCAGATGATTCCTGTGGGCCGCCAAGACCAAGATTTTCAGATAAGTGGCTTTGTCTCCTTACCGAAATTAACCCGGGCCAGTCGCAATTATATTTCTTTATTAATTAATGGCCGTTATGTCAAAAGTCATACCCTTTTACGGGCGGTGGCGGCGGGTTATGGTTCCAAATTAATGGTAGGGCGCTACCCTTTAGCGGTTTTAAATATTGAACTTGATTTCCAATTAGTCGATGTTAATGTTCACCCCACTAAACAAGAAGTGCGGATTTCTAAAGAAGAGCAGTTGGCCCAACTGATTAAGGCAGCCATCCAAGCTAGTTTGCCCCCGAAAATTTAATCCCTAAGGCTCTGGATAATTTACCAGCGAAAAAGGCTAAAGTTTTGGCAGAAAAAGTCGGGGAGGGCAATCGCGTTTACCAAACGTCGTCACCATCTTTACCTAGTCGCCAGCAGGTCAATCAGCTCTTAACGGGGCAAGCCGTTGGCCCCCAGGCGCCTAAAGCCAAGTCAACCCCAGTGTCGGTCAAGTTTAACCAGTTAGAAATCAAGGATCAAAAGCAACTAACTTTACCGGCTATCCAGGCTTGGGACCAGCGCTTTGGCTTACAAACAGTCAGCCAAAATAATCCTATTAGTTCACCAGTTGTGTCGACGCAACCAGCTAAGACTGAAGAAATAAGTCTAGAACTCGATAATGATGTGTCTAATTCTGCGGAGCCGAGATTTCCTAAATTACGTTATATTGGTCAATTACACGGTACCTATTTGTTAGCAGAAAGTGAAGCGGGATTATACCTTGTTGACCAACACGCCGCTCAAGAACGGGTTAACTACGAGTTTTACCGCCAAGAAATTACTAAGGTGGGGCTTGCCCAACAGAAGTTACTCTTACCGATTGTTTTGACTTATCCTACCAGTGACTGTTTAAAAATTGAACAACACAAAGAAGATTTGTTAGCATTGGGAGTACAATTGGAAGATTTTGGACCGAATACTTATATTATTCACCAACATCCAGCTTGGTTTAAAGCTGGACAAGAAGAGGACACAATTCGGGAGATGATTGATTATCTTTTAGAAAATCAGCACTTGACTCTGGCACAGTTTAGAGAAAAAACGGCTATTATGATGAGTTGTAAGCGGGCAATTAAGGCTAATTTTCATTTAAATGATCAACAAGCTCGTGCTCTTTTGGCTCAATTACCGGATTGCGAGAATCCCTTTAATTGTCCACATGGCCGGCCCGTGGTAGTTTCTTTTTCCAATCAGGATTTAGAAAAGATGTTTAAACGAATTCAAGATAGTCACGAAAGTATCAATAAGCGAGGATAATATGTACGAATATATTATGGGAAAAATCACCATGGTTAGTCCGCTCTACATTGTGTGTGAAAACAATGGCATTGGCTACCAAATTTTTACTGCCAATCCTTTTTCCTTTCCTGAGGGAGAAGAGAGGCGAGTTTATGTCTACCAAGCCGTTAGAGAAAATGACATTACCCTTTATGGTTTTCGGACCGCTGCGGAAAAACAGCTTTTTTTAAAGTTGATTAGTGTTTCCGGAATTGGTCCAAGAGTGCCTTAGCGATCTTAGCTAGTGATGATCACCAAGGTTTAATTACGGCGATTAATGCCGATGATGATGGTTACTTGGTCAAATATCCCGGAATTGGTAAAAAGACCGCTAAGCAAATCGTCTTAGATCTCAAGGGTAAACTTGACGACTTAGTTGGTCAAAACCAAGTCTTACCAGGTCAACAAAGTTTATCCTTAGAAAATAAGGCGGAAGATCCAAAACTAGCAGAAGCGATGGAAGCTCTTCAGGCCTTAGGTTACCGCGCAACTGAAATTAAGAAGATTCAAAAGAAGATGGCCGACTTCAAAGCTGAAGAAACAAGTGCTTATTTACGCCAAGCCTTGAAGATTATTAATCAAAAATAGGGGGAGGATTTTGTGGAAGACGATAGAATTATTTCGGGGAAAAGTGAAGGCTTCGAAGAAGTAAATAGCGAACTAAGCCTCCGTCCCCAATATTTAAATCAATACATCGGTCAAGAAAAACTCAAAAATGAAATCGCCGTGTATATCAAGGCCGCTCAAAAAAGAGAAGAAGCCCTCGACCATGTGCTTTTATATGGACCGCCAGGTTTGGGGAAGACAACCCTGTCATTAGTCATTGCTAATGAATTGGGGGTAAATATCAAGACTACTTCGGGTCCGGCTATTGAAAAGCCAGGGGACTTGGTGGCCTTATTGAGTGAATTAAATGCTGGTGATGTCTTATTTATTGATGAAATTCACCGCTTGCCTAAAAATGTCGAAGAAATCCTTTACTCCGCGATGGAAGACTATTTCATCGATATTATTGTCGGCCAAGATGCAACGGCCCATGCGGTACACTTCCCTTTGCCACCCTTTACCTTAATTGGGGCAACCACCCGGGCAGGAATGTTATCAGCGCCTTTACGGGATCGTTTTGGAATTGTTGGCCACATGAATTACTATACCGAAGAAGAATTAACGAACATCGTCTATCGCTCGGCCCAAGTTTTGGCTAGTGAAATTAGTGCCAAAGGGGCGCATGAAATTGCTCGACGTTCGCGGGGGACTCCGCGGGTCGCTAACCGGCTTTTAAAACGGGTGCGTGATTTTGCCGAAGTGGCCGAAAAAGATCAAATTGATGATGAAATCAGTCGTTACGCCCTAGATTTACTGCAAGTGGATAAAGTGGGGCTAGATGCGACCGACCGCAAGATGTTAACTACCATGATTGAACTTTATCAAGGCGGACCAGTCGGTTTAACCACTATTGCGGCCAATATCGGGGAAGAAACGGATACGATTGCTGATATGGTAGAACCATATCTTTTACAGTTAGGCTTTTTAAAGCGGACTCCGCGGGGGCGGGTCGTGACGGCAGCGGGCTATGCCCATCTTGGTTTGCGTCCAAGTGAATAAGAGATGCATTCAACCTATAGTAATTGTGACCAAAGTTTGGTAAAGTATTACTTATAGGTAAAAATATGAACTATTTACGCAGGAGGAAATTATGTTTTTAGCAGCTCAAGGAAATCCAACTTACTCAATCTTGCTTTTTGCGGGGATGATTGTTTTGATGTACTTTACCATCTTACGCCCTCAAAAAAAGCAACAGCAACAACGTCAGGAAATGATGAACGGTATGAAGCGTGGTGATCGCGTGATTACTATCGGTGGTCTACACGGGGTAATTGATGAAATTAATAACGAAGACAAGACGGTAACCCTTGATTGCGAAGGTGTTTACTTGGTTTTCAATGCCAACGCTATCGGTAAGGTTTTACCACGTACCGAAGAAGCTAAGGTAGCAGCTGTTCCACAAACTGATGCTACAGATGAAACGTCTAAAGCTAGTGAGGAAGAAACTAGTGTCATAGCTGAAGACAAAACAGAAGAAGACAAATAAACTGAGAAAGTTGGGGCAACCCGGCTTTTTTGTTTTGAAGGTGAAAGTATGGAAAAAGCAGCGATTAAACGGGTTCAAGCCATTACTAATGGAGGACAACTGTATGATGACTTCAATCCAGAAATTGATCAAGCACGGCGGGAGTCATTTGAAAAATGTCGACGTTATAACAATTTGATTATCCAAAAAAATGAATACCATCCAGAAATTTTAGCGGACTATTTTGGATATTTTGGTCAAGAAATACGGATTGAACCCAATTTTTTAACTGAATTTGGCTTTAATCTCCATTTAGGAGACCGGGTGACCATAATGCATGATGTTAAAATTATCGATTGTGCTCCGGTAATCATTGGTCCGGATGTGACCATTGGCCCGAATTGTGGTCTTTACACGGCTAGCCACGCTGAAAATCCTATTCTGCGTGCAGCTCATTATTGTTATGAAAAGCCGATTACCATTGGTTCTAATGTTAGTCTGGGTGCGAGTGTAACCGTCTGTCCAGGGGCTAAAATTGGAGCTAATACCATCATTGGTGCCGGTGCAATCGTTGTGGGGGAAATTCCCGCTAATGTCGTTGCGGCCGGTAATCCTTGTCGTGTTATTCGGAAAATAGGTTAGAGCCAAAAAATGTAAAAAAGTGGCTTTAGGAATTTTTTTGATAAATTAGTATTGGCTAGACTAGACAAAAAGATAAAATCTTGGCCGAAAATATTTAAATAATCCTGTCTTGACTTAAAGATAGGGTGTTTTTATTTGGGTTAATTTTTAATGTGAAAATAATAAAAATTTTGTAATCAAATTGATTTGAAAGAAAATAATAGCAAAACAGTTGTAGTATATATTATTTATTGGTTATTAAAGCATAAATAAAAAAGATGTAGGTAAAAATTTGATGGAACAAAATAGGAGGTTTGCGTGGTGCTAGTTGATTTAAGAATAAAAACGTTGCTATATCAATATTTATTAAAGATACAACCTAATTTCTGGCACATACTTGGTTATAAACTAATAGAATATGGCGAAGTTTAAGGGTACCTTTTGCTTAATGAAAAACAGAAATGCCCTAATATCACTGATTATGTCAATGATACTTAACTAGCACCACGCACAGGAGGTAACATCTTTTATATCAATTTAAAATAAGTTTGAACATTGAAATGTTTTGAATCAAAAAAATAAAAAAATATAAATTTAGTCATTGAAATTTAAGGGATTAAAGGCCTAGGTTGACATCTACTATGACTTATAATATTATTTGAACATCGAATAGTTTGATATTCGAAATAAAAATAATAGTGAGGTGACAAGTGTGAAAATTATGGATGCCCAGGAAATCATGGCTTTGATTCCGAACCGTTATCCTATCATTTACATTGACTATGTTGATGAACTTAATCCCGGTAAGAGAATTGTGGCGACCAAGAATGTGACAATTAACGAATCATTTTTTGAAGGTCACTTCCCAGGAAATCCAGTGATGCCAGGAGCTTTAATCATTGAACTTTGGCACAAGCTGCGTCAATTTTAATTTTGAAATCCCCTGAATTTATGGGAAAAACGGCTTACCTTGGGGCGGTTAAGAATGCAAAATTTCGTCAAATGGTTAAACCTGGTGATGTCTTAAAGCTCGAGATTACCATGGAAAAGGTGAAAGCTAACATGGGAATTGTTGAAACGGCGGCACTTGTTGAGGGAAAAAAGGTCTGCACCGCTCAATTGATGTTTATCGTGGAAAATCGCGACGCAAAGATTTAGCTCGGTAGGTGACTTATTTTCGGAGTATTATTGTTTTGATTTCAAACCATTTATTTTGAGGAAAATAAAGGACGGTAGATTATATGAGTAGACGCGAACAAGAGATTAATGACTCTTTGGTTCGAATTTATACCGGCATCATGTGGATTGAAGAAAATGAGTTACGCAAGAGTAAGTTCAGCGACCTAACCATGAAGGAAATGCACGCGATTCATGAAATCAGCATGTATGATCAAAAATCCGCATCACAAGTTGCCAAAGGATTACACTTGACGCCAGGAACACTAACCTCCACCATCAATCGCTTGGAAAAGAAAGGCTATGTGAAGCGGATTCGTTCTGAATCCGATCGCCGAGTGATTCGCCTAGGATTAACGAAGAAGGGGCGTATTATTTATCGCTCACATGAAGCCTTTCACAATATGATGGTGAAAAGTTTCTTGAAGGATCTTAATCAAAATGAAATCGCGATTATTGAACGCGCTTTACATAACTTAGAGGGATTCTTGAAGGAACATTCTTAAGTTAGGGAGTTACGGATGAAAAAGATTAAATTTCGGGCAAGTAGCCACTATGTCCCAGAAAAAATCGTCACCAATGATGACCTGGCCCAAATTATGGATACCTCGGATGAGTGGATTCAAAAGCGGACCGGTATTAAACAAAGACACATCAGTCAAGGCGAAAATACTGCTGATTTGTCCGTTAAGGTGGCTCTCGATCTCTTAGCAAAAAGCGGTCTTTCTGCCAAAGAGATTGATTTAATTATTGTGGCAACTATGTCACCAGAAGCCTATACCCCGTCAACCGCAGCCTAGTACAAGGTGAAATTGGGGCAAGTAAAGCTTTTGCCTTTGATATTTCTGCGGCATGCTCAGGTTACATCTATGCCTTAGAAATGGCGAGTGCTTACCTGGCGAGTGGTCAAGCAAAGCGGGTAATGGTACTCGGTGGGGAAGTCTTGTCCAAGATTATTGATTGGCAAGACCGGGCTACGGCGGTACTTTTTGGTGACGGTGCCGGTGGGGCGATTTTAGAAATTGATTCTGATGGAACTTCAGCCTTTCTGGCTTCGGATTTAGCCACTTACGGTCAAGACGGTCAAAGTTTGACGGCCGGGATTACTCCTGCGTTAACGAGCTTCCCAGCTAACGGGGAGCACAAATTTAGTTCTTTTGCAATGGATGGTCATGCGGTGTATTCGTTTGCGACCAGGGAAGTGCCTAAATCCATTCAACGGGCTTGTGATAAAGCCCAACTTGCTGTGAGTGACATTGATTATTTTGTCCTCCATCAAGCCAACGCCCGGATTATTAAATCTGTGGCCAAAAAAATGCAATTACCAATCGAAAAGTTCCCCATTAATATTGACCGCTATGGCAATACTTCGGCGGCCAGTGAACCTATTTTGTTTGATGAATTAGTCCAAGCCGGAAAAATTAAGCCAGGGAGCTTGGTAGCTTTGAGTGGCTTTGGTGGGGGCTTGACGGTCGGGACTCAAATTATTAGATACTAAAAAATAAAAAAATCATTTATTGATAGAGGAGATATATTATCATGACAGAACAAGAAATTTTTGACAAAGTAAAAGAAATCGCTGTTGACCAATTAGACGTTGAAGAAGATGCTGTGACTATGACAGCTGATATCAAAGAAGACTTAGATGCTGACTCATTAGATGTTTTCGAAATCATGAATGAACTTGAAGATGAATTAGATATCAAGTTGGAAGCTGATGAAAATGTGAAGACCATCGGTGACGTGGTTAACTACGTTAAGAAGGAACTCGACGCCCAATAATTAAGGGAGGCACCCACTGATGAAACTGGGAATTTTGTTTTCGGGTCAAGGGGCGCAATATAGTGGCATGGGGTTGGACTTTTATGCACAAGATCAACTCTTTGCCCAAAAGATTGATGAAGCTAGCCAAATTACGGGCTTGGATCTCGTCAAGATTTTCAAAAATGAAAATGCCGAACTTGACCAAACGCTCAATGTTCAACCGGCCTTAGTAGCTATGTCATTGGGAATTTATGCCATGTTGAAGCGTGACTTTCCAGACTTACCCGTGGTTGGGATGACTGGCCTTTCTTTAGGTGAATATTCGGCTTTGCACGCTAGTGGGATGTTAAGCTTTGCTGACACGATGGCGGTTTTAAAGGACCGCGCCCAATACATGCAAGCTGATGCCGATGCGAAAGAAAGTATGATGTTCGCCTTACTCGGACCGGATGTGACTTTGGTGGAACAAATTTGTGCGGAAATTTCAACTCCCGAAGAACCGGTTGCGATTGCCAATTATAATTCAAAAAAGCAAGTCGTAATCGGAGGGAGTCCAGTGGCTGTAACAGCAGCCAGTGAACAATTACAAAATGCCGGGGCAGCTAAAAAAGTGGTGCCGTTAAAGGTAAGCGGGGCTTTTCACACCCCGCTTTTTCAAAATTCAAGTCAAAAATTGGCGCAACGTTTTGAAGGCGTAACCTTTAACGAACCAAGTGTGACCGTCATGTCAAATACAACCGCTCAACCTTTAAAAGCGGTAGAAGCGGCCCAAGTGATGGCCAAACAGGTTTGCCAACCCACGCATTTTGCTGATTGTGCGGCCGGTTTAATTACAGCTGGCGCAGATACCTTTTTGGAAATTGGTCCAGGTCAAACTTTGGTAAAATTTGCCAAGGTAGTTGATCGGAAGGCCCAACGTTTCAACATTGAAAAGATGGAAGATTACAAAGCTTTTTGTGAAGCTATGCGAGGTTAAAAATGGATTTACAAGGGAAAAATGTCTTTGTCTCAGGTTCCTCACGTGGAATTGGCTTAGCTGTTGCTAAGAAGTTTGCCCAATCCGGAGCCAACATCGTCTTAAACGCACGGAAGGAAATTCCGGCGGAGGTGCTAGCGGAAATTGAAAGTTACGGGGGCAAGGTTTTTGTCAGCTTAGGTGATATTTCCAGTGTTGACGATGTAAAACGCATGCTTAAAGAATCCTGGAAGGAATTTGATGGGATTGACGTTTTAATTAACAATGCCGGGATTACCAACGATAAATTGTTAATCGGGATGAAACCCGCAGATTTTGAAAGTGTAATTAACGTTAACTTAAACGGGACTTTCATGATGACGCAAGCCTTCTTAAAGAAGATGTACAAGCAAAAGAGCGGTGTAATTATCAACATAGCTAGTGTGATTGGTTTGCACGGGAACATTGGCCAAGCTAACTACGCTGCTGCCAAGGCGGGGGTTATTGGTTTAACCAAATCCGTGGCCAAAGAAGGTGCTTTGCGTGGAATTCGTTGTAATGCAATTGCTCCGGGGATGATTGTTTCTGATATGACCGATGTCTTAAGTGACAAGGTGAAAGAAGACATCTTAGCCGGAATTCCTTTACAACGTTTCGGCAAGGTTGATGAAGTGGCTTCTGCTGCTTTATTCTTGGCGCAAAATGACTATGTGACAGGACAAGTCTTAACAGTTGATGGTGGAATGACCATCTAGGAGGATTTTATGACAAGAGTAGTAATTACAGGGATGGGGATAGTTGCCCCAATTGGTAATGACACCAAGACTTTTGTGGAGAATTTATTTAAAGGTCAATTAGGAATTGCTCCTATTACCAAATTTGATGCAAGTGAAACGGGAATTACCGTCGCAGGTGAAGTTAAAGATTTTGATCCTAACGAACGGGTTGGAAAAAAAGCAGCTAAACGGATGGATCTCTTTTCACAATATGCAGTTCATACAGCTTTAGAAGCTTTGGAACAAGCTGGCATCAATGAAGAAAATACCGACCCTTATGATATGGGGGTTATCATTGGTTCAGGGATTGGTGGTTTAACAACTATTCAAGAACAAGTTATTAAGATGCATGAAAAAGGCCCTCGTCGGGTTTCACCAATGTTTGTGCCGACCGCCATTGCCAATATGGCAGCCGGTAATGTGGCGATGCGTGCCAATGCTAAAAATATCTGTACTTCCGTGGTGACAGCTTGTGCTTCGGCAACTAATGCTATTGGAGAAGCCTACCGGCAAATTAAGGAAGGTCGTGCCCAAGTAATGTTAGCTGGGGGAGCAGAAGCGTCGGTTAATGAAATCGGAATTGCTGGCTTTGCTTCCTTAACAGCTTTATCGACCCAAGAAGACCCAACGAAAGCCTCTCTTCCTTTTGACAAGGAACGTTCTGGTTTCGTCTTAGGTGAAGGGGCCGCAACTTTAGTTTTGGAAAGTGAAGAACATGCCAAGGATCGCGGGGCGCAGATTTTAGGTGAAGTGGTCGGCTACGGTGCAACTTGTGATGCCTACCACATTACTTCCCCAGACCCAAGTGGTGAAGGGGCGGCTCGCGCTATGCAACAAGCTATCAAGGAAGCTGGGATTACCCCTGCAGAAGTTGATTACATCAACGCTCATGGGACAGCTACTCACGCTAACGATGCTGGCGAATCTAAAGCGATTAACATAGTTTTTGGTGAAGACAGTAACGTCTTAGTTTCTTCAACTAAGTCCATGACTGGTCACTTATTGGGGGCCGCTGGGGCCATTGAAGCCGTTGCGACGGTGGCAGCTTTACAAAACGGTGTGGTACCGCCAAACATTGGTTTAGAAAACCAAGATGATGAATGCCAAGTAAATGTGGTTGCTGATTTAAATCACCATGCTGACTTGCAATACGCTATCAGTAACTCCTTAGGTTTTGGTGGTCACAATGCAGTCGTGGCCTTTAAGAAATGGAGTGACGATTAATGGATTTCGCAGAAGTAAAGAGCATCATGGAAGGTTTTAATAATTCCGATATGCGAGAATTAGAAATTACCACTGATGGCTTTCATTTGCGCTTAAGCAAAAACGAAAATCCGACACCGCAAGCTTCTTTGGTAGCGACACCAGTGGCAGAAGCCAGCGTGCCTGTTGCTACTCCAGCACCTGCACCAGCAGAAGTTGGAAAAGAAAAGGTAGTCGGGACTTTCATTAAGGCTCCTATGGTCGGTTCGATTTATTTACAATCTAAGCCCGACCGTCCAGCCTATGTTTCAGTAGGTAGTAGGGTTAACAAGGGCGATGTGGTTTGCATCATTGAAGCAATGAAGATGATGACTGAAATCAAGTCCGAAGTTAGTGGTGTAATTGAAGAAGTTTTAGTGGAAAATGAACAGTTGGTCGAATTTGATCAACCATTATTCAGAGTAAATACGGAGGCATAAAGATGGCTTTAGATGTAACAGAAATTCAAAAGATTATTCCGCACCGTTACCCCATGCTACTAATTGACCGAGTAGAAGAATTAGAACCTGGTAAGCGTGCAGTAGCTAAGCGTAACGTGACTGCTCATGAACAGGTATTCAATGGTCATTTTCCGGGTAACCCAGTTTTACCAGGGGTTTTAATTGTAGAAGCCATGGCACAAACTGGGGCGGTTGCCTTACTTTCTTTAGATGAATTTAAAGGCAAAACAGCATACTTTGGAGGCATTAAGTCTGCCAAATTTAGAAAAGTTGTGCGTCCTGGGGACACCTTGATGATTGAAGTAACCTTAGAGAAGATTCGTGGTAACATTGGGGTCGGTAAGGCCGTAGCCAAAGTCGATGGCAAGAAGGCATGTAATGCCGAGTTGACTTTCATTATCGAATAAGTAGAAAGTAGGTTAAACGATGTTTTCAAAAGTGTTAGTAGCGAATCGGGGCGAAATTGCTGTCCGGATTATCCGCTCCTTAAAGGAGTTAGGAATTCAATCAGTGGCGATCTATTCGACTGCTGACAAGGAAAGCCTCCATGTTCAGTTGGCCGATGAAGCAGTCTGTGTTGGGACGGCCCGTCCCCAAGACTCCTACTTAAATATGCAAAATATTTTGGCAGCAGCTGTCGGTACCGGTGCTCAGGCGATTCATCCCGGGTTTGGTTTTCTCTCTGAAAATAGTCGCTTTGTTGAAATGTGTGAAGCCTGTGGGCTGACCTTTATTGGACCTAAGTCTCAAACTATTGATTTGATGGGAAATAAGGCCAATGCGCGTTTACAAATGCAAAAAAGTAATGTGCCTGTTATTCCGGGTAGCGAAGGCTTTTTGCCCGATGCAACGGCTGCGGAGTTAGTCGCTGAACGAGTTGGTTACCCGGTTTTGTTGAAGGCTGCCGCCGGTGGTGGTGGTAAGGGAATTCGGCGTGTCAACGATGCTAGTCAAATTACCCAAGCCTTCGAAGAAGCTCAACAAGAAGCGCAAAATGCCTTCGGGGATAACCGGATGTACCTGGAAAAAATCATGGAAAATGTAAAACATATTGAAGTGCAGGTTTTCCGGGATGCCAAGGGTCACACGGTTTACTTCCCTGAGCGTGATTGTTCTGTGCAAAGAAGCAAACAAAAGATGATTGAAGAAAGTCCGTGTGCCTTGATTAGCCCAGACCAAAGGCAGGAACTTGGTGAAATTGCGGTTCGGGCTACCCAGGCGATTGATTATCTTAATACCGGGACGATTGAATTTTTGATGGATCAAGACCATAATTTTTATTTCATGGAAATGAATACGCGAATTCAAGTTGAGCACACTGTGACCGAAATGGTAACAGGAATTGACTTAGTCAAAGCTCAAGTTCGGGTAGCGGCAGGAGAAGATTTACCTTTTGTCCAAGAAGATATTCAGTTACATGGTCATGCTATTGAATGTCGAATTAATGCAGAAGATCCTGCTAAAGGTTTTATGCCTTCCGTCGGGGATGTTAAGTACCTCTACTTCCCAGTCGGAAATCTAGGAATGCGGATTGATTCCGATCTTTATGCCGGGGTGAAAATTTCGCCATTTTATGACTCCATGGTAGCTAAGGTGATAGCCTTAGGCCATGATCGTCATGAAGCTGTCGAAAAGGTCAAGCGTTTGTTAGAAGAAATGGTGATTATGGGAATTACTACTAATCAGAGTTTCTATCATGATATCTTAAATGACGACGGCTTTATTTCTGGTGAAGTGACGACAGATTACTTGGAAAAGATATTTCTCCCCAAGTGGAAAGGTATAGAAGATGCAACTGTTTGATGAATTAAAAAACATCGGCCAAAAACGAATCAAAGCCAACAAGGCGGCTGAAAAAAAGGTTCCTGAAGGAATGTGGATTTCTTGTCCTAAATGTCACCAATCCTTTTACCACAAAGATTTAGGTACTTATAAGGACTGTCCAACTTGTGGTTATGGCTTCCGAATCGGGGCTTACGAACGATTGGAATGGTTAGTTGATGATTACAGTGAAATGGATACTAACATTTCCACAGTGGATCCTTTGAACTTCCCTGGTTATCAAGAAAAATTAGCTCAAGCTAAGGAAAAAACCAAGTTAAATGATTCGGTTTGGACGGGGATAGCTCACATTAAGAAGCAAAAATTTGCCCTAGGAATTATGGATTCAAAGTTTATTATGGGTTCTTTAGGGACGATTACTGGGGAAAAATTAACCCGGCTTTTTGAAAAGGCAACTAAGGAAGAATTGCCAGTTGTACTTTTTACCGCTTCAGGCGGGGCGCGAATGCAGGAAGGGATTTTTTCCCTTATGCAAATGGCGAAGGTTTCTCAAGCAGTGAAAGCTCATGCTAATGCAGGCTTATTTTACTTAGTAGTTTTAACTGACCCGACAACTGGGGGAGTAACAGCTTCTTTTGCCATGCAAGGAGATATCATTTTATCTGAGCCACGAGCCTTAGTGGGATTTGCTGGTAAACGGGTAATTGAACAAACCATTCACCAAAAAGTTCCCGAAGACCTTCAAGATGCTGAAACAGTACTTAAAGAAGGTTTTATCGATGCCATTGTTTCACGTCCAAAGTTAAAAGAAACCATTGCCCGCTTACTTGAATTAAATCAGAAAAGAGGGAAATAATGCGGAATTTTTTTGAAAAGAAGCCTAGAGAAAAAGTCGAAAAAACTGCCCAAGAAATTGTGATGGCGGCGCGCTCCGAAGAAAAAATCAGCACCAAAGAATTGATTCACGGTTTATTTCCTGATTTTTTTGAACTACATGGCGACCGTAGTGGCGAAGATGATCCGGCTATAATTGCTGGTTTAGCTCAAATTAATAAACAAGCTGTAACTGTAATTGCGACTGATAAAGGTCAAAGTGCCGAGGAAAGAATTGCTAAGCACTTTGGTAGTCCGACACCTAATGGTTATCGTAAGGCCATTAGGTTGATGAAGCAAGCTGAAAAATTTGGGCGCCCAGTAGTAACCCTAATTAACACCGCCGGTGCCTATCCTGGACGCACGGCGGAAGAAGGTGGTCAAGGTGAAGCTATTGCCCAAAGCCTTCTGACTTTAAGCGATTTAGCTGTACCGGTGATTGCAATTATCATTGGCGAAGGTGGAAGTGGCGGAGCTTTAGCTTTAGCATTGGCTGACCGGGTGTACATGCTAGAAAATAGTATGTATACTGTCCTTTCACCGGAAGGTTTTGCTTCAATCTTGTGGAAAGATGCCAGTCGAGCAGCAGAAGCAGCGGAAGTGATGCAGGTAACTCCAAGTGCTTTATTGAGACAAAAAATCATTGATGGCATTATTGAAGAACCAAATTCACACCGCAAAGTGGTTAAAAACATTGAAAAAGTTCTTGAAGAAGAATTGTTAGCTTTAAATAAGCTATCAGTAACAAGTTTGGTGCAGAGACGACAAAATCGTTTTCGTAAATTCTAATTTGGAGGGAAAAATCATGGGAAATTTACTTGAAGGTAAAACTATTTTGGTTATGGGGGTGGCTAACAAGCGTTCAATCGCTTGGGGGTGCGCCCAACAAATGTTAGACCAAGGGGCAAACTTGGTTTTTACTTACCAAAATGAACGGCTTAAAAAGAGTTTAGGCAAACTGATTGATGATGAAAATAGCTTAGTAGAATGTGATGTGGCAAGTGATGCTAGCATCGAAGCTGCTTTCACAACTGTTAAGGAACGTTTTGGTCAAGTGGATGGTTTAGTTCACGCGATTGCCTTTGCGCCTAAGGAAGCATTAGAGGGTGACATTATGGATGTTAATCGTGATGCTTATGCGATGGCACAAGATATTTCAGCTTACTCTTTGATTGCTGTTTCTAAATATGCTGCAGAGTTAGAATTATTGAAAAATCCTGCAAGTATTGTAACTTTGAGTTACTTTGGTTCTGAAAGAGCAATCCCTAACTACAACATGATGGGGGTTGCCAAGGCCTCCTTGGAAGCTTCCGTGCGTTACTTAGCGCGTGATATGGCTAAGTTTGGTGTGCGCGTGAACGCTATTTCTGCCGGTGCTATCAAGACTTTAGCTGTGACAGGAATCAAGGGGCATAGCGATCTTTTAAACATGTCAGAAGAAAGAACTGTTGATGGTCACTCCGTAACTCAATTAGAAGTTGGGGGCGCTTGCGCCTTTTTAATGAGTGATTTAGCAACCGGGGTTGTGGGGGACACAATCTATGTTGACAAGGGTGTGCACTTAATTTAATTTTTATTCACGGTCGTCCTAATAAGGGCGGCCATTTTTGTGTCAAAATTATTGGTAAAAGATTCAAATTCCAGCAAGAAGGGAGAAATCTTTGGTATAATAAAAAAGATTACTTAGAAAGGACGGAAGAATGGTGACAAGAGACTTATTAGCGGGAATGAATGATAAACAAGCAGAGGCAGTGGTAACCACTCAAGGGCCACTCTTAGTGATGGCCGGTGCCGGGAGTGGGAAGACGCGGGTTTTAACTCACCGGATTGCTTACTTATTAGAAAATGAAGATGTACGTCCCTGGAATATTTTAGCCATTACCTTTACTAACAAGGCCGCCAAAGAAATGCGGGAAAGAATTGATAACTTGATTCAAGACGAAAGTTCTCAAGAAATTTGGGTGTCAACTTTCCACGCTTTGTGTGTGCGTATCTTACGTCGGGATATTGATAAATTGGGACGGTCCAAGAACTTCAACATTGTCGGAACTAGTGAACAAAAGACCTTGATGAAGCACGTTTTGGAAGAATTGAACATTGACCCAAAGCAATTTGATTCTCGCAGTCTATTAAGTGCGATTTCCAATGCTAAAAATGAATTGATTGCGCCTGAAGATTATGTGGCCAGTTCCAATTCACCTTTTGAACAAAATGTCGCCAAGGCTTATGCTTTGTATCAAGCTAAATTATTAGAAAACCAAGCCATGGACTTTGATGATTTGATTATGGAAACTACTAAACTCTTCCACCAAAATCCAGAAGTCTTGGATTTCTATCAAAGAAAGTTCCACTATATTCACGTCGATGAATACCAAGATACCAACGAAGCTCAATACCAATTAGTGAAGATGCTTGCCCAAGGTTACCGTAACTTATGTGTTGTGGGGGACGCTGACCAAAGTATCTACGGTTGGCGGGGAGCAACATGGAAAATATCTTGAACTTTGAAAAAGACTACCCTGATGCAGCGGTGATTAAGCTGGAACAAAATTACCGTTCTACTAAGACTATCTTGGCTGCGGCTAATGCGGTGATTGAAAATAACCAAAATCGCCGTGATAAAACTTTGTGGACGGAAAATGCTCAAGGGGCTAAGATTCACTATTATCGTGGTCAAAGCGCCAATGACGAAGCCTACTATGTGTTGAAACAAATCAAAGAACAAGAAAACGAGGGTAAAAACTATGGTGATATTGCCATCTTGTATCGGACCAATGCCCAATCGCGGACAATTGAAGAAGCCTTGATTAAGGCTAATATCCCTTACAAGTTAATCGGGGCGCATCGTTTCTACGAACGAAAAGAAATCATGGACATCTTGGCATATCTCCGTTTAGCCGCTAATCCTCGCGATTCGATTTCCTTTGAACGAGTGGTAAACGAACCTAAACGTGGGATTGGGGCGACGTCTTTAGCCAAGTTACAAAATTACGCTAATATGTACGGGCTGTCCTTGCTAGAAGCGGCTCAAGATGTGATGATGGCTGATATCCGTGGCAAGGCTGCCGGTGCCTTAGAAAACTTTGCCAAGCTAATTATGCAACTACACGCCTTGACCAACTCTGGGGTTTCCATTACAGAAATTACCCAAAAAGCTTTGGAGTGGTCTGGTTACCGTCAAAGCTTAGTGGAATCTAAGAAACCTGAAGATGAAAGTCGCTTGGAAAACTTAGATGAATTTATGACTGTTACCCAACAATTCGACAAGACTTGGCAACCGGCTGAGGAAGATAGTGTTCCTTTGACGGACTTCTTGGCAGACTTAGCTTTAGTTTCCGACCAAGACCAAGTCGAAGAAGAACCAAACGAGGTAACCCTGATGACCTTACATGCTGCCAAAGGGTTGGAATTTCCTGTTGTCTTTTTGATGGGGATGGAAGAAGGAATTTTCCCATTGTCACGGGCCAGCGTCGATGAAAACGAACTGGAAGAAGAGCGGCGCTTGGCTTACGTGGGAATTACCCGGGCTATGGAAGAGCTCTACCTGACCAACGCCTTTAGCCGCATGTTATATGGTCGTAGCCAAACCAATCCTGAATCCCGCTTTATTCAAGAAATTGACCAAGACTTAATCAAGAGTGATAATGCGGGTTTTGAAGAGGCTATTTCGAATCGGGTTTCCAGCTTTGGAGCTCGTCTGGATGCCAGTCGCCAACAAAGAGCCAATGTACCGAGTTTCAAGCAAGGTCGTAGTCTTTCTTTTGCGGAAAGAATGGCCCAAAAGCGCCAAAATACCCAACCGAAAGTACCAGTGACTTCTGGTCCCAGTGCTAACCAAGCTAATAATGACCAAGCTTGGACGGTCGGTACTAAAGTTATGCATAAAAAGTGGGGCTTAGGAACGATTGTCAAGGTTTCTGGCGGTAAGGATGTTGAATTAGACGTGGCCTTTAAGGAACAAGGTATCAAGCGACTCTTAGCGGCTTACGCACCGATTGAACGAGTTTAGAAAGGAAATAAGATGGAAGCACAAGTACGGCAAGAAATGCAGGCTTTAATCAGCAAACTTAACACCTGGAGTCAGGAATACTATGTAAACGACCAACCAACGGTGGAAGATTATGTTTATGATGAAGCCTATGCCAAGTTACTCAAACTAGAAGCTGATTATCCTGACTTAAAACAAGCCGACTCTCCTACTAACCGTGTGGGAGGCAAGGTTTTAGATGGCTTTGCTAAGGTCGACCATGAAATTCCTATGTTATCTTTAGGGGATGTTTTCTCCAAGGCAGAATTGGCAGAATTTACCCAAAAGTTAGCGGAAAATGTCGGTCAAGATTTGGCTTACAATTGTGAATTAAAAATCGATGGTTTGGCTATTTCCTTGACTTATGAAAAGGGTAAATTTATCAAGGGCTCAACGCGGGGAAATGGTTTAATAGGTGAAGATATCACTGAAAATCTCAAAACCATCAAGGCTATTCCTTTGACTTTGAAGGAACCCGTGTCGGTCGAAGTTCGTGGGGAATGTTATATGCCAAAGGATTCTTTTGTGAAATTGAACCAAGCTCGTGAACAAGAAGGCTTGCCGGTCTTTGCTAATCCTCGGAACGCGGCCGCGGGTTCTTTACGGCAATTAGATTCTAAGATTACGGCTCAAAGAAACCTTAGCGTATTCTTATACTATGTCATGGAACCGGAAAAGTTTGGCATCACAACTCAAGCTCAAGCCTTAAAACAAATGCAAGCTTGGGGGTTGAAAGTGGATGAACACGCCCACCTGGCCACCAGCCAAGCTGAAATTGATGCCTACATCGACCAATACCACGATCAAAGGCAAGAATTGGCTTATGAAATTGACGGGATTGTGCTTAAGGCCAATGACTTAACTACGCAAAAAAT
This sequence comes from Ligilactobacillus equi DSM 15833 = JCM 10991, assembly GCF_000615765.1. Taxonomy (GTDB): domain Bacteria; phylum Bacillota; class Bacilli; order Lactobacillales; family Lactobacillaceae; genus Ligilactobacillus; species Ligilactobacillus equi. The sequence continues at coordinate 8,644 of NZ_BAMI01000023.1, read as the reverse complement.
TGTGGGTAATACAGTCAAGGTACCGCGCTGGGCCATTGCTTACAAGTTTCCACCTGATGAGGAAGAAACAGTTGTCAGAGATATTGAGTGGACAGTAGGGCGTACGGGAGTAGTAACTCCAACGGCAGTTATGGATCCGGTAACTTTAGCTGGGACTACGGTAGCACGGGCTTCTCTTCATAATCCAGACTATCTTCAACAAAAAGATATTCGCCTAGGTGATACGGTCAAGCTTCACAAGGCTGGCGATATTATCCCAGAAATTTCCATGGTAGTCTTAGATAAACGTCCAGCTGATAGTGAAGTTTATGCTATTCCTACGGTTTGTCCGGAATGTGGTTCTGAGCTAGTTCATTTAGATGGTGAAGTTGCCTTACGTTGCTTGAATCCTCACTGTCCGGCGCTAGTTAAGGAATCTTTAGCCCACTTTGCGAGTCGAAATGCCATGAATATTGATGGTTTGGGACCTAAGATTATTGACCGTCTTTTCTCTGCTCATCTAATTCAAGATGTGGCCGACCTCTACTACTTACAAGCCAGCGATTTAGAAGGTATGGATAAGTTTAAAGAAAAATCAATTACTAAGCTATTGACAGCTATTGATAATAGTCGGCATAATTCTATTGAAAGATTAATTTTTGGCCTGGGAATCCGCCACGTCGGCTCTAAAGCCGGTCTCTTATTGGCCCAAAAGTTTAAGTCGATGGACCAATTAATGCTTGCTCAGCCAGAAGAAATTGCGCAAGTTGAAGGTTTAGGGGAAGTTATTGCTCAAAGCGTGGTGACTTATTTCGCTAATGAAGATGTGCAAGCAATTATTGTAAAACTTAAACAGGCTGGTCTCAACATGGATTACCAAGGCTTAGATGAAGCACAACTAGCTACCTTAAATGCGGATAGTCCAGTTAATGGTAAAACCATTGTTTTGACGGGGACTTTTGCTAACTTCAAGCGCTCCGAAGCTAAGACGTGGTTGGAAGCCCATGGTGCCAAGGTGACAGGGTCTGTATCTAAGAAAACTGACGTGTTGATTGCCGGAGAAAAGGCTGGATCAAAATTAACCAAAGCCCAAGAATTGGGTGTTGAGGTATGGAACGATAGTACCTTAACAGAATTAATGGAGGCAAAAAATTGAGAAAATCAAAGAAACTTAAAAGCCTAGTTGTGGTTGGGTTGAGTGTTTTACTACTGACTGCCTGTGGTAATTTAGGCTCTGGGGGGACGACTAACACAACGACAGAAAAAGATTCTAATAGTGGTTACCAAACTACTGGGTCGACTAGTGGTGATAATTACGCAGGGGTCATTGTTAATGGTCGCTATCGGACTAACAAATCTCGGGGAGTCGGTATTGCTCAAAATTCAGATAATTTATACAATTTGAAAAGTTTTGAAAGTGGTTTGACAGAAATTTCTAAAAATGTTTTTTCCACCAAATCTTATGTTTTCCAAGAAGGGCAAATCTTATCGAAATCAACCGTACAAAAGTTGCTTTCCCGCAAGTCTAAGTCTAATAAGATTGGTCTAAACCCAGTGGATAATGGTAAGACTGATCCGAATACCCGAAACCCCATGTATGTTCAACAAATTGAAGAACAAGATTACATGAAAGAAGACGGAGACGGCAAGTTAAGTCTCGCAGGGATGACCATTGGGATTGGGATGAATCGTAAGGATTACTACCAAAAGGAAGAATACGGAGCTACTTATACTTCTACGATTTCGAAAGAAGAAATGGTTGCCCAGGGGAAGAAGGCTGCCCAAGCGGTGCTTGAAAGATTGCGTAGCACCGAAAAAGTACCCGATAATGTGCCAATTGTGATTGCCATGTACCAACAAGCTGAAAATGACAGCTTAGCGGGAGGCGCTTTTTATGCTTACACTGTGGTTAAGAGTGGAGACCAAATTTCTTCTTGGAATAACACAGATTTAGCAACGTATGTCTTCCCAACAGCATCAGATGATGAATCACCTAACAGCAACGATGAAGCAGCTTTTAATTCTTTCAAGAAGCGGATTCAGGGTTTCTTCCCTAATTTAGCTGGGGTGACGGCTCAAGTGCAATACAAGGGTTCTAACTTGCAAGGGATGAAAATTAAGATTACCACCCAATTCTACAGTGAAACAGAAATTAACAGTTTTGCGCAATATGTCACTAAGGCGGCTAAAACTTACCTGCCAAGTGATATTCCAGTAGAAATTACAATCTTGGGTTCCGATGGTGACATGCAAGCTTTAGTCTCCAAGGATAGTGGTGATGATGCTTACTACATGCATGTCTTTTCTAGCTATTAAAATTATTGACAAGATATGTTAAAATTATAAAGAATCTAAAAATAAAGGACGGATAACATGGCAATTACTGCAAATGAAGTCAAGCACGTGGCTTCCTTGGCTAAATTGGAATTTAGCGACCAAGAATTAGAAATGTTCACTGGTCAAATGGATGAAATCATTAACATGGTGCAAGAATTACAGGAAGTTGATACCGAAGGCGTGAAGATGACCAGCACGGTGACAGACGCCATCAATGTTATGCGTGAAGATGTGGCCAAGCCAGGTATGGATCGCGATGTCTTGATGCAAAACGTACCCGAACAAGAAGACGGCTACATTAAGGTACCGGCAATTATTGATGAAAGTGAGGAAGGCTAAGCATGGTCAACTATTTTAGTGAGGATTTAACTAGTTTGCACCAAGGTTTGGTTAATAAGGACTTCTCTGTTGAAGAATTAACTAAGCAAACTTTTGCGACAATTAAAGAACGTGATGAAAAAGTTGAAGCTTTCTTAGCTTTAAATGAAGACAAAGCTTTAGCTAAGGCACGTCAATTAGATCAAGATGGCATTGATGTTAATAATGTTTTAGCTGGGATTCCCATGGGAATCAAGGATAACATTGTGACGGAAGGTTTAACTACGACTGCTGCAAGTAAGATGTTGGCAAACTTCAACCCTATTTACAATGCGACGGTAATGGATAAGTTAAATGCCCAAGATGTGATTACAGTTGGGAAGTTAAATATGGATGAATTCGCCATGGGTGGTTCGACTGAAACGTCCGCTTTCAAGCAAACTAAGAATGCTTGGGATCAAACTAAGGTCCCAGGTGGTTCTTCCGGTGGTTCCGCTGCTGCCGTGGCATCTGGTCAAGTGGTGGCTTCCTTAGGTTCTGATACTGGTGGCTCCATTCGCCAACCAGCTGCCTACAACGGGATTGTCGGGGTTAAGCTACTTACGGGCGGGTATCACGTTTTGGTTTGATCGCTTTTGCTTCTAGTATGGACCAAATCGGACCAATGACGCGGACCGTTAAGGATAATGCTTTGGTCTTGAATGCCATTTCTGGCCACGACAGTCGTGATTTTACTTCCTCCCCTAAGCAAGTCCCTGACTTTAGTAAGGATTTAGACAAGGGTGTTAAAGGTATGAAGATTGCTTTACCAAAGGAATTCTTAGGTGAAGGGGTTCAAGCCGAAGTGAAAGACGCCATCCTAGCTGCTGCTAAGAAGTTTGAAGAGTTAGGTGCTATCGTGGAAGAAGTTTCCTTACCTTACAGCAAGTATGGTTTGCCGGTTTACTATATTATGGCTTCTTCTGAAGCATCTTCAAACTTACAACGTTTCGACGGGATTCGTTACGGTTACCGTGCTGACGATGTTAAGAATTTGGAAGATGTTTACGTGAAGTCCCGTTCTCAAGGTTTTGGGGATGAAGTTAAACGTCGGATTATGTTAGGGACCTTCTCCTTATCTGCCGGAACTTATGACGCTTACTTCAAAAAGGCTGGCCAAGTGCGGACTTTAATCTGTCAAGACTTTGCCCGTATCTTTGAAAAGTATGATTTAATCATGGGACCTACGGCGCCAACACCGGCCTTTGGTTTAGGCGAAGAAACTGACCCTGTGGTAATGTATGCCAACGATATCTTAACGATTCCAGTGAATTTAGCTGGTTTACCAGGGATGAGTTACCAGCTGGCTTTGCTAATGGCTTACCAGTTGGGTTACAATTAATTGCGCCTCACTTCGAAGAAGCTCGCATGTACCAAGCAGGTTTTGCCTTCGAACAAGCCACAGACTTCACTAAGATTCCAGGAGGTTTTGCATAACATGAACTTTGAAACAACAATCGGGTTGGAAGTTCACATTGAAATGAAAACCAACTCAAAAGCTTACTCACCAGCACCAGTGCAATACGGGGCTGAACAAAATACCAATACTAACGTGATTGATTGGGGTTACCCTGGGGTTTTACCACAAGTTAACAAGGGTGCCCTAGAATTGGGAATGCGGGCGGCTTTAGCCTTGCATAGTAATATCACCCAAGATATTCACTTTGACCGCAAGAATTACTTCTACCCAGATAACCCAAAGGCTTACCAAATTACGCAAGCCCAAACCCCGATTGGGACTGATGGTTGGCTAGAAATTGAACTGGAAGACGGTTCTAAAAAGAAAATTGGGATTGAAGAAATGCACGTTGAAGAAGATGCTGGGAAAAACACCCACAATCCTAATGGTTATTCTTACGTCGACTTAAATCGGCAAGGGACACCTTTGATTGAAATTGTGTCTAAGCCTGATATTGCTTCTCCAGATGAAGCATATGCCTACTTGACGCGTTTACGTCAAATTATCCAATTCGCAGGAGTTTCTGATGTGAAGATGGAAGAAGGTTCTATGCGGGTGGACGTGAACATTTCAGTGCGTCCGATTGGATCTAAGGACTTCGGAACTAAGACGGAAATGAAGAATTTAAACTCCTTTGAGCACGTACGTAAGGGGCTTGAATACGAAGCTAAACGTCAGGCCGAAGTTATCATGGCTGGCGGTCGTATTTACCAAGAAACTCGTCGTTTTGACGAAGCTACAGGTAAGACGGAATTAATGCGGGTTAAAGAAGGCAAGAGTGATTACCGTTACTTCCCAGAACCTGATTTGCCACCAATTCATATTGATGATGAATGGATTGAACGCGTCAAGACGGAAATTCCAGAAATGCCTGACAAGCGCCGGGAACGTTATACCACAGAATGGGGCTTACCAGCTTACGATGCAGGTGTCTTGACTCAAACCCCAGAAATGTCTAACTTCTATGATGCGACCGTTGCGGCAGGGGCTGATCCTAAGTTAGCTGCGAACTGGTTGATGGTGGAAGTGAATGCCTATTTGAATGCCGAAAAATTGGAATTAGCTGATACGGCCTTGACACCACAACACTTAGCCCAAATGATTACGTTAATTACGGATGGTACGATCTCATCCAAGATTGCCAAGAAGGTTTTCCAAGAAATCATTAAGAATGACACCGATCCAAAAGCTTATGTGGAAGCTAAAGGCATGGTACAATTGTCTGACCCAGCTAAATTACAACCAATTATTGATGAAATTTTGGACAACAATGCCCAATCAATTGAAGACTTTAAGAATGGTAAAGACCGGGCAGTTGGTTTCTTGGTTGGTCAAATCATGAAACAAACTCGTGGTCAAGCTAACCCTAAAGTTGTGAACCAACTCTTAATGGCTAGTCTGAATGAAAGATAATTAAAAGGCCGAGGAGTTCCTTGGCCTTTTAATTACGAGAGGAAATAATGATGAGAAAACGTTGTCGGATTATTTATAATCCAACCTCCGGGCGTGAAGCAATGAAAAACGACCTGGTGCATATTTTAGATGTTTTAGAAAAAGCAGGTTACGAAACAAGTGCCTTCGCAACGACAGCGGAAGAAAATTCTGCCCAAAATGAAGCTCGTCGTGCAGCTGAAGATGGTTTTGAAGTTATTATTGCGGCTGGCGGAGATGGTACAATTAACGAAGTGGTCAATGGGATTGCTCCCTTGGAAAATCCACCTAAATTGGGCATTTTACCCGCTGGGACTACCAATGATTATGCTCGAGCTTTAAAAATTCCACGAGAAAGTCCATTAGAAGCTGCTAAGGTGATTGCTAATGGTAAGACCATTAAGATGGATATTGGGAAGGCTAACGAACATTATTTCGTTAACATTGCTGCTGGTGGGGTCTTATCTGAAGTGACTTACCGCGTACCATCGGAACTCAAATCCTTGTTCGGTTACTTGGCTTACTTGGTTAAAGGGGCGGAATTACTTCCCCAAATCAAGCCAATTGACCTGCACGTAGAATATGATGATGGAGTTTACGATGGCAAAGCGTCGATGTTTTTCTTAGCTTTGACCAATTCGATTGGAGGTTTTGAACAAATTGTGCCGGATGCTTCCTTGGATGATGGGAAGTTTACCTTGATTTTGGTGAAAACTAGCAATTTAGTCAATATCATGCAATTGATTACCAAAGTTTTAAACGGAAAACATATCGATGACGACCGAATTTTATATGTTAAGTCTAATAAGGTAGTTGTTCAAACCAAGGCAGATGAAGAAATGATGATTAATATCGACGGGGAATATGGTGGTGATACCCCTATGACCTTCGTCGATCTCAAGCAACACTTGGAAATCTTCGCTAATACGGATATGATTGCTGATGATGCCATGTCCCAACAAGAAGAACAAATCCAACACGATGCTAAGGAGCTCTTCGTCAAAAGTGTTGACGAAATGCTCAAGGAACAAGAAAACAAAGATTAAAAAAGGCGGGCCTAATCGCCCGTCTTTTTGTGAAAGGAATTATATGGCAAAAATTAATGCACCCGTTAGAAATAAAGAAGAATTAGAGGTTGAAATTATTGACCTTTCATACCAAGCCATGGGCGTGGCTAAAGTGGATAATTATCCGCTCTTTATTGCCGATACCTTACCGGGTGAAAAGGTCATGGTGAAGGTGACTAAAACTACCAAAAATTTTGGTTATGCGCGGGTTTTAGCCTATCTCAAAAAGAGCCCTGACCGTGTGGAAAATCCTAAGCAAAAATACATGCAAACAGGGATTGCACCTTTAGGGCATCTTAAATATGGGGCTCAATTACAATTCAAGCAAAAGTTAATTCAAGATCTTTTAAAAAAGGCTCATTTGGATCTATCCGTGGACCAAACCTTAGGAATGGAACCGCCATATGGCTATCGTAACAAGGCTCAAGTACCAGTGCGACAAGTTCGTGGTCAGTTAGAAATTGGTTTTTTTAAGCAAAATAGTCATGATTTCTTACCGTTGGAAAACTTCATGATTCAAGATAAACGTATCGATGAAATTCTTCTTGCCGTGAGAGACATCCTGCGTTTTTACCGTACCCCGGCTTACAATGAAGAACATCACAACGGTGTTATCCGTCATATCTTAGTACGGCGAGGATACTACTCTAAGGAAGTCATGGTTGTTTTAGTTACTCGAACTAAGGACCTCCGCCAAGCTAAGGAAATTGCGCAAAAAATTCAAGAGCAATGTCCAGATGTAGTTTCTGTTTTGCATAATATTAATGATAAGAAAACCAATGTTATTTTGGGTCAGGAAACGAGACTTTTAGCTGGTAAAGAAACTATCACCGATACTTTGAATGGTTTATCTTTTGAAATTGGAGCTCAATCTTTCTACCAAGTTAATCCGGTTCAAACTGAAAAACTTTATAATGAAGCTATCAAGCGTGCTGGTCTTACAGGTAACGAAACCGTTATCGATGCTTATTGTGGTATTGGGACGATTTCCTTAAATATGGCCAAGCATGCGAAGAAGGTTTATGGGGTGGAAATCGTTCCGCAAGCTATCAAGGATGCCAAGGAAAATGCTAAGCGCAACTATCTAGCTCATAATACGGAATTTGAAGTCGGGGATGCGGAAAGCTGGATGGCTAAGTGGCAAGCACAAGGTATTAAGCCTGATGTTATCATGGTAGATCCACCAAGAAAAGGTTTGACGGAGAGTCTAATTGAATCCGCCACCCAAATGGCACCAAGAAAGATTGTTTACATTTCATGTAACCCAGCTACTTTGGTCCGTGACCTCCAGCAATTTAAAGACCATGGCTACGAGGTAACTCAACCAATCTTACCCGTTGACCAGTTTCCACAAACTACGCATGTCGAGAGCGTAACGGTTCTTGAGCGGAAAAAGTAGGACGCTAGAAACCGCGCCGTTAAGGCATTTATAAAATCAAAAAATGTGTATCTTTTTGTGACCAGTTTCCACAGATAGATACACCTTTTTTGTATGGAACTGGAAATGTTGATTTAATAGGCTTTGTCCTTAGTGGTGATCAGTTTCCACAGACTACCTGCAAAATTGGCTTAATTTCGGGGCGACCAATTCCCGCAATTAGTGTTGATATGTTCCCGCAGATTGAGTTGATCAATTTCCACAAAGAAAGTGACAGTTTCCTACAGTTAGATGATATAATTACCTATCAACTTATTACTAAAGGGGCAGAGTGATATGAAGAAAAATGATGTTAAGCTACAGACTAAGGTAAACAATGATTTGCGTACTGAACGTGAACAACAGTATAGGCGGATCATTAAAAGGCATCAGGCAGCATGGTTAGTTTTGTTTATTGCCGCAATTGCGCCAACCGACTACTCACTAGCCCATCAATTAATTTGGCTGCACTATATTTTCGTTGCTCTTTTTGCAGCGACTACCATTTCCATGGGCTATTGGTATCATCGGTTAAATCAACTACTTCATCCCAAAAACTGATAAATGAAGACAAAAAACCCAGCCAAATTAGCTGAG
>NZ_BAMI01000024.1 GCF_000615765.1 Ligilactobacillus equi DSM 15833 = JCM 10991 | reverse complement strand
TGATAAAGAGTAACGTAAGCACGGCGTAATGACGTGTTAGGACCTAAAATATGACAGAAACACAAATAGCGGCACAACAGCTAATTTTAAAAAATTTAGCGTTGTGTCGCTTTTTAGTTTGGCGGCTTCAAATCAGTCGAGGGTACACTTCATTTGAGCCTCACGGCTCCAAGGTAAGCATGCCATGACATCCAGTGGTTCACGGAGTTGCACTTTTCGCATTAAAAATTGGAAATACTTCAATACATCCAGGCCATTAAGTTTAGCCGTTTGAACTAGAGTGTACATGACGGCGTTCGCTTCAGCACCATCTCTTGATTTCGCAAATAAGCTATTTTTCCTAATTAAAGTAGAGGGTCGTATAGCTTGCTCAACAGGGTTATTAGTTAGTGGCATATACGGATTCTTGAATATTGCCTCTAAGCGTGATCGCTGCTTATTTGCGTGGTTAATTGCCTTTTTTAAAGCCCCCACAGCGGTTATCGAATTTAAATACTCGTAGAGAATGGTTATCTTCCCCTGATATTTCTGGCGATGTCGCAATTTATTTTCTGGAGTTCTTTCACTCTCTGGCTTTTTTAGAAAACTACGTTCACTTTTAAAGATACTCCGGAAAATTCGGACCACTACCTTAGCTTTTGAATTTTTCATTCCTTTTAAAGCTTTAATTATATTGACAAAAGGACGCCGAATATGCACTACGCATGTACCGAATTCTATATTCGGATACCGGTCAGAATTGTATGCTCTGTGTCCGTCACACATGATACCAACCGCGAAGTCATTGTTAATAATTTCCGCAATATTATTTGAACCTCTAGTATCTGAGTATCGAAAGTAAGCTACGTCATGCTTTGAAAACTCTTGGGTAGTCCTTAGAGCCCAGAAAAATGACATTTGTCTCTCTTCAACCTCAAGAACTTTGAACGGTGTTTCATCCATATGAATAACTTTTTCATCCATGATGCATTCTCTAAGCTTGTCATATAGAGGCTGTAAGTAGTTGAGCGCAACCTTAATAATAGCGGACGACATTTGTTTGGTATCAAGCGGTAATCCGTAGGATCGCCAAATAATCTGCTGCCGACGGGTTGGTAAGGCCAATTCATATTTATAATGCAAAATCATTGCCATGACGCTACCAGAAATGTAGCTGTGCGCAAATAAAGGTCGGGACGGAGTCCCACCATGAATGATTTTATCATTACCTTTAGGATGGCAAGAATTACATTTATAAGACTCTTCATAATGATTATGACACACTATCTCGGCTGGTTGAATGTGGGTTTCTCTATAGGAGAGAGTTACACCAATTTTCTGCATCTCTTCCCCACACTCTGAACATACTGTAGATTCAGGCTTATGAGTAATGTCACATTGTTTAAGTTTATCAAGCATTCTCTGCCTAGAACTATCATTTGATGGTGTGACTTTTGCTCGATGATGAATAACCTTAGTCTCGGTGTAAGCTTCTTGGACAACTTTGTTGTCATCACTTGAGTTTTCCTCATAATCAAATAAAGTTAGCTGATTTTTATTTATGACTTCCGTTTTTTTTCCAAAACGTTGGCCACGCATCAGCTTGATTTGCTCTTCAAGATGCTCATTGTCTTCGAGAAGACTTTTGATAATCTCTAAGGCTTCTTCAAGTGTTTGAGGCTCCTTTACTGTTTTACTTGACATATGTTATTCACCACCTTTCCTGTTAATATATTCGATTGTATCAAAATAGACCACCAAATAGTAGAGGAATTAGTAAAAACTTCCCCTTGGCGCAGGTCGAATTAGCTTTTTAGGTAGTGGGTTTAGGCCTTCTAAAAGCCAGTCAATTTGTTGAGCAGTAAGCTCCTTAGTTTCTTGGCTGTCTCGTGGCCACTGAAGTCGGCCATTTTCAAAGCGTTTATACAGAAGGGTAAAACCTTCACCGTCCCAGTATAAACCTTTGAAACGGTCATTTCTGTTTCCACAAAATAAGAATAATGAGTCTTCAAAAACGTCTAGGTCATAATTTTCAGACACTAGGATCGCAAGGCTATCAATTCCTTTACGTAAGTCAGTTTTTCCGCATACTACGTACAAATGCTTTGGCGCATGATAATTAATCAACATTGTTATTCACCACCTTCAGTAATTCCCTTGATAATTCTAAACTTGCACCATCAAATAATGTAATACGCATTCCTCTAATTCTAATTTCAGCTACTTTTTGTGTACTTTTTGGGCCAATAAACTTTTTAGATGCCTTAGGTTTAAAGTTAACTGGTACGATTTCATTTTTTTCTTCCATGTTAAAAATACCTCCTGTACTATTTGCTCTATGCACCTAGTATAGGAGGTATTCTTACCGAGTTAAATATGCGGTTGTTGAGCTGTGCTTACAGAGTAACACTTAGCAATGTATTGGGGAATTTTGATTGTAGGGGGTAGAATTTATGTTAAGTGATTATGTCGAATTAATGATTAGACGTGAAGTTTTAATCCTTGAAACAATCAACGTAGAATAAAAGTTTTCTTATGATATGCTCTGTGAAGATATTGGGATTCAGCGCTACCAATTATTAGAAATACTAGCTGATTTACGCGATAATTATCAGCTAAGTTTTGGGGTTCAAGATGATGTTGTACATCTGCAAACAGAATATTATAAGGTAGAAGAAATTGCGAAGCAGCTTTATAATTCGTCTTTATTTTTCCGTTGTTTACGGCAATTGTTATTGAATCGCCGGAAAAAGAATATGACGCAAATTAGTAAAGAACTGATGATTTCGCAGTCTACCGGTTATCGCTTAATGAAAAAAATTAAGCAAGCGCTCAGTAACTATGGCCTAGAAGTTGTTAGAGGGATAGTTGTTGGTGATGAAATGAAGATGCGCATGCTAATTGCCATTTTGGAATCCAAGTATGGTTTGGAAATTTATCACTATGATAAGCATGATTACCGTTGGATTTATGACTGGATCACTCAGGCTAATGGTGGTTTGGACCGACAAAATGTATTGGATAATCCGCGTCAATGGAGCTATTTTGAAAAGTTGGTTATCATCGGAATCATCCGTGAACACAAGGGATATCCTTTAGTAGAATCACCGGTTTTTCAAAGGGATATCGGTACCCAAAAGTGGTGGCTGAGTGACTATATTCGGGATGAAATTAATAAGTATGTGGACTTCTCTCAACTTAGCTTAAATAGCGAAGTAACTTTTATTAATTATTTGGCTGGGGTGATGGTCATTACTAAGACGATGTTTTTCCATAGTAAATTTACTGCGGAAAGTCGTCAAAAATTGTACGATTATGCTTTTTCAAGTTCACATTATCGTAGACTTAAAGCCAATTTAGAAACCACTTTTAAGACTGACTTTTACAACAGTGATATCTTGCGTCATCTTTTATTTGATATTTACCGGGAAAACTTGTTTGATCAGTATCTTTTCCGTGAAGAACGTGAATTTGAAACTTACTTTGCCCAACGTGATCAAGAGGTACACCCGTTATTATATCGGTTAGTTAAGCAAGTTTTTAAGCGAAGTTTCACGACGCCTGTGCCAGATGTTTATTTGCGCAAGGTTGCCATGGTCTTACAAGGTTACTTTATGGAACAGTTAGATTTACGTTGTCCCATCAATATTTTAGAAAATGGCCACACGATTTATGAAACGCTGAAGTCTGATATGGCTTTATCAGGGGACGCCTATGAAATTTGCAAGATTGTTCCTAACCAAGCCACGATGACGACTTTAACGGCGCAAGGTAACCAGTTGATTATCGTCACACCTGATTTTTGGGAATATCTTGACCAATTCAGTCTTGGACCAAATACAGTTGTAATCCGAATGGTCAAAAGCCAGACTTTAGCTATGATGTGAGAGGTTTATCAACGATTTTTAGAGGTGCTCTTACGGCAATTTGATACTCAAATTACAATATTCTTAGGAAGGTGATGGTATGTTAAATGATTATATAAATCCCGTAACTAACCGGCGGGTATTGCTTGTGGAGATTTTAAATCGCAAGGCCAAGCGTACTTATCAGGAACTGGCTCGGGATTTAAAAATCCGAAAGTACCAAGTAATCGAAGTAATTAACGGCCTTCGGGAACACTATGGGTTAGAGGTGGATATGACGCGCAGGGAAGTTACCGCTAAGATGACCACGGCGCAGATGTGCGAGATTCGTGCGCGGATTTATAATGATGATAACCTTATGCGCTATTTACAGCTGTTTTTAAAAAATGAAGGTAAGATTTCCATGGTGGCCATGGAGATGCAGCTCAACATTTCGCAATCCATGGCCTATAAGCTACGACATAAAGCTAATAAAGTTTTGGCGAGTTATGATTTAGTCCTAACTGAGAAGGGCTTGACTGGTTCGGAGTTAAATCTGCGGCTTTTGATTGCCCTGTTAGAAATTAAGTTTCAGGTTCCGATTTATACTGATTACCGTACTGAAGAAAAATTGGCACTTGCGAAGTTTATCGTCCAAACCAACCCACGTTTAGATGTTGATTCTTTGATGGCTAACCAAGCTTACTGGCAATACTTTGAACGCTTAGTGGCGATTGGTAAACGGCGGGCGTAATATGATAGGGAAATTAAGGTTTCTGATCAGCTATTTTTGGCACTGGAAAAAGATGAACTTTACCAGCGTTTCCAAAAAGACTTGCAGCAAAGTGAGTATTTCCATCAACCAGGTTATGTGCTTTGTCCGGGGACGGTTTGCTACTTGTTGTACGTGTATCTCTTAACGGATAATCCTCTTTATGGGTCTTTAGGGGATGATAATCCAGAAATTATTACCCGCTTTTATGGCTATTTATTACGGAATCCTAATTACCAAGCACTAGATCAGCTCTTGAGGGAAAAATATCAGGTGCAACCAGATGTGAGCTTGCAAATGAATATTTTAGAGCTTTATGCTGAAACTTTAGCGGGCGGAGACCGTTTCCATCTGGAAAGTTGTCTGGAGACAGAAGCTAACGAAAAAATGGATATCTACCCACCGCTTAAGCACGCGATTTGCCAAGACCTGGAGCACTGCCTGAATTACCGCGTACAAAAGCCGGTCTGTCGGAGTTTTGCCCTGAACTTGCAAAATTATTATTTACGCCATCTTAAGTTAGGTTGTCGGATTGTCATCGCTGATGATAGCCCACTTTTATATGAATCAGTTGCGAAGCTACAAGGCTATTTTATTGGTAAAAATGACCAACTTATTAGCTTTTCTCCGCGACAAAATAAGCTCTCAGAACTCCAAACGAAAGCACCGCAGATTATTTGTGCGGCGCCACGTGTATTTGAGCTCTTTAGGGGACGAGATTTTGGTCCTTATACGGAATTGTACTATATAGTTCCTAACCGGGCCTTGTATATTTTGCCTAAACTACGCAAGTACAAGTATGAGTCCGACCGCCGGCAACTGGCTTATGAGCTAGATAAAATTTTGGCGGTAGATTAATAAATATCAATTTAGCTGAATCCCAATCCTTGTAAGAAGGGTTGGGATTCTTTGCCCTGAGCTAGTTGTTTTAAATTCCCCTAAAAATTGATACAATAGGAGTTGAGACTGAAAAAGAAAGGATGGTATTCGTGACAACAAAAAAGATAGTCCTCTATGTGACCGGCGGAATTGCCGCCTACAAGGTTCCTTTATTAGCACGTGATTTAATTAAAAAGGGTTATCAGGTAAGAGTCGCCTTGACCCAAAATGCGCAAAAGTATGTGACGGTCGATACCATGCAAGTTTTAACCAAACAAGATGTTTATACTGACTTCACCTTGCAAAAAGTAGCATATGTTCCTCACGTACATTTAGCACAATGGGCAGACTTAGCGGTGGTAGTCCCCGCTACGGCTAATATTATCGCCAAAATGGCTCAGGGCTTAGCAGATGATTTTGTATCAACCACGCTCTTAGCGACGCCGGGTCCAATTCTGGTTGTACCAGCGATGAATGACCATATGTGGGAAAATCCTGCGACCCAACGCAACATTGCCCAACTAAAGGCTGATGGCAAGCGAGTCTTAGAACCCGCGCATGGTTTTTTAGCTGAAGGTTATGCTGCGAAAGGGCGGATGCCTGAACCGATAGAAATTAGCCAAGCTATTGACGAAAGTTTTCAATCACAAGACCTTCAGGAAAAACGGATTGTTATTACGGCTGGTGGTACCCAAGAAGATCTGGATCCAGTTCGTTACTTAACTAATAAATCCAGTGGTAAGATGGGTTACGCCTTAGCTCAAATCGCCCAAGCCCGTGGCGCGCACGTGACTTTGATTTCCGGACCAACAAACTTAACTCCCCCAACAGGGGTAGACTTTCAGCCCGTACGGACGGCTCAAGAGATGCAAGTCAAGGTCAATCAAGTCTATGCCCAAGCTGATGTGGTGATTATGGCGGCGGCGGTGGCCGACTATTTACCAGTGCAAACCGCGTCGCAAAAGATTAAAAAGAACCAGGATGTCTGGCACTTAGAACTCAAAAAAAATGTTGATATCCTCCAAGGTCTCGGTCAAGCGAAGACCCACCAATTCTTGGTCGGTTTTGCGGCCGAAACCCAAGATTTAATCGCAAATGGGCAAAAAAAGCTGGCGAAAAAGAACCTTGATTTGTTAGTGGCTAACGATGTGAGTCGCAGTGATATTGGTTTTAATAGTGATCAAAATGAAGTTACATTCTTAGCGTCTCAGCAAGCACCTCGCAAGATTAACAAGGCCCAAAAGCACCAAATTGCCCAAGCCATTCTCGATGAAATTAAAGCCCGGCAAGGCTGGTAAAGGGGGAATTAGATGTCCAAGTTATATGCCTTAGTGATTGTTGATGTTCCCGCCATGCAGACCAACCATCCATATACTTACCTAGTACCAAAGCAACTGCATGACCAAGTGGCCGTCGGTAAAAGGGTGATTGTCGGCTTTGGGAAAGGTGATCGTCACGTCCAAGGTTTTATTGTTGACCTTAGGGAAGACTTACCGACGCAAGCGGGGGTGACGCTTAAAGAAGTTCAAGAAGTCTTGGACCTGGAACCTGTAATTACGCAGGAAGGTCTCCAACTGGCCGACTGGCTAGCAGACCATACTTTTGCCTTTAAAATTCGTTGTTTGCAGGTCCTCTTACCCAATGCTCTCAAAGCTGCCTACAGCAAAACGCTCAAACGGCTCCAACCTTTAGATGACCCGCAAATTGACGCACTTTTTGGTCAAAGTGATGAAATTGACCTGGCTCAGCTCCCAGCCCAGTTTCAAAACCAAATTATCCATTACCGGCACCAGGGTAAGGTTGAAATAATCTATCACGTCAAAGATAAGGTTGCCAAAAAGCAGGTGCCAGCCTTTAAGTTGCTCCTCACTCCTGAGCAGTTAGACCAAGTGTCCGTGTCACCACGTGCGACAAAACAACTAGCCATGCGCGACTATCTCAAGACGCTTGAGTCTACTAAGCTTTACCTGCAAAAACCAGCTCAAGCAGCGAGTGGTTTGACAAGTGCGGACTTTCGTACTGCGGCGAAGAAGGGCTGGCTTGAGCAAAGTCAAGTGGAACAATACCGTGATCCCTATGCTGATAAAAACATCACCGCAACGAAGCCTTTAGAACTTACTCCTGACCAAAATTTCGCAGTCAAGTCCGTTCAGGCCCACATCGACCAAAAAGATAACCGCACTTTCCTCTTACAAGGGGTTACGGGTTCGGGAAAGACAGAAGTTTACCTCCAGATGATGGCCTATGCCTTAAAGCAAGGCCGTCAAGCGCTCATGTTGGTGCCGGAAATTTCTTTAACTCCGCAAATGATGCGCCGGGTCAAAGGTCGTTTTGGTGACTTAGTGGCGGTTATGCACAGTGGGCTTTCCGCCGGGGAACGCTATGACGAATGGCGCCGCATTGAAAGAAAGGAAGCCCGAGTGGTGATTGGTGCGCGTTCAGCTATCTTTGCCCCGTTAGATAACATTGGGATTATCATCATGGATGAAGAACATGAAGCTAGTTACAAGCAAGACGAAATGCCCCGTTACCACGCTCGGGATGTGGCATTATGGCGGGCGCGGTACCACCACTGCCCGGTTGTACTGGGTTCGGCGACCCCTAGCTGGAGTCCCGCGCGCGGGCGATGAAAAATGTCTACACTTGGCTAACCTTACCTAAGCGGGTCAATGGTCAAGCTTTACCAAAAGTTGAACTAATCGATATGCGTAATGAAGGAAAGTATGCACCGGTTCCGGATATTTCCAACACCATGTTAAATGCTATCAAGGACCGTCTTATTAAGGGTGAACAAACAGTGCTCTTGTTAAATCGCCGGGGGTATTCTTCATTTGTTATGTGTCGGGAGTGTGGCTACGTTCTCAAATGTCCTAATTGTGATGTTTCTTTGACCTTGCATATGGATAGCCACTCCATGCGCTGCCACTATTGTGGTCATGAAGAAGCAATTCCGCAAACTTGTGACTCCTGTCATAGTCGCAAGATTCGTTACTATGGTACGGGGACTCAAAAAGTTGAAGAACAACTCCAAGGCCTCCTCCCTACGGCGCGGATTATTCGCATGGATGTCGATACCACACGGAAAAAGGGCGCCCACGAACGGCTCTTGCAGGCCTTTGGTAACAAGGAAGCGATATTCTTTTAGGCACGCAAATGATTGCTAAAGGGCTCGATTTTCCGGATGTAACTTTAGTCGGGGTTTTAAATGCGGATACGGCCTTAGACCTCCCAGATTTCCGTGCAAGTGAACGAACCTTCCAGCTTCTAACCCAGGTGGCTGGTCGTGCCGGCCGGGCTCAAAAGGCCGGTCAAGTTCTGATTCAGACCTATAACCCCCAACACTACGCCATCCAGCTCGCTAAGGGGCAAGACTATGAACGGTATTTTCAAACAGAGATGGGTTTCCGCCACCGGGTAGGCTACCCGCCTTATTATTATACAATTCAAATTACGGCCAGCTACGATAATGAAGCAGCGGCGGCTAAAAAGATGTTTACCATTGCGGGAGAATTAGGTAAAATTCTTAGTCCGCAAGCGCAAGTCTTAGGTCCTACGCCTAAAGCGATTATGCGCATTAAAAACCGTTACTATTACCAATTAGTGATTAAATATAAGCACGAACCATTATTAGAAGATTATCTCAAAGGGCTATTAATCCAAGCCCAAACAGAAGAAAAAAAAGGATTGAAACTGGTTATTGACCGGGATCCATTGAATTTTATTTAAGGACGTGAAATTATGACAAAAGTTGTATTTATGGGGACGCCCGCCTTTGCGGCACCCATTTTAGAAGGCATTATTGCCGCAGGTTACGAAGTTCAAGCCGTGATGACCCAGCCGGATCGTCCGGTCGGCCGCAAGCGGGTCTTAACACCTTCGCCTGTAAAAGAAGTAGCTTTAAAGCATGACATTGAAGTACTCCAACCCGAAAAACTGGCGGGCAGTGAGGAAATGCAAAGAGTAATTGACCTGGCTCCAGATTTGATTATCACAGCCGCTTTCGGCCAATTCCTCCCCACTAAGTTGCTTCAAGCCGCGAAAGTTGCCGCCATTAATGTCCACGGCTCGCTCTTACCTAAATACCGCGGCGGGGCGCCGGTGCAATACGCCATTATGAATGGGGAAAAGGAAACCGGGGTTACCATCATCTATATGGTTAAGAAAATGGATGCGGGTGACATGTTAGCCCAAGCCAAAATGCCGATTGAAAAAAACGACGATACCGGGACGATTTTCCAAAAGATGAGTCTTTTGGGGCGGGATACGCTCTTAGAACTCTTACCTAATCTCTTAGCCGGTAAGGTCCAAGGCCAAGCCCAAGATGAAAGCCAAGTGGTCTTTTCGCCTAATATCCAGCCGGAAGAAGAGATGTTGCATCTGGATTTAACGGCGGATCAAGTTGACTGGAAAGTCCGAGCTTTACGGCCCGCACCCGGGGCTTACTTTGCTGACTTCTTAGGGAAGCGGACGAAGCTTTGGAATGTGGATGTCTTAGCGCAAACCACCGACCTCCCTGCGGGTAGTGTCGTTGAAGTTACCAAGAAGAAATTAGTCTTAGCCGGGGCGCAAGGCACTTGTTATCAAATCAATGAACTCCAACCTGCCGGGAAGGCGAAAATGGCAATTAACGCCTACCTTAATGGGATGGGCAAGGGCCTTACAGTTGGCCAAATGGTGATTAATGATGAGCAATAAAATTAAGCACACACCACGTTATCTAGCCGTCCAACTCCTTGAAAAGGTTAGCCAACAAGGTTCCTATTCCAATTTGTCTTTAAACCAAACGATTCAAAAAGAACAGCTTTCTAAACCAGATAGTAATCTGTTGACGAATTTGGTCTACGGGGTTATTCAACACCGTTTGACCCTGGAATACTGGCTAACAGCCTTTGTCAAAAATCCTAAAAAGATGGCTCCTTGGGTTAAGGAACTCCTCTTATCCGCCATTTACCAAATGGAGTATCTCGATAAGATCCCTAACCGCGCAATTTTTAACGAAAGTATTGAAATTGCTAAGGTTAAAGGTCATGCAGGGACACGGAAGTTTGTCACTGGGGTGTTACATGCCATCGAACGGCAAGGGCTTGCC
Source organism: Ligilactobacillus equi DSM 15833 = JCM 10991 (assembly GCF_000615765.1). Lineage (GTDB taxonomy): Bacteria > Bacillota > Bacilli > Lactobacillales > Lactobacillaceae > Ligilactobacillus > Ligilactobacillus equi. Next base: position 18,993 of record NZ_BAMI01000024.1, on the reverse strand, counting down.
GACCTAAGTCAAATTTCAGATCCGCTGAAACGTCTTAGTATTCAAAGCTCCACGCCTGTCTGGTTGGTCCAAGAACTAACCAAACAAGTGGGGGCTAAGAAGGCGCAAAGTATCTTGGCGACTATCAATCAAGCTCCAGTTCAAGCTATTCGGATTAACCAGAAGCTTACTACGAAGGCCGCTCTGGAAGCGGCTTTGCCAGACTTCCAACTCGAAGCTAGTCCGGTGACGCCTTTAGCTTTGCGGGCGCAAGGGGGCTTTATTCCCGCCACCCAGGCTTTTCAGACGGGGGAAGTTTTCGTTCAAGATGAATCTGCTATGTTAGCGGTGGAATCGATGCAAGTCCAAGCAGACGACCAGGTCTTAGATGCTTGTGCTGCTCCGGGCGGTAAGACGACTCAAATTGCCATGAGCTTAACCACAGGGCAAGTGACGGCCTTAGACATTCATGCCCACAAGGTAAAACTCATCGAGGCCAACGCCAAGCGCGCCCAGGTCCAAGACCAAGTTCAGGCCTTGCAATTAGATGCGCGGAAGGTTCAAGACAAGTTCCCGGCAGCTAGTTTTGACAAAATCTTGGTTGATGCGCCCTGTTCTGGAATTGGTCTGTTACGGAGAAAGCCAGAAATCAAGTATACTAAGAAATTGCAAGATTCCGAAAATCTCGCTAAAATCCAAAAGGATATTTTAGACCAAGTTGCCCCAACCTTAAAACCAGGCGGAGTTCTAACCTACAGTACTTGTACGATCTTAAACCAAGAAAACCAAGGGGTAATTGATGCCTTCTTAAAGGATCACCCGGACTTTGAACAAGTCAAAACTCAAACGCAAAACCAACTTAAAGCAGACCGCGATGAATTAGGCCTGACGATTTATCCGGATGATTATCTCTCTGATGGTTTCTTTATCGCGACGCTAAGAAAGAAGTGAGGTAAGGCTTATGCAAATCGCTTATAAAACTGATATTGGCCAAGTGCGCCAAAATAACGAAGACAGCGTAGGTTATTTTGAAAATCAAGCCGGAATCAAGCTGGCCATCGTTGCGGATGGGGTCGGTGGCCATCAGGCTGGTGAAGTGGCCTCGGGGATGGCAGTTACCCATCTCGGCTATCAATTTGAACAAACCACTTTTACGACCAGTCAAGAAGGAGAAGCCTGGTTAAAAACAGTAGTGATGGTGGAAAACCAGACAATCTTAGCGAAGGCCCACAGCTATCAAGACCTCAGCGGGATGGGGACGACCCTAGTATGTGCCTTAATCTTTCCTAAAAGTTTTATCATGGCCAATATCGGCGACAGTCGGGGCTATTTGTTGCGCCAGGGGAAATTAAGTCAACTAACGGAAGATCATTCTTTTGTGAATGAACTCTTAAAGCGGGGGGAAATCAGTCCGAGTGAAGCTCAACATCACCCGCAAAAAAACCTTATTACCCGGAGCTTAGGAATTTCCAAGCAAACGGAAATTGATGAAAAAACTTTCCCAAGTCAAAATGACGACCTCTTACTTCTTTGTAGTGATGGTCTAACCAATATGGTAAGTGATGATGAGTTACAGGCAGTCCTTTTGCAAGATAATTCGTTGACAGAAAAATGCCAAACCTTAATTACCTTAGCTAACCAGCTGGTGGCCGGGATAACATTACGGTGTTTTTATTGGCTTTAGATCGCGAGGTGGAGTAAATGCGTGCTGGACAAATCATTGATGGCCGTTACCAGATCCTCCGCACTTTAGGTGAAGGGGGGATGGCCACCGTCTATCTCGCAGAAGACCGCTATCTCAAGCGCCAAGTTGCTATTAAGTTTTTACGCTTAGATTTACGTGATGATGAGGTTGCCAGTCGGCGCTTCTATCGTGAAGCGCAGGCCTTGACAGAATTATCTAATCCACACGTGGTAGAAATTTATGATGTTGGTGAAGTTAGTGGTACCCAGTATTTAGTCATGGAATACGTTAAGGCTCTAACCTTAAAGAATATATCCGTCAAAACGCACCCTTGGCTTATACTAAGGTTCAAGCCATTATGCTGCAAATTTTAGCCGCGGTCATGGAAGCCCACCGTCATGGGATTGTCCACCGGGATTTAAAGCCTCAAAACATTCTCTTAGATGAAAATGAAAAGGTCAAAATTACGGACTTTGGAATTGCCATGGCGGTCGCAGATGAAACCTTAACTAGAACGAATACCGTTCTCGGCTCTGTTCACTATATTTCTCCGGAACAAGCTCGTGGGAGTCTGATAACTAAGCAATCAGATATCTATTCTTTAGGGATTATTATGTATGAGCTCCTAACAGGTGAAGTCCCTTATCAAGGGGAAACGGCGGTTTCGATTGCCTTACAACATTTCCAAAAGCAAATGCCTTATGTCCGTGAAAGAGATGCTTCGATTCCCCAAGCTTTAGAAAATGTGATTCTCAAGGCGACAGCCAAAGATGTCAAGGATCGTTATAAAGACATCGAAGAGATGCGGGCGGATTTGCAGACTGCATTGTCGGTTACCCGCCTAAAGGAACCGCGTTGGTATCCTCAAGATGATGAAAACGATGCGACAAAGGTCCTAACTAATGTGAACGATGAAATCAAAAAGATTAACCAGTTGCAAAAGGCTTCCCAGTTTAGCCGCCGAAAACAAGGTCAGCTAAAGAAGCTCAAAGTTGTATTTGCAATCGTGGTTTTAGGGCTAGTTTTGGGAGCTATTTTAATCTTTTATCCAAGACAAGTTCAGGTTCCGCGACTTCAAGGACAGACACTGAGTAAGGCCCAAAGTGAACTATTGCAAGCTAACTTAAAGAGTCAAGTTAAGTACCGTTATGATGATAAAGTTGCGAAAAATAAGGTGATAAAAGCCACCCCCAAAGAAGCCAAGCGGGGGCAAACTATCGTACTTTATGTTTCAAAGGGTCAAAAAGCCCGTGCATTTGGGGATTACTTAGATCAAGACTATGACATGGTGGCTAAGAAACTGCAAAAGCAAGGCGTCAAGGTGAAATACAAATTTGTTTATGCTAGTGAATATCGTCGTGGACTAATCATGGACCAAACACTTTCACCTAAGAAAAAGGTAATTCCTAAGCAAACTAAGGTGACCTTCACGGTTAGTGCCGGGTCTGAGTCGACCTTGCTGAAAGATTTGACGGGGAAAACTCAGGCTCAAGCTCAAGCCTACGCTAAGAAGCATGGTTTGAACTTAGAAGTTGCCAAGCGTGCTAGTGTGCAAAAAGCCGGGAAGGTTACGGCTCAAAATCCTGGTGCTGCAACTTGGTTGCAAGCAGGTTCAACTTTAAGGGTTGTAGTTTCTAATGGAAAGGGCAGCGACCCAGAAGAGCTTGTGGATCAAACCACGTTTTCATTTCCAATTACGATTAACTATGTTGAAAATGGCACCGGGACGAATGAAATCAAAATTTATTTAGAGGATGCCAACCATAATTATAAGAATGTTTACCAACAATTCAGAATCAATAAAAATACTACGATGTCGATAACCTTTACTTTAGATGCGGGTAAGACGGGCAAGTACAAAGTAGTCCGTGATGGCCGTGTCATTGCTGAAAATCAAAAAGTACATCAATAAATAAAGAAAGACCGCTTTCATGTAAAAAGTTGAGAGCGGTCTTTGTATATAGAAGATTTTTTTGTATAATCACAGAACAAAGCATGATTCAGTAAGTATTGAACTTGTAGAATAATTATTGAATTTAACTTAAATTTAAGCTAAAATATATTCATATGCTTAGACAGAAGTATTACATAAAGTTTGGATTGGGGGACGAAATATGGAGGTCAAGCAGGTGACCTTAAGCCAAGAAAAAATAAATCGGCGCTATTTTTATCGCTGTGTGAAGCGTTTATTTGATTTTTGCGCCAGTTTAATAGCGTTAATCCCATTGTCAGTTATTTTCTTGCTTATAGCAATTTTGATTAAGTTAGACGATCGGGGACCGATTATGTTTACCCAAACACGAGTGGGAAGAAATGGTAAGTTATTCAAAATCTATAAATTTCGTTCCATGCGGGTTAATGCGGAAGATTTACTGGAAAAACTCAAGGCGCATAATCAAGTCGAAGGACCGATGTTTAAGATGAAAGATGACCCGCGCATTACGCGGGTGGGGAAATTTCTGAGAAAGACGAGTTTGGATGAGCTGCCCCAATTGCTAAACGTAGTAAAGGGGGATATGAGCCTAGTGGGTCCAAGACCGCCTTTGCCAGCTGAAGTTGAGCAATACAGTGATTATGACAAGCAACGCTTGTATGTAATGCCGGGCTGTACAGGTTTATGGCAAGCGACGGAGAGAAACAATACAGGTTTTTCAGGAATGGTCAAATTAGACTTGGAATACATACAAAAAGCAAGTGTTTGGTTAGATTTAAAAATAATCTTAATGACAATCAAAGTAATTTTTGTGCCGAATGGGGCATATTAAGAGAGGAAAAAGAAGATGAAAGTATGCTTAGTTGGCTCTTCTGGCGGGCATTTAACACATTTGTATATGCTAAAGCCATTCTGGAAAAAGCATGACCGTTTTTGGGTTACCTTTGATAAGGAAGATGCGCGAAGTGTCTTAGAAGGGGAAAGGTTAATTCCTTGTTACTACCCAACAAATAGGTCATTAAAAGCTTTCCTAATTAACACAAGATTGGCATGGAAAGTTTTACGGAAAGAAAAACCAGATCTAATTATCTCATCTGGTGCAGCGGTAGCAGTTCCTTTTTTCTGGTTAGGTAAGTTATTTGGTGCAAAGACTATATACATAGAAGTGTTTGATCGAATTGACAAGCCAACAGTAACAGGAAAGATGGTATACCCAGTTACAGATGAATTTATCGTTCAATGGGAAGAAATGAAGAAAGTCTACCCGAAAGCCAAGAATTTAGGGAGTATTTTTTAATGATATTTGTGACAGTAGGCACGCATGAGCAGCCGTTTAATCGCCTTATAAAGAAAGTCGATGAGCTAAAGCGTGATGGCATTATAACAGAAGAAGTTATAATACAGATTGGCTTTAGTACATATGAACCCAAGTATTGTCAGTGGCAAAAACTTTTTCCTTTTAACGAAATGAGAGAATATGTGGAGAAGGCCCGAATTGTTATAACTCATGGTGGGCCTTCTTCGTTTATTATGCCACTTCAAGAAGGCAAAACACCGATAGTTGTTCCAAGATTAAGCAAATTCCATGAACATGTGAATGACCATCAGTTGGATTTTGCTAAAGCTGTTAATGAGCGGTATAAAAATTTAATAGTTGTTGAAGAAGTATCAGAATTAAAGAATTGTATTTTAAATTATGACGACATAGTAAAAAGAATAGATTCTAATATTATAGAAAATAATGATATATTCAACAAGAAAATTGAGAATATAGTGTCTAAACTCTTTGTTTAATAGCCTATAAGTTACTATGTTGTAGCTCGGAGTACACTAGAACTAACTAGTAAGGTGTTCCTTACTAGTTTGTTTATTATAATAAAAAGTTAAGATTAAAATCACTTAAAGTAAATGAGGATGCGTAGAAGTGAAAAAGATTAAGGAAATACTGGATATAGGTAAGATAGACAGTGAAGAAGAATTATTTAAAAAAATAGATAACTATGAGTACGTATCGTTTGACATTTTTGATACATTATTGAAACGAATTGTAAAAGAACCATCTGATGTATTTAGGATAATGGAAGATAAGCTAAAGAGGCCAGGCTTTTATTCTGCTAGAATTAATGCAGAAAATATTGCGCGTAATAATACTTCTGCAGAAGTGACAATTAATGATATTTATGATAATTTCAATACTGATCAAAAAGAAGAATATATTGATTTAGAACAAAGTATTGAAAAGGATGTTTTAGTTTGCAATCCAATGATGGTTAATGTATATCGAAAGTGTATTGAAAAACATAAAAAAGTATATATTATTTCGGATATGTACCTTCCCTCAACTTTTTTAAAAGAAGTATTAAGAAATAATGGTATTACTCAGTATGAAAAACTTTACGTATCATGTGAATTAGGAAAGACGAAAGCGAAGGGAGATTTATTTGACTTATATTTAGAAGAAAATAATATTTCTCCGAAAAATGCAGTTCATATTGGTGATTCATGGAAATCTGATTATGTAAATGCAAAAAAATCAGGAATTAGTGCGGTACATATTCCAAGGGTGATAATAGGCTATGAAACTGAGAAATATAAAACAAGAAGTGAGTATATGCTTCAGAAATTTATAAAGAGTACTGTAGAGAATAATAAATTTGATGAATATGGTACCTTTGGATATCAAAAATTTGGTCCTTTCTTATGGGGATATGTTCGATGGATTCATAATCAGTTAAAAAAAGAAAAAATAAAAAAAGTATATTTCTTTTCAAGAGATGGATATATTATGATGAAAGCATACCAGAAGCTATATCCAAATAATGATGTAGATGTTCATTATTTGGAAGTGTCGCGAAGAAGTTTACGAATACCAACGCTTTGGATGGACTGTAGCTTTGATAACATGCTGACAATGGTGTCACCTTCAAAAAGAATAGCATTAGCATCTATTTTTGATTGTGTAGGGTTGTGTATTGATGATTATCAAAATTTATTGAATAAGTATAAATTTAATGTAAAAGTTACTTTTGATCGTAATAATATTAAGCATGAATCTGAGTTAAGAAAAATGTATTCTGAACTTAAAGAGGATATAATTAATAATTCCAAATTGGAATATGATAAATTAATTCAATATTTAAAGCAGGAAAATGTTATTGGCAAATTCGCAATTGTTGATATAGGTTGGTCTGGGGGAATGCAGAGATTCTTGAAAAAGACGCTTGATACTCTTAATATAAAAAATAATATCTACGGTTATTATATTGGAATAGCAGACTATTATACGAGAAATATGAGTGTTCCACTAAATATGCGAGGGTATTTGTTTGACTTTAAAAATAATTCTAACGAGATTGATAAGAGAAGTAGCTTTGTAGGTTTATTTGAAACGTTGTTTTTAGAGCAAGGTGGGTCAGTGAAAAATTATTCACAAAAAGATAATAAAATTGTAGCAGAAAGATATGAATATGAGTATATGAAAAATGGTAAGCCAACTAGTGAATTAACCAAAGTAAGAGCTGTTCAAGAAGGTGCCTTACAATTTATTGAGACGATTAAAAAAAATAATTTTTTGTCAAAAGAATACTTTACTCCAGACGAGTTATATAGCGGTTTAAGAAATACAGGACAGAGGCCAACGATAAAAGACATACAGATGTTTGCGGATTTTAATTTTTATGATGAAGGAGAAGATGTCAAGTTAGCTAATCCAAAAGGATTAGCATTTTATATTTTCCACCTAGGTAACCTAAAAAATGATTTTTTAAGTTCCAGATGGAAGGTTGGTTTCTTGAAAAGAATGTTTAAATTTAATTTACCTTATGAAAATATATACACTTGGTTGTTGAGATTTAAATAGTGAGGATAGTATGAAGAAAATTTTAATAATTGGATTAACAGAACGAATGGGAGGGGTTGAAACATTTATATATAATACTACGAGATTTTCAAATAAACAAAAGTATGTGTACGATTATTTGGCACATGGAACAGATAAAGTAGTCTTTCAAGAAGAAATTAGCAAATTTTATGATAATGAAAATCATTTTTATTTTGTTCCTAGTGTGAAGAGAAATCCAATTCAGGCATTAAGAGCACTTTCTAAGTTTTATAAGGAGCATGGTGGTGAATACGATTATGTTCATTTACAGACAGGGGCAACCTCTGAATTAATGTACGTCCTTCCCTTTATTAATAAGTATAAGTTTAAATTGATTACACATAGTCATAATGGGAATGGATACTCACCTGTAATTAATTCTATCTTTAAACCACTAGTAAATCTTACTTCTACTAAAAAATTATCATGTTCGAACGAAGCAACTGATTGGTTGTTCGGTAAAAAATATGAAGATAACGTTGAAATTATAAATAATGGAATTGATTCTGAGCAATTTACTTTTAATTTAGAAAAAAGGAAGTACATTAGAAATAAATATAACCTCACAGAAAGTAAGTTTGTAGTTGGTCATATTGGACGATTCTCAGAGCAAAAAAATCATGTATTTATCATTAAGATTTTTAAGGAAATAGTCAAAAAGAATAGTAATGCAGTTTTGATGCTAGTTGGGACAGGAGAATTAGAGGAAAGTATAAAAGAGTTAGTTAAAAAAAATAATTTAATTGACAAGGTAATATTTTGCGGACTACAGAAGGATACTGCAGCTTATTATAGCGCATTTGATGTATTCTTAATGCCCTCGTTATATGAAGGACTTCCTATTGTTGGAATTGAAGCACAGTCTGAAGGCTTGCCATGTTATTTTTCAACTAGTATTTCTGAACAAATTAAAATTACTAAGAATGCTAACTTGGTGTCTTTGAATAATTCTTCTGCTGAGTGGGCAAAGAAGATTACAGAAAGTAAAGTAGCTTTGAATGAGAGAAAAGGATTTGCTAAAGTTATTAATGATAATGGTTATTCAATAAGAGGTACTGTCAGAAAATTAGAGGAAATTTATGAGGTTGATTGAGTATGGATAAAATTAGTGTTATAGTTCCAGTATATAATGTGGAGAAATATTTAAATCGTTGTGTACAAAGTATACTTTCGCAAACTTATAAAGATCTTGAGATAATTTTAGTTGATGATGGAGCGACAGACCGAAGTGGTGCAATGTGTGATACCTATAAAAATGATGATGACAGAATTATTGTGGTTCACAAGCAAAATGAAGGGTTAGGTCTAGCTCGCAATACAGGTCTAAAGTATGCCACCGGTAAATATGTAATGTTTGTCGATAGTGATGATTACATAGATTCCGATGTAGTGGCAAAATTATATGATGACTTAGTGTCAAATATGGCGGATACCTGCATTGGTGGGTTTACTAGAGTTTCCTCGAGTAACATTAAGGAAATCCATGAAAATGCCTATTTAGGTAATACTTTTGAGGGTGATAGTATTAAAAAAATTTTATTACCTAGTATGTTCGGAAAATCTCCAAATGATGATAAGTATACAGAAATGTCAGTTTGGAAAGTTCTATTTACTAAAAGTATTATTGATAGTAATAATATTATTTTTCCATCTGAACGAGAATTTATTAGTGAAGATATTATTTTTGATATAGATTATTATAGTAAGGCAAAAAAAATTTATATGAGCAGCTGTAATGGCTATAATTACTGTGATAATGCTGGAACTTTGACAACTAGATATAATCCTGATCGGTTTAGTCAACAAGTTAAATTGTATAAAGAGTTAATAAAAAGGACTGACAAAATAGGGATTTTAGTTTTTTGCAAGGAGCGATTAGATAATACATTAATTTCCATTGCAAGGTATAGTATAAAATTAGAAGTTAAATACAGAAAAAAGAATGGTATTTTACACGAAAAGAAAAAAATTAAAGAAATTTGTGAGAATAAAGTATTGAAAAATGTATTTAATGAATTTGATAATTCTCAATTACCAATTGGCTCAAAGTTAATTAATTTTTTTATAAAAAATAAGATGATTAAGCCTTTAGAATTTATTATGATTTTAAAGAGTAGGTTGGGAGTTTAAGAAAAAGGAGAAGTAACTTGTAATGATACCTAAAAAAGTTCATTATATTTGGTTAGGTGGGAATAAACTAAGTCCTTTAAGTATGATGGTAAAAAATTCATGGAAAAGGAATTTACCCGAGTATGAAATAATAGAGTGGAATGAAAACAACTTACCTATAAATGAGTTACGCAAGAAAAATAAATTTTTTGATGAATGTTGTAAAAGAAATTTATGGGCATTTATGTCTGATTACCTGAGATTATGGATACTATATAATTATGGTGGTATTTATATGGATACCGATGTTGAAGTAGTAAAAAGTATGGATAAGTTACTGATAAATAAGTCTTTTTTTGGATTTGAATCTGGAAATGAAGCATTGGGCGAATATATAGGTACGGGAGTGATTGGATCTGAAAAAGGAAACAAAACTATAAAATATTTATTAGATTTCTATAACCAAGGAATTTGGGAAGACGATGAGTATGTGAATACTATTCTTTTAAAGAAAATTTATTTGAGAAATAAAAATGTTTTTAAAGAGGCAAAATCTATCCTCGTTCAACATTCGCTCCATATTCTCCATATGATTATATAGAAAACGAAAAGAGCACTATAGAAAGAAATGAAACAATAACTATACATTGGTATTCATCAAATTGGAACATGTCATTAAAAGGATATTTATTTTTAACAACAAAGAATATACCGAATTCTATATTAAGATATATTATTAAACTTAGAAGGCTTATTGGCTATTTCAAAAGGTATTGGAATTGGGAAAGAGTGCACAATTCATTTTCAAAGAAGCACTAACATATTTTTATGAAATTACGAGGTGAAATTATCATGAGTAGTGACAGTTCACGTGAATCTAGTTATATTAAAGTTATAGGCATAATATTTTATGTTATGTATACTTTAAAGTATAGTTTTGAATTAACTTATATTCACATGTCTAATACAATAGATAGTATGTTACTAATGTTTTGTGTAGTACTAGCTATCTTAGCTATGACAATGATGAAAATGTCTGTTAAAGAATTAATTGTGCTAATAGGTATTATTATCATTGGTTTAAGTGTTTATTGGTCATCAAAAGAGTCTCTGTACATAATGCTTATTTTTGCAGCAATAATGATTAGAACTACCGATTATAGAACAGCGCTATGGACTATCTTTATAACTAAATTTATTTTAACGCTGATGATAGTTTTGTTGTCGCTACTTTCAATAATTCCAATAGGGCATATGCTAGTGCCCAAAGGAATCTTTGGATTTGTAATGGGGTATAGCTTAGGATTTAGTCATCCTAATAATATGGCTGAATCAGTATTTTTTTTAATAGCTGCTTATTTATGTATAAAGGAAGAAAAAATTACAATCTATGATGGTATTGTTATAGCAATTGTAGAGGAGGCTTGCTACCAAATTACTAAGTCAAAGGCAACGTTCTTGCTGATAATATTAATGTTACTACTAATTTTTTTACGAAATACATCTTTTATAAAATTTATAATAAAAAATTATATGGAATATATATATTGCTAATTAGCTTAGTTATTTCGATATTATTACCGATGATTTATGCAATGTCTACTGGGGTAGTTCGTTCTATATCATTTGAACTAAATGGATTATTAAACGGTAGGTTATCTAATGCTAGTCATTTATATGAGTTGTTCAATCTTACATCTTTTGGTGAAATAGTAAATGATGTAGCTTTGAAGCAAAGATTTGGGTATGGTGTTGTTGACAATGGATATTCTTTCGCACTATTTAATTATGGTATAGTTGGATTAACATTAATTATGTTACTGTATTTAATATCTGTCAGAAATTTACTGAAACAAGGACATTTTGTTTACGTGATTGTAATATTAATGTTTTTAACTCTTGGTATTTCTGAAAATATCATTAGAGCACCATATATGAATTTTACGATGATTTTTTGGTATGAAGCCATCTTTTTTAATCAGGGACTAAATAAAGATGCTACTAAGATTATCTAAAGGAGTGCAGACTATGATTTCATTTATTATTCCTGTATATAATGCAGAAAAGTATATAAATAGATGTTTAGATAGTTTTTTAGCTCAAACTAGTAAAGATTTCGAATTAATTATCGTTGACGATGGTTCATCGGATAAATCAATTGAACTAGTGCAGAATTATTGTTCTAAAATAAACGTAAGAATCGTACTGTCAAATCATACAGGTGTATCACATGCACGGAATGTAGGATTAGAAGTGGCAAAGGGAGATATTATTGGTTTTTGTGACATAGATGATGTAGTAAGTAGTGAATTGGTTGCTAGTGTAAAAAAATCTTTCGATTGTAATACTGATATAGTTTATGTATTAGCTAAAGAAGTTCAAGATAATAATATTGAAAAATTTTTAAATAATTATAATTTTTCTACGACTAGCCACAATATAAGCGTAAATAATTTTCTAGACAAGATTTTGTTTGATGATAGCGTTTATGGCTCAGTGTGGAATAAATTTTTTTCTCCAAAAGTAATATCTAGTATTTTTTTTGATGAATCTTTAAATATGTGTGAAGATTTAGAATTCCTTTATAGGGTAATAAATAAGCAACGGGATACTTTAAAAATTAAGGAAATTTCGAAAATTTTGTATGGATATGTTCAAAGTGGGGGGAGCACTACTAAAATAGAAAATTTATACACAGATACAAAAACTAATGAATTTTCTTATGGAAAGGCATTAAAACAAATGATTAATATTTCTCCTAATATGAAAGAGGAATCTATGTTAAAGGCTAAGCTGTTTGAAATAGCTAGTTATTCTTTAATAAAAGGAATGTATAGTAATTTTGGGCAACGCACCTCTCTAATTAACGAGTCAAAAGGTGCAGTTAGATGCTATTTATCCAGTAAACACTACAGCAACAAACACAAAATTAAAAGAATAGTAAAATGTGTAATAAAAATATTAGGATGAATATTTCTTATTTTGTTGGGAATTTGTGACTGAAATGTGAGCTAGAAGAAAGGTTATTAAGTGAAAGCAAAGAAAAGTATATTACTTGTAACGATACAAGATGATTATAATATTGGAAATAGGCTTCAGAATTATGCTCTGCAATATTTGTTGACTAATCATGGTTTTGAGGTAACAAATTTAAAGGATCGGATTGAAACATCAGCTGGTGTAAAGGAAAATATTAAAATTATCATAAAAAATGTGTTATCTTTAGTAGGTATTAAAAAATATAAAAAGCAGATGCTAATTGAAAATAATATGCGGAATAGGTATATGGCGAACAAACAGTTTTCTATAAATAATATTAATAATATTATTCAGATTAACCATACATCTGTATATGAAGAGGATTGGAGTAAATATAGCTTAGGAATAGTTGGTAGCGATCAAGTATGGCATAAATGGTTTGATGACGGTTATGAGTTACCATATTATTATTTACAATTCTTGCCTAAAGAAAAGAGAGTTTCGTATGCAGCAAGTTTTGGTTTTGAAGACTTTCCAGCAGAAGATAAAGTGCAACATATAGAGGGAATACAAGGGATGAATAAGATATCATGTCGTGAATCTGGTGGATGTCGTTTAGTAGAGCAAGTTACTGGGGAGAAGGTGCCACATGTTTTAGATCCGACTTTATTGTTAACGAAAAATGAATGGGAAAATCTTATTAAGGACAGTAATGAATATTCTAAAAATCAAGGAAGTTATATTTTCGTATATTTTTTAGGAAATATAACATCAGAATATCAGAAAGAAATTGATAAGATAGCTAATAGTAGAAAAACTAAAATTATTGATTTTCTAAATTTTGAAGATGAAAATATTTCGTCATGTGGACCTAAGGAATTTGTTAATTTAATAAAAAATGCTGATTATATTTTTACAGATTCATTTCACTGCTGTGTATTTTCTATTTTATTTAATAAAGATTTTAAAGCTTTTCGACGTAGTCAATCAGGTATGGAGAAAATGTTTAATCGTATTGAAGAACTGTTAGTGAATACTGGAAACCAAGATAAGGCTTTTGGCGGGGTAAGTTCAAATATAATTACCAAAGATTTTCAAAAACTTCAACAAGCATCACTTGATTATTTAGAGGAGATTTTAAGAGACAGAAAATAGTTGTGTAATAGATACATTTGTAATATGGCTAGGTGTTTAATATTTTCACTGTAGTGTGAGAATTACTCTTACATGCAATTGTTACTTTAGTTTTTTGTTTAGCCATATAATCAAAATTTATAAGATGAAGACAACTTTAATTATTTTGGTTTTATGAGATGAAGTAAATTTAAAGTATGGATACCACTAGCATTTACAAGTATATAGATGTCAAAACTATAAAGTACAAGTTCGATTTTTGATATTTTGTTAGGGGTATTAATTTGGAAAGTTAACGTATTGGATGAGATATTTATAGGAATAAATCCTAATGAAACGCTAAGGATATTTCTGATGATTTTTTAAATTTAAGATAAAATAACTATCGAGGAAGTGATAAACGTTGGAATTTAATCGTACGCAAAATGCTGCGAGAAATATATTCTTTGGTATGGTACTGAAAGTATATCAGTTAATTGTGCCGTTTGTAATGCGGACAGTTATGCTTTATTACTTGGGAATTCAATATCTGGGGTTAAATAGTTTGTTCACCTCAGTTCTTCAAGTATTAAATTTGGCTGAACTTGGAGTAGGAAGTGCCATGGTTTATAGCATGTATAAACCTATCGTTGAAAATAATCGTGCTCAAATTCGTTCTTTGATGCGCCTTTATCGTACGTATTACCGCATAATTGGTCTGGTTATTTTGGTTTCTGGTACTATTTTAACACCATTCATACCACATTTAATTCATGGTAGTGTTCCTAGTGATATGAATATCTACATTCTGTACTTATTAAATCTGGCAGCGACTGTTTTATCTTATTGGCTTTTTGCTTATAAGAACAGTATTTTAAATGCGTATCAAAGAGTAGATGTCGTAAGTAAGGTAACTCTTTTTACCAATACAGTGATGTATGCGTTTCAAATATGGATGATTGTTGAATTTAAAAATTATTATGCATATATTATAGTAACACTGGCTAGTCAGGTTTTGACTAATATATTGACAGCTATTGCGGCCAACAAACTTTATCCTGATTTAAATCCTGGCGCGCCACTAGATAAAGAGGAAGTTAAAATTATCAACCGAAGAATCCGTGATTTGATGACATCAAGATTGGGTTCTGTGGCGATGACTACTTCAGATACAATTATCATTTCAAGTTTCTTAGGCTTAACGATTTTAGCGCAGTACCAAAATTATTTTTATATAGTAACAGCAGCTGCTGGAATTTTGGGAATTGTGTTTAATTCTGTTACAGCAGGAATTGGTAATAGTTTGATTGTTGAAACTAAAGAAAAAAATGTTCAAGATTTGGCAAAGTTTACGTTTATAATAAGTTGGGTAAGTGGTGTTGGTGCTGCGTGCATGCTGACTCTTTTCCAACCATTTATGGAATTATGGGTAGGAAGGAAAAATTTATTGTCGTTTGGCGTGGTTGTATGTATGGCAATTTATTTCTTTGTTACAGAAGTTAATCAATTATTAAATACATATAAGGATGCGGGTGGCATATGGCACAAGGATCGTTATCGCACTTTGGTTGTGAGTATGATAAATATTTTTTTAAACTTACTAATGACACCGTTCTTTGGAGTCTATGGGGCAATGTTGTCAACAGTTCTCGCTATTTTATGTGTAGGGATGCCTTGGATTTTTTATAATTTGTTTACAACAATTTTTGAAAAACGTCACTTGAAGAAATACTTAAAAAAAGTAATATTATATGTATTTGTGACTATTATAGGCTGTGTTTTTTCTGTTGTGATATGCTCATTTATTAAAACAAGTTTAGTGCTGTCCTTGATAATTAATTTAATAATTAGTGTAGTAATTATGGATATTTTATATTTTGTGGTATATCGTGGACAATACGAATTTTCAGAGACTATAAAGTTAGTAGATAAACTTACAAAACATAAAATTCCATTGCTGAAAAAATTTATATAAGTTGGAGAGATAGACGTGGATATTAAGAAAATTGACAATAGATTAAAATCATATAATGAGGCTAGTGGTGTTATATCATACTATAATAACTCTAAAATTAAGTTAAATGAGTATGGAGAATACGAAGAGAAAATTGATAATACAACTATTCTTAACGGTATTTCTCCTAATTATACTGATATAACTAATGAAGACGAAATATCTAAAGAATTATATGGTAATTTAGACGGTATTTTCTATGATAAACGAATTGGATATTACAAATCTCTCTACGTAGGGCATGTTGCAGAAGGTAATTATCGGAAAAATGCTAGTTCTGGTGGTGTAGGAACATGGATTTTTAAAGAATTATTTGAGCGTAACCTAATTGATGGTGTTATTCATGTTAAGCAGACCTCAGGTGATGTTGACAAGTTGTTTTCTTACCAAATTTCTAAAAGTATTGAGGAAATTCAAGACGGTGCAAAAACTAAATATTATCCTGTAGAGTTGTCTGAAGTACTTGAAATTGTTAGGAATACACCTGGTAGATATGCGATAATTGGAATTCCTAGTTTCATCTATGCATTAAGATTACTTTCTAAGAAGGATGCCATTATTGGTGAAAGAATCAAATATATGATTGGTTTAATTTGTGGTCATCAAAAGAGTAGCACATTTGCCGATTTTATGGGTTGGCAATTAGGATTTAAACCGGGAAATATGACATACATTAATTTCAGAAAAAAATTACCCGGCAGACGTTCATCCGATTACGGCATCGAAGTTCATGGCTATATTGATGGTAAATACACTGAAAAAATTTCACCAACGTCTGAACTGTTAGGACAAGACTGGGGACAAGGTTGGTTTAGAGTCTTTGCGTCAGACTATACGGATGATGTTTTTAATGAAACAGCTGATTTAGTGTTAGGTGATGCTTGGTTACCTGGATATACAGACGACAGTGATGGAAACAATGTTGTTATTGTTAGGAATGAGGCAATTGATGAAATTATTAAGGAATCACTTAAAAACGGAAATTTGAATTTTGATGATACTGACGCTGATACAATTTTCAAGTCTCAAAGTTCAGGTTATCGTCACCTCTATCAAGAATTACCATATCGCTTATATAAACGTGATAAAGAAGAAATGAAACGTCCTAAAAAACGCGTAGAAGCCTCCGAGGATATTCAACCAAAGCGGAGAAAAATTCAAGATATTCGAGAAGATATTTCTATTAATAGTCACATTTACTTTAAGGAAGCTGTTGAAAAAGGGGATTTACAATATTTTATAGATAAAATGATGCCATTATCCAATCAATATTACCAATTGTATAGAAAGACACTACTTAGGCGTGTCATGGGTAAATTGAAGCGGGTTCTGTCAAGTAGAAAAATACTTTAAACATGTTGACAATAGAGGGAAATAGATGATAATTGAGAAAACAAAACGATTAAGTAGTAGTCAGAGTTATAAAATTCAGATGATGAGAGGATTGGCTATTATTGCCGTAGTGCTTATTCACAATACGCCGGGGGGGGGGCGCAAGTTTATTGTCGCCCCTTTCTGAATTTTGCGGTTGGCTTGTTCCTTTTCATGAGTGGAATGCTTTCTAATGTGGATCAGTGGAATGTAAAAAAAAGACTCAAAAAGGTAATAATTCCATATGTCATTTGGACTATTATATATGTGATTCTATACCACGCCTCTCAGCCTATGGTGATTCCCAAGGAGTTTTTGAAAGCCTTATTCACCGGTTCTGCTGCTGCAGTTATGTACTATGTCTTTGTTTACTGTGAGTTAACCATTTTGATGCCTGTAATCGATAAGATGATAAGCTCAAAATTTAAATACCTTGGTTTTGTCATTTCACCTATCGAAATAATATTGATGAGGTTGATTCCTCTAGTTTCAGGGCATGAGGTTAATAAATATTTGGCAATTGTTATGTCACTTTCTTGTTTAGGGTGGTTCACTTACTATTATCTCGGATATGCTCTTGGAAACGGTTTTATTAAAATTGAAATTAACCACACTGTCTTAATTTTTATGTGGTTTGTTACCATATTCTTCCAAATTTTGGAGGGATACTGGTATTTAAAATTAGGGGAAACTAATTGCGGAACCCAGCTTAAACTAAGCTCAATTTTAACAGGAACAATCTTTGTTATACTTATCTACAAGTTTATCTATTCTGATAACAGCGTACGTGTTAACGTTCTCAAAGTTTTAGGTGATTATTCATTTGGCATCTATTTTGCACACCTAGCAGTTATGACTGTTTTATCTAAGCTTTCGAATTATTCCACGGTGGCGATTTATCCTGTTAATGGAGTAGTCGCTATTCTTGTAACATTCGCTTTGTCGTTTATCGGTCGGAAAATCTTGGGTAAATACAGTGGTTATCTTGCCTTGTAGCCTTTTTTTCAATAATCAGATATAAGTAGTTATGACTACAGGTATGTCCAAAGTAACAATCGTAAAGTTTATAACGTAAACATGGTGCAACGACGTAAGCATCACATAAGATAGCATTCTATTCAAGTCAGGTGTTACTTGGTACAATTAAGATATTAAATGAATAGAAGACACTTTTCATGAAGTTAAGTGATGTTGTTAGGATAGTGACGAACCACAGAGTTCTAAATCCAGGACGGGTTTAACTACACAAGTTAATGTTAAAAGTGTTAAAATTAAAATTTTCAGTGGAGCGTCTCGTGACACTTACAGTCACTATAACTGTGTTTATGGCTACTTATGTACGACTTGTGTTGATAGACCATGTAAAGTTTTAGTGGACGAAATTGGATAAAAAAAGACCCCCTAGTGGTAAAATACAATTGGAATGAAGTGAACCCCCTAAGTTGAATACTAAATCCGACTTTAAGGGGAACTTCAAAGGGTAAAACGACAAATAAATACCTAGATACCACGTATAAAGTAGTCTGGGAGGCTCGCAGTATTCAACAGATGTTTGCATTCGGTAAAAAAGAACATATAATAAAAATAGAAAAAGGACGATTGTAATTTTATAATCATCCTTTGCTAGACAGACCGTTTAAGACGGTAGTGAAGTTGTTAAACAGTAAAAATGCCGCTCAAGAACCTGCCAAAGTTACTAAGAGCGGTTTTTTGGTGGTCATCTTTTGTTGCGATTGTCGATATAAGCCAACAATGCAAGCATAAGCGCTCCAAACGCTATTAGGTCGCCGAAACTAAACACAAGGTTGTTTCCTTTCGTGAGAATTACTTAGAAATATAAAAATTGCAAATCTCGTTATATTAACCATAAAAATGTATTACTTACGCGACTTGCTAGTTCGTAATATTTGAAAATTCGCAAAAAAAGCTTA
>NZ_BAMI01000025.1 GCF_000615765.1 Ligilactobacillus equi DSM 15833 = JCM 10991 | reverse complement strand
ATAAATTCTTACATGAACTTATGATATTACTTGGAGTTAACTACAAGTCAAGCCTTTTGATAAAAAAATTCGCAAACAAAAAGAAGCTACGGTCGTCCCATAGCTTCTTTATGCTGACTAAAGTTAACGTCGACGATTATGCCCACTTTGTTGGTAAAATGCACTTTTTTCTAGGTACATACGCTCATCTGCCAATGCGATGATTTCCTGAGGCTTTTTGTCAGGATATTCATCTAAACTGACAAACCCCACCGACATTGACAATTCTTTTACTTTTTTGCCATGCCAATTTGTACATAGTTCATGAAGCCTTTGGCGCAAGATTTTACCAGATTCCGGTGTTGCTTTAATCACAGCGACAAATTCATCACCACCAATGCGGTAGACCTTCCCACCAGCAAAGCATGTTTTCATGCACTTAGCGGCTCCCATCAGTAACTCATCCCCAGCTGCATGTCCCAAGTTATCGTTGGTTCTTTTCAATTCGTTGACATCAATCGCAAAATAGAGATAATTACCATCGGTCGGAATGCGTGCGAGATTTTCATCGTAGGCCCGGCGGTGAAATAATCCCGTCATCTCATCATGATCGAGTTGCTTGGCCTGTTCAGCTAGACGCCTTTCTCTATGTAGCGTGGTAAAAGTAAAAATAACAATCAAACTAATATACGCTATTAGCGAGGTACTAATAACGGTCATCAGACTTTGAGCGGATTTGTTAGCTTGACCTTGAAGCTTCTTTTCAGCTGCGGATGGAAAACTCATAACCAAAGTCCAATGCGTATCTTTAACTGGTACCATTCTGATATAGGAATTGACACCGGAAGTTCCAAAGTATTTCATGGTTAAAGTTTTATGGGTAGACATCGTGGTTAACATCTTCTTAATCATTCGGTCACGATCTTTACCGGGGTTAGGATTAGTATCGGTGATATTTTTGACCATATCAAAATTATGCTCGGAGGAATAAAAAAGAATTTTTCCACGTTCATCACATAAAAAAACATTAGCTTTGAAGTCGTATATGTATTCTTTTAACAATGTTTCCACTGACTTTTTGCTGGTTAAACCAGCTAAAACGCCGACTATTTCCCCAGCTTGTTTCACAGGAGCATATGAAACAATTGCGCGGGCCCCTGTCTCAGTCATGAGAGTGGTAGTTCCAGTTTTACCTTTCATCCCCTGCAGATAGAAATCCTTATGTTGATAATCTCCTTCGAGATTATTACTAGTATAACCATGGCCAGACGCATTAACATAAATTAGGTTTTCAAAATCTTGGCTACCGCTAAGTTGTCTTAGTTGCTCAAGATAATTACCTTGAGGTAACTCGCTTGCCCAACTATTTGCTAAACGAGTAACAGCACCAATTTTTAGTTGGAAGGTCGTTTGAACCAGCTGATTTTTTTGCCGGGTAGATTCCATAAGATACATTTTATCTTATGGAAGTAACCGACGTTCGTTTGCTTGATAAAATCTCTGAACACCAAAGAAAATGAAGATCCCTAGTAAAATCACCAAGAAAAGATTGATGATAACAATTCCTCGAATTTTTGATTTATTCTTAGTTTGCGTATACATATTTTTATTACATCCTTTTTCATATCATACCCTAGGACTATTATACGTTTTGCACTTAAACTATACAACCATATTATTAGATCAAGTATTTGGGAAAATAAAAAACGCCTCTTGTAAGCAAGAAACGTCTTAAATATTCAGCTTTAGTGTAACAATAGCAATAAATGATTAATAGTGCCACTTTCGTACATGATATAGCTACCAAGGCCAAGATAAATGATGGCACTTACCCAGCGACCATACTTTTCAATAATCGTTGTAATCATTGGAATATGAAACAAGATAATCGCTGTTAAAAAGACCAGAACTAACATCACTGCAAAGGTCAATAGCGTCAGGTAAACTTCACTTGCGACCTGCATAGAGGCGAATAGTGGGGTATAAATACCAATATTATCAGCACTACAAGACGTAATGGTAATCAAAGCTACATAGCGACTAAGTTTAAAACCACTAAAGTCGGCTTGGACTTGGTCATCATCAGACATCCCTTGCAAGATTAATTTGCAACCAAAGTAAAAGGGAATGATTCCTAAAAATCCGAGAATCCATTCTTCGGGGATGATGTGTAAAATAACGCCTAAAGTCAAAGATCCCATAACTAGGACAAATGAGCCCATAACATCACCTAAAAATACATCTCGAAATTTGTACCGGGATTGACTTTGGGAGAAGAAGGCCATCAATAGAACCAAATAATCAATATTAGTAGATAGATAGGCAGTAGCTGCCGAAAAAATCGTGTGAAACACAAGTTAACCTCGCAAAAAAATTAATACTCAAATTTTAGGCTAAATCAACTGATACGTCAATATTGAGATACGTCATCTTTTACACTGTTGCTTAAGCTTTCCAAATAACTTATTTTATTTTTAGAAAGGCGAACATAAGAGAAAGTATCAGAGGAAATGGAGTTCCTTTGTTGTTAATAATCTTTCTAAAATATATACCTTTTTCGGAAAGATAGAATTAAAAAACTAACTTCCAAATTTTTCGTCATATTTTCTTCAAATTTCTGTCGTATCTTTAAAGCATAGCTAATAACATTAAAACTTTTTTCATACTAATACTTTCCCCTTAATCCACGTTATTTCCCCATGCGACGTGGATTTTTTATAATCAAGTTTACTAGTTTCAGCATACATCTAAAATACTGTTTGCAAACCATATTTGATAGGCTAACCAACTTAGTGTCAAATATAACAAAGAGCATGAATACCTTATTTGACAAGGAATTCATGCTTTTAATTGACGAATTGTATTTTATAATGTTCCGGGACTACTATCTATTTTAAATAAGTCTCTTTTTTGAAAAATATCATTCAAAATTTCCCCTTTTATAAACTTTCCAGTAACATCTGCTCTTCTAGATAATTTCCAAATGCTGGTAAAAGGAAGGATACATAACCATAATCGGTAGCCACAATAATTTGGCTGTCAATTAACTTACGTCGGTAAACAGAAAGATAGTTAGCTGGCTTTTGAAGCACCGCACCAATTTGCGCATTTTTAATTTTGTCACCGCCAATTTGAGCCATAGCCTGCAGGTATTCTTTTTCTTTGACCGTCAAACTACCATAAATCCGCAGATAAACATTCCGATAAAGTATTTGGTGGAATTCCTCGAGAACGGCATCAACTGTTGCAATAGTTAAAGTAGTTTCAGTGCTAGTTTCTAAGTGATCCCAAAGCAAGTAACCTAACAATTGAAAGGCATAAGCAAAGCCCGCCGTTTGTTTGGCCATGTAAAGTGCGGGTTTTAACTCAAGCTTGTAGCTTCCTTGCTTAAACAGCATTTGGTAACTATCTTTAATAATCATTAAATCCAGTGGGTTTAAGACAATACGATTAGCGCGCAATAAAAAGGTTAAGACATCATCGTTTTGCAACTCAGAAACATTTTTCGGTAAACCAGCCATCATTAAAGCAACCGCTAGGTCCTCACGAATCATTAACTGGTAGTAACTAATAAACTTCCTTAATTCTGGCGTCGCTTAATTTCATCAATGGTAATCAGAACCTGAACACCCTGTTTCTTCAAATCCCGCAGTAAGTTAAAAAGAATGGCCTGATAATCAAGGCTATGTTTTTCGGCACTAAGACTGGTACCAAGTTCTAGTCCTAAAAAACTAACTTTCAAATCTAGCTTGGCAGTTAGTTTTTCTGGTTAATTTGATTTTGAAGTTGACTCAAAATCGACAAAATTAAGTCGCTCTCCAAAATAAGATTAACCACTAGCCAATCTGCATGTTGACTAAGAGCCTTAGCAATTTCCGTCATCAAAGCGGTTTTCCCAGAGCCCCTTTGGCCGTAAATTAAGGAAGTTTGGTACAATTTATCGCCTTCCTGGATTTTTCTAATTGTTTCTTGGGCTAATAATTGTCGATCAATAAAATTATCAGGCACACTCCCGAAACTTGGACTAAATGGATTCTTCATACAGTCCTCCTCTTTTTATAACTTTTTATAACTTAGAATTAATTTTATAACTTTTTATAACCTCAGTCAATTAATATTCCTAAAAAGATAGTCAAAACTTTTTGTGGGTAACACTTTAAAAATACTTTAAAATCAGCATTTTGGGAAAATTATATTCAAGAATTCAAAATAATCTTTGTTACCAGCATAGAAATGCTGATATATCAACATTCCGTAAATGTTACATAAAATTGTTTTTTAACATCGTACTAATAAAAATGGCTACTAAAGGTGCTTTAAAGGCCTAGACGGGACCATCATAAAACCGATTAATATATTTTTTGCATATCCCTGGTTCAGTTACTCAATCAAATCATTTTACTTTTTCGATTTTAAACCGATTTTCTATAACTTCGTACTTTTCCGACAAAAAGTTTAATATTTTTAAAACAATTATAAATTTGAAGATAAATATTGTGAGAAATTAATCTTACTAAAAAAGTCGCTCAAGGCGACTTCATATTTTTAAATATCCATTTCAATTCTAGATGGGTGTTTACCGGGCTTACGACGAGCGATCAACCAAACAATAATTAAAGCTAAAATAGCTTCAACAACAATCATCCAAACACGCCCAGGTAATTTCGTCCCACCTAGCCAAACATCAATGATGATGGAACCTAAAATCATCCCAATAATAGCCCGCCATTGGTACTTATCAAAAGCGTAACCATATTGGTCTTCTCGCCGTCGAATTGATGGCAAGAGCACACCTAACCCAACTAAGACCACGATAGAAACGATATTAATAACTAATTCATACCACCAGGTATTGGAGAGCATCTTAACATCTTGGGGGGCAATTCCCAGGATTGTAGCAATAGCAGTAACTACCAACAAAATCAATCCCACCGTCCAAGCAATCTTATCGTTTTTGATAAAGACGTATTCAGATGGGTATTTGGCCTTATCACGTCCGCGAATCCGCATAAAGGAATAGAAAATCCAACAAGTTACGGCTGGCGAGATAATCCCGTTTAAGTTTAATAACCAGTTGAAGACGTCATTCATTTCTGGCAAGAAAACCCCTAAAATCATAATAAAACCACTTAAAAAAACAGTTAAGGCGTAACCATTGACTGGTAAACCTTGATCGTTAGTTTTCTTGAGGAATTTTGGCATGAACTTGTCACCTGTATCGCTGATTAACATCCGCGTCATGGCATCCAGTAAGACGGCCATCAAAGCCACGTTATATGCTAAAGAACACCAGGCATAAATGTAAACAAGGCTTTTACCAATTCCAAATTGTTCCCCCATAGCACCAAAGACATAGTATTCACCATTCATTTTCAAGTCATTAGGCATGTGATTAGCGTCAATATAGATTCCTAAAGCTATCGAGCCAAAAAAAGTCAAGAAAACTGTCATCAAGGCTAACATAATCATAGATTTAGGAAACTCTCTTTGAGGATGTTTCATCCGTGTTACATAAGGTGCAACCAATTCACAACCGTTAACCGCATAAATCAGCATCCCTACCGTAGAGAAGTATTTGAGGTCAAATTTAGGAACAATACTGTTCCAAGAAAATTCACTAGCTGTATGACCACCGCTCATAGCCAGGCCGACAAAGGCCATCAAAACAAAGAGAATGGTCATACCGAACATTGCAATCCCCCCGATGTCAGATAAGATTTCCAAGGAATTTTTGAACTTGTGGGATAAAAGAACCACCAACAAGAATAAAATAAAGGAAATCAAAGTAAACATGGGTGTAGAAATTACACTAGTATCTTCGAAGTCGTCCGTCCCGGTTAACCCCCAGCCGATATCAACGAGGAAGCAGTTCGCTGTATCAATAACGTAAGGAATAGAAGCTGCCCAGTAGGTCCAGGCAGTAAAGTAACCGAGAAATTCACCATCAGTTCCTCGTACCCAAGAAGACAATCCGCCCCCTTCATGATTAAAGACGGAGCCTAATTGCCCCACCATCAAGGAATAAGGAATCACGTAGAAGAAGACCATAATTACCCAGGAAGTCAAGACGGCCATTCCTTGGTTTTGGAAGTTGTACATGATGTCTTCTAAACCAATTACCGTGACAAAAGCCATCATAGCAAGGGTTGGCCAGGTTATGTATTTACCCTTTATATTTAATTCATCCATTTTAATTTCTCCATTTCAGTTATTCAAGTTATAGATTAGTATCTAATAACCAGGAGATTTATTTTGTGAAAGCACAAGCTACCCTCCCTAAATAAAAATTTACAGTTAATAATTTTACTATCGTTCATCTTTTAAAGCAATGCCTCTCCAAATTTAGATAGTCAAAACTTTTTATATTTTTAATTTTTCCCAACGCTAACTATTGCCTTGTTCAATCTAGAATTTGACGTTAACTCCCTAGTTTGAGGGTTTTCGTAATACTTATCATTCTTCGTGTGTTTCTTTAGCTTTCACATACGAATTTCAAAAATGTCTATTTTGTTGTACACAGCATCTGGACCACAGCTAATGTATTGATTCCTTCGACACTCCACGCCATAGGGAGTGAGCGACTTATGTGCCCTTAGTAAAGTCCCCTGGGGATTGCATATAGCTTTATTGTATCCCTCGAGATAATGTTTTTTTGATTATAATCATTGTACCATTAGGAGTTGTTTTGTGAATTTAGTTAAAAAATTTACCTATCAAAACTTTTGTCCGTCTCTATGGAACTCTAATATCCAAGCGGCTATCGCATTGGCTCAAAAACAAGGATTTATAGTAGTTTAGTTGTATTGATAAAAAAGTTTAACTAATTCTACTATTATTTGGTGTGCCTTCTTTTTTAGGAGGCTATTGTTGTGTCTCAAACTAAATTTCTTTCAAACTTAAACCACTTGAGAAAACGGTTGCGGTATAATCATTGACTGTTGAACTATCCTTGATTGTTAGTCTTCTTGAGGAATTTTGGCATGAACTTGTCACTCATATCGCTGATTAACATCCGCGTCATGGCATCCAATAAGACGGCCATTTCTTAGTTTTGGAAGTTATACATGATGTCTTCTAAACCAATTACCGTGCAAAAAGTTATTCCTAGATTTTGATTTTTGCACAAAAAAGCCCACCTTCGGAAAAAAGTGAGCAATTATGTAAAAGTCGTTGTGAAAACAACGACTAGCACAAACTAAAAAATTATTTTTGAACTTAGGTTTTGCAACCATACATTTAACAACTGTATGTTAGCATACAGTTGAGAAAAGTGCAACCATTTTTATGTAAAAGCGAGGCACGACTCGCAAGTGTTAAATGTATATAGGTTGCGCTACTTAAGCTCTACTTCTTAGGAAAGTAGAACTCCACCACAATCTTAATGATTTTGACAATCACAAGAGCTACTGTGCGTAGGCGCACAACACATCAAAAAGTGTGCTATGCACATCTCCACCTCCTAATCACCGGTAATACTTATATGCTGTCGTGTCAACTTATAAGCATTACTACTCCGGAGTAGTGTGACCTTTTAGGTCACGGAACCATTATACATTCAAACTTTCCCGCTATCTATTTGAACGTTTAAAATGCTGTCACGTAATTATCAAATTGAAATGTAAAATACTTACCGAAAAATTTGAAAAAAGTAGTTGCTTTTTAATACAATTAGGTGTAAATTAATTATAAATTAAAAAAAGATTTGTAAACCAATGGAAAAGCAAAGTAAATCTTAATTAAGCTTCAGAGAGTCTCGGTTCGCTGTGAAGAGATAGTTGCGTTAAGATTGAAAATCCCTTTTCTGGGTTAGAGTGAAACCATAAAATTAGTAGCTTTGACTGGAACTGTCCCATTATCGACGGAGCATCTAAGTTTTGTTAGATGGTTGAGGCCAGGAAACTGGTAAATTGAGGTGGTACCACGCTCATAGCGTCCTTTGAAATTAGTTAGTTCAAAGGACGCTTTTTTAATCTGTTACATAATATTTTTTAGGAGGTTTTTCGTATGAAATTTACAGTTGTTGGAGCCGGAGCAATGGGCTTACGTTATGGTGTTTTATTACAAGAAGCTGGTAATGAAGTAGAATTTGTGGATGCTTGGCAACCACATGTTGAAAAAATGAAGGAACAAGGTGGCGTTTATGTTAAACGTGATCATGAAAATCGCCACTTAGTTCCCGTTAAAGTCTTTTATCCTGAAGAATATCAAAATACTGACGCGGATGTATTAGTATTCTTTTTAAAGCAAATGCAACTTGCTGATATGCTAGAACGTTGTAAGCATTTCTTTACCGCCGACCAATATGTCCTGACAGCAATGAATGGGATGGGTCACGTGGATAAATTACTCAATTACTTTAAACCTGAAAAATTATTAGCTGGAACCGCCCTAGTAGCGACCGTTCTTGATGGCCCAGGAGAAGTTGACTTCATCGGTAAACCTGGGGCGGGGACGATGAATCTCGCTAATTATACCGAACAACCAGATGAAATGACTCATAAAGTAGTGGCCGAACTTCAAAAGGCTAACTTTAACCCTACTTTAACCACTAACTTCCAAGGAACTTTAATGGCTAAAGTTGTCTTTAACTCCGTTGTCAACACTTTATGTACCCTCTTTGAAATCACAATGGGTGAATACGCTGCCTTTGCAAAAGCTGATGAGCTTTCTGTTGCATTAATTAACGAAGCCTATGATGTTTGTGAACGTGCTGGGATTGAAATGATAAATACCCGCCAAGAAGAATTAGAATCCGTTAACTATGTAAGTAAGGTTGCTAACCCTCTTCACTACCCTTCAATGTACCAAGATATGTCTAAAAATCGCCCAACAGAAGTCGATTACATCAATGGGTATCTTGTTAAGTTAGGGCGTAAATACCACTACGAAGCACATACACATGCCTTTTTAACTAATTTGGTTCACCTCGCAGAACACACCCGTCAACACAAAGCCTAATATTTGCGCAAAACACCCCCAAATTTTTCCAAGAGAATTTGGGGGTGTTTTTAGCTTTCTGAAGCGCCACTAATACTGTCAACACCACTTTCTTTTTGGTGGAAAATAAGCCTTTTCCAGATTAGCCTGGCTATTAACGGTTAATTGTAGGACTCCGTCAATATCTTCACGAATTTCTAGAATATGCATGTTGACTAATTAGCAACTTTAAACACCATTACTTTTTTTCGACCAACTTTAATTACCAAAGCAGGGCGGACTTTGGAATCATTTGCATCATCAAAAGGTACATTAGCAATATAGATATCCATTGATTCCATTAGCCATTGACCATCCGATCATGAAAATCAGGTGCTTTTTTAGGGTCATAGTGACCATTCTCATCAAATTCCACTTCTTCAACTGGAATTTGCTTTACTAAGTCAGCCCAGTCTAACGCAGTTGGTAATTTCTCTACCATTCAGCTCAAAAGATACTTTACTCCCTTTTTCTAAACCTAAAGCTTCTCTAAGTGCCACCGGAATAACAATTTGTCCTTTTTGCGACATTTTTCCAATAAATATGTTTGCCACTGTAATTCCTCCTCGTAATTTAAACAATTTTCGCATTAAAACATTATATTTCTTCAGTTACTCTTGATCTTTTTAACTACTTCATGACTGATTGTTATTTAATCAAAACAACTATACATTTTACGTCTTATTTGCATTATACAAAAAAAGAAGCCACTGTAAATTTTTTGTAAAGTACTGCATGTCATTGTAAAGTAAGTTATAATAAAAAAGACTCTTAGCATGAACCAAGAGTCAAGCAAGGTTTAGGAAAGTCGTCTCAGCAAACTTTAGCGGGTTTAGAGACGGCTTTTTAAGTTAGCCTATGAATAAATAAGCTAGTAGTAAACCGATAAAGGGGCCGCTTAAAATTAAAAGAAATTGCAGTCCCATAAGCAATCGGTGTGGTTGGTACTTTTGTGGTTCGGAAATCTTACCTTCACTAAAAGCTTTAATGTCTTTGAAGGTTTTGAGCTGATATTTACGGTTAATTTCTTGCATTTGAACGGTAAAGAAAATTACCATCAGCCAAGCCATCCCCGCAGCTCCTAAGCAAATATCGCTTACCGAACCCGTGGTTAACATGGAGATAAGAAAAAGTCCCCCGCTAATCACCATTGCAACCACCATTTCAATTGTAAACGCTCGATGTTGCTTAATATCAAGGTAGTTAATTGTTTCTGTCATGATATCCAAGTCCTCCTTAAAGAGTTCAGCCGGATCAAGATTAAAAGCTTCCGCAAGTAACTTAATATTGTAAATATCAGGATAGCTTTTATCATTTTCCCAATTAGAAATAGTTTGTCGTGAAACCTTAATTTTTTGTGCTAAGGTCTCTTGGGTCCAATCCAACTGAGTCCGGTAATTTTTAATTTTTTGACCAATTTTCATTTTACTTTCCCTCCTTGCTCAAGGTCCATGCTAGCAAAAATTCCCGAAACCGTCTATCAAAATCCTTTGACATCCCATGGTATAAAGCTTTCTTAGTGGTTTGTCAAAAAATTTAGCCTGCAAAAAATCACTGCAACTTTCATCACAGTGATTATTCAATCTTTATTTATGATAACGCTTGAAGGCTTCCGCAAGTAAAGGGTAGTTAAGGCGGTTAGTCGCTGGTACTACCACATCAGCTTGAATCAAGTCGGCTTTATCACCCACAGCGATAGCAACCATCCCCGTAGCTTTAATAGCTTGAACCCCAGCGGTGGCATCTTCCACCCCCACGCATTGACGAGGATCAACACCTAAAGCCTTCGCACCAGCTAAAAAATATCTGGCGCAGGCTTACCATGCGCGACCTTAGCTGGATCGACAATAGCATCAAAAGTTGCAAATAGGCCAAGATTTTTCAGGATAAAAGGTGCGTTCTTCGAAGCCGAAGCAACAACAAGCTTCACCTCATGAGCCTTTAAATCTGTCAGTAATTGGCTAATTACTGGCAAAATGTCATCCTGTGTTAATTTAGAAATTACTTGGACATAATGATCATTCTTCTCATTAGCCATGGCATTGACTTCTGTTTCCGTAAACTTGTCCGTCATTCCCGTAAATTCCAAAATTCGTTCCAAGGATTCAAGGCGACCAATACCTTTTAAATTCGTTTCAAACTCAGCCGGTAAGGTGACTGCCAATTTTTCGTGTTCCAACCAACCGACTCCAAGCCTCAAAGTGAAATTTAGCCGTATTCGTTAGTACACCATCTAAATCAAAAACTACTGCTTGCATAAAAAGCCCCTTATTCCAAGACTAATTCTTGACCATTAACTAAGTCATGGATTCTTGGAGCCGTTTATTTTTCTTATCTAGGGTATGGGTAATAACCTTCCACGGATCAACTTCAAAAATTCTTTGCATAATTAAAATCCTCTCTATCAAAACTAGTGCAATTCACACTAAAACAACGGATAAAATTATTATGTAAGCCTTAATATTTTTAAGGCTGAAATCACAATCGCTAAACCTTTTTTGTCACCTCGCTAATATTGTGATACCTTTAACCTAATTGACTTCTACTTTCATTTTATCAAAAAGCGCTACTCCATAAAGATTATCCTATCATTTCGCTTTCCCTACACTAAGAAATGACGAAAAAGTCTTGAAAATAAAAAACTGCTAGAATCCCTAAATCGTTGATTTCTAGCAGTTTTTCTTAATAGATTACGACGGGTTCACCTGGCTCTAAAGCATGATATATAGTTGACATTTGTTCAGGATGGATATTAACACAACCATTAGAGCCATTAGTCAAATAAGCTTTAGGCGACCAATCGTGGCGCCAGCTCGCGTCATGAAAGCCACAACCATCAACGGTAAAGGGAGCCCAGTATTTAACCGGGGAAGCATATGGTGTACCGTTAGTATGACGGCCACGTAAAGTAGTGGGGGCTTGTTTATAACCAACGTAATAGACCCCTTTAGGAGTTTCACTATGTTCAGCCACGTTTCCTGTAACTACAGAGACTGACGCTACCAGGTGGCCAGCTTTATAAAACCAGGCATGTTGTTTAGTAAGCGACACTTCAGCATAAGTGGTTCCTAGACCATGATTAGAAAGATGCTTATATCCTGTCCCCGTACTATAAAAACCAGTCCCATAAAGATCTTTTTGCGCATCAAGCGATGCTCGGCGGTGTTTAATTAAAGCCGTTAAAATTCGATGCGTCGCTTTAGCAGGGGCTAGCTTCCACCCATAGGTGCTGTTTTTTACTCGAATTTTAGTCCCATGTGACGTTTTAAATAGATACTCTTTCCCAAAAGTCGCTTGTGAATGATTAATTTGCATAATTTTTCCAGTTAAATTATTGGTATCAAGCGATAGTTTACCGGTTTGATAGGAAGCTGAAGTAATAACATCTTTTGCTTTAATATCGTAAGTCTTACCCTGAACTTTATAAGTTGCTTTTTGTGCTAAGAGTGTTTTTAAGAATTGAGCTTGTTTTTGGACGGCTTTACTTTTACTTGTTGTAGGTTGTAAGTATTGGGACTTCACCTTAATTGTTCCCTGATTTTCTCGTCTTTTCAAGGTTTGAAGCATTTTAGCTATATCATAAGCATCGCCCTTCTTTTCCTTGATAATTTTGACTTGCCCATCAGTATAAGTTGCGTAAGCATTAACTGGCCGTATCCGTTTATGATTCTCGCTTTTGAGGTATGCGGTTAAACACTGTTCTAATTTCTGGTTACGTTCAAAGTTTTTTTGCATAGCAGGTACGTAAAACTTTTTAATCTTATGGTTAGGGAAAAAAGATGCTTGCTTTTTAAGCAGTTGCTTAAGATAACCACTGTCGCTTGGAGTAACACCGGTATTAAGCTTTTTTCCCTGATAAATTAGCTGATTATCAACATAAAGTTGATTGTTAATCTTAACCTTTTCGAGTTTTTTTAAAGCACTTTCAGTCGTTAAATCACTAACATCCACTTGATTAATATAGGTATTAGGATTGAAATGGTGGTGCTGATAATGGTACCAACCACCAAGCAACGCTAACAATAGCGTCCCCATTACAATTAAACTTTTCCGCATAAAACTTAATCCCCTTTCCGGAGACTATTTTACCGCTCTATTTAAAAAAATCAATGAATTAAAGGAATCTTAACGATATTTTTAGCGGTCTATCAGATTTCTACGAGATAGGATAAAAATTTCATCATCATAAAAACCGTTAGAAATAATGCTCTAGTAACATAATTTCTAAGGTTTACTATTTAAGTTAATCTTCTAAAGGTTGACCCAAAACGTCTTCGTCGTCCTTCTTTAAAATAAAGAAAGCATAGATAGCAGAAACACAAACAATACCAGCAACAACTAAGAAAGTATTTTGGTAACCAATCTTATCGTGTAAAGCCCCAAATGGTGTAGAGAAAATAATTTGCCCAACTTGTGCAGCAATTTGGAAACCAACCATGTAAACAGTAGCTGAAATCCGCGTATCAAAGTGCAAAGTAAAGTAGCGGAACATCGCTAAAACGAAGATAGCTGTTTCAGGGGCATGTAGTAACTTGATAACTGATACACCCAATGGGTTAGTTACCAAACCGCAACCACCAATCCGGATAATCATAATCACCAAACCAATTAATAAGGTTTTGCGAACCCCTGTTTTGCGCATCATCACAGGAATTAAGCCCATCATGATAGATTCTAAGAACACTTCTGCAGAGTTCAAAATACTGTAAGCTTCAGCTCCAGAACTTGCTGATCCAAAGAACTTAGTAAAGAATTCAGGGAACATTTGTTGGTCAAAAACTGTGTAGAAGGTCCAACTCAAGATAATGAAGATGATAATTTTCCATAGTTCAACTAGCTTAAAGACACCAAGGATATCTTTGAAAGAAGGTTTTTCTTCTTCATTTACTTCTTCATCTTTAACTTCGTATTTATCCACAGCTGCTTGCTTATTTTCAGGTTTGAAAAAGAGCATCACTAGTAATAACAAAAGTGCAAAGAAGGAACCTACCCAAAAAATTAGGTACGGATTAATATTAAACAAGAAACCAGCTGCTAAGGCTGCAATTGCATAGCCAAAGGAACCCCAAGCCCGTGATTGACCATATTCAAAGGAGAAACGCCGACTCATTCTTTCGGCCAAAGCTTCAAAAGTTGGTGAAACAGCTAAATAAGCCACTGATAAGTAGATAGAGCCAATGAATGCTCCTAAATAAAAATTACTTTTCAACATTGGGACATAAACCCAAGTAAAGAATGGTCCTAATAAAAGTTCTAAGAAAACACAGATATTTAACAACGTTTTTTTAATGCCTAACTTATCTTGGATAGAACCGTAAGCAAACATTAAAACTAAGGTCAAGGCAGAGTCAAAAGAGTAAATAGTACCAACTTGGGCACCAGAAAATCCTTGCTTAGTCTAAGCCAAATTTGGAAGAAAGACCACCAAATTCCCCAACCAAAGAAGAAGAGAATAAAGGTTAAGGAGCTTCCTAAATAAAATGGGTTTTGTAAACTTTTCTTTTTTTCCATATTCTTATCCCCCAAAAATTAATATTGGTTAACATTTTCCTCGAGTCGATAAATCTCCAAGAAACTACCAGCTTGAGCGCTTAAAACAGGGGCTTGTTGCCAGTAGATACGTTCTGTAAAAGTTACTTGGCCGTCATTGACGAAAACTTCAACTGAAGAAGCATCAACAAAGACTTGTAGTTTTGTTACATTACCGCTAACCTGTGCTGAACGTTGGCCGTCCTTAGTATTTCTTTCGAGGATTAGTTTGTCAGCTTCTTTAGTAATTGTTAAGGTGTGTTCACCATCACTTAATTTAAAGAGTTGGCCTTCAGCAGTAGCTTTAAGACTAAATTCCGTGGCCCGACTCAATTGATAATTACCTTGAGAATCTTCTTGAACAACTTTTTCTTGACGTAAACTCAACATTTCTGTAACCGGTAATTGGTAAAGTTTACCATCTTTAACAATTAGCTCTCGTGGGATGGTTAAGGCTCCTGCCCAGCCATCTTCTTTTTCATACATTGGCGAATCCCAGGCATTCATCCAAGCCACCATAACCCGCCGACCATCGGGAGTTAACGCTGTTTGCGTTGCGTAGAAGTCGTGGCCCTTATCTATTTCTTCAAAGCCTCCGCGTTTTAATTCATGGGTTTCACGATTCAAGTGTCCCAATAAGTAACCAGTCTGGTTTAAGTTACGGTAAAGTTCCCCCCGCGCTTCCAAACCTTGAGGTGACATTAAAAGAACATCTTGACCATTAATCCTGAAGAAGTCCGGACACTCCCACATATAACCTTCATCCTTAAGATTTTCTGCTTTAGCTAAAGTTGAAACCCGTTGCCAAGTTTTTAAATCTACTGATTGGTACAATAAAGCACGCCCCAGTTCATCGGCACCCTGACTCCCTAAAATCATGTAAAAAGTATCATCTTCTTGCCAAACTTTAGGATCGCGGAAATGTTTGGTATTGTCAGTAGGTGTCTTTAAAACCGGATTACCAGCGTATTTTTTAAAGTGAATGCCATCGCTAGAATAAGCGAGATTTTGGTCTTCGTAGAATAAATCATTTTCCTCATCAATGTAGTGGTGACCTGTATAAATTAGCCATAATTTATCATCGTAAACTACTGCACTTCCTGAGAAACAGCCATCATCCTTTTCATCTGGGAATAGCGCCGTAGGTAAGGTTTCCCAGTGAATCATATCCTTACTGCGAGCATGCCCCCAGTGCATAGGCCCCCATTCAGAAGCATAAGGATAGTATTGATAAAACATATGATAGTAACCCTTAAAATAGGAAAAACCATTAGGATCATTAATCCAACCAGCTTTCGCCATTAAGTGGTAGTCTAGTCGGAAACGATTATTAGTAACTCGCATTTCTTCCATCGTTAAAACCTCATTTCAATTTATGTCAACCGGTTGATATATTATTTACAGTTTTAATATAGCGCTTTCAAAAAGGTGTGTCAACCGGTTATCATAAATTAATTAAAAAAAGCTTTCAATAATGAAAGCTCTTACGAGGTTAATCCTTTGATAAACTTGACTTCAAGTGGTGGAGGACTACTTGGTTTTTTCCCAGAAATTTTTTCTTCCAATAAATTAACTGCCACTTCTGCAATCTTATCAATTGGTTGTTGAATAGTAGATAGATGCGGTAACATCAAGCGGGTCATATCTGCCCCATCATAGCCAATAATCTTTAAATCATGGGGAACCTTCTTATTATACAAAGGTGCCAAAGAAAGAATGGTCGCTGCATCCGTGTCATTAGAGGTCACAATGCCATCAACTTGGGGATAGTCTTCAAAGATTTTGCGAAAAATCTTAATTTTCTCAGCTGTAGAAATGTTAAAGTCTAAGTTGTAAGTCACAGGAATCCGCTCATGTTGACGCATTACCTCTTCGTATGCTTGTTGTCGCTTGCTAGTATTACTTTCCAAATTTTCTGGCCCATCGGTATGAATAATAGTCTGACAACCGGCTGCAATTAAAGCTTCCGTCGCAATTTTACCGCCTTGATAATTATCTGAGGAAACGACTGGAATATCATCATTCATGATTCGGTCAATAGAAACTACGGGTAAATTAGCATGTTGGTACTCTTTTAATCCTCGGTTGTGCGCCCCGACAATTAAACCATCAACTTGATGAGCCAATAATTGGTTCAAATAATCTTCTTCTTTTTGGGGATCATTTTGCGAATTTCCAATTAAAACTTTGTAGCCCCGCTCATAGAGAATATTTTCTAGTTTCGCCACCAATTGTCCAAAAAAAGGATTATTAACTGTTGGAAAAATCAGCCCTACCATATTAGTTTTTTGCTTGAAAAGTTGACGCGCGATGGTATTAGGCTGATAATTCAACTCTTTCATCGCTGCATAAACCTTATCAATGGTTGCTTGACTTAGATAGCCTCGTTTATTTAAAACCCGTGAGACAGTGGTTTTGGATACTCCTGCCAGTTGAGCCACGTCCTCCAGTTTGGCATGTTTGGAATTTACCATTGATTTTTCCCCCATCTTTGCTAAATTTCTTATTCTTATTTTAGCATATCCCATCGAAAAAATTCCCCATAAAGTCTTTTTCTTGGCATAATTTAAATATCAATATCTGGAAAAATGTTGCACGTTTTGCCACGGAACTTCTTTCTTATTTGCTGAAAGTAACTTCAGTATTATCGGCCATTTTCTTAAGCGCATAAACTGCCTTGGCATTATCAAAGCTACCAATCACCTTGATACCGGGGTAAGAACCGACCGGGCCATGATATAGTACGAGACGATTATCTGGTTGCCAGTAGGCAAGCTTGCCTTTTTGCCCATTGTCATCATAATTATAGTTGCCTAACTGCGGAGTAAAAAGTAAATCGCCAATTTTTTCTTGACCATTACCATAGGCGGTAAAACTTACCGTGAATGGTATCTGCTTTTGGATGACTTGTGCAACAGGACTGTCGTTTAAAGTCGCGGTGAAACTTTGACCATTGAAACTTACCATAATCTGGCGAGAAGCTATTGCTGAATCTTTTTGATTTGCCATAGTAATGTCTGCTGTTTTGACTTTAGTGGTAGATTGCATACGATTTTGCCGAATAAATAAGGCCACGAAAGCTAACAAAATTAGCCCTAAAAGTGTTACAATAATGCCTCTCTGATGCATATACATACCCTCTTTCTTGTGTACTTAAATTGTCTTAATTACCTGAGCCGGGCACCCCGCGACGACAGTGTTTTCTGCGACATTTTTGGTGACCACCGCCCCGGCAGCAACTACGGCATTCTTGCCAATCGTAACTCCCGGTAAAATGGTAGCATTAGCACCAACCCACACATTTTCGGCTAAGTGCACAGGCTTTAGCTCTACTCCCCGACGCTCTTTGGGATCAAGAGGATGGTTGACTGAAATAATGGTGCCTTTGGGCCGAGTAAAACATGATCGCCTAGGTAAATTCCACCTAGGTCAACTAAAGTAACCCCTTGATTGATGAAAATATTTTTCCCAAAATGAATATTCCGACCGTAATCCGTGTAAAAAGGTAAGCGTACTTCAACACTGGGATCAAGCTTGGTGGCCGTAATTTTTTCTAAATAATCTCGAATACGCTCGTGGTTGTAGGCACCGTGGTTGAGCTCTTGTAAAAGGTTCATGTTTTCTTGAATGACTTGGTCTAATTGAGCTAGTTCAGTATGGTGAATCTTATCTGACATTTGTTGTCCTCCCTTAATACTCTATAGTTTAACTTGTTTCTCTCACAATGTTAAATAGTTATATAAAATGAATTAGTATAACTAAAAACTATACCAACAAGTGTTAGAAACAGCGGACACATTAATTTTTACAGGAGTGGAAGTCAACTAAGGAGTGCTCAAAAAATTCTTTAATCAAGTATGCCAAAATTGGCATCCGCCTATCTATCTCAGCTAATTCTTGGTATAATCTAAGCATTAATGTCTAGAAAGGATTTTGTCGTCAATGAAGAAACACTTAACTTGGCTGGCTTGGGCTTTCTTTTTAGTTCTAATTCCTGCCGTCCTCATTGCCTCATTCAATTTTAATTATCAAGCCCCATTAGCCAAACTTTTAGCTTATGATTTAGGAATCATCGCCTTTGTGCTATGGGTTGAAATTGCCTGGATTAAGCTCAAGCCTCACTGGGTTGAAAAAACCATTGGAGTAGACACACTCTATAAAGTCATTAGTTTTTTAGGCGTAATCGCTCTTTTAGGTGCTGGTTTACACCAGATGATTGCTGAAAGCGCCTCGACTTTAATTAAGACCACGGGAATTATCGCGTGGCTCCTAGCTTTGGTTATTGCAATCTATGGTTTGATTGCCTTAGCTACCAAAATTCCTAGTCGCAAAGTCAAACTCAATCGGGTTATAAAGGCCGTTGTGAATATCTTAGCTATTTTAGTGGTAGCTTTGATTTGGATACATGTCAATGTCATTCCTGCGATTGCAAGTATCCGGCCTTTCATGATTACCTTTAACATTTACGCCATCTTTGCTTTCGGGTGCCAACTTTTCGGTTGGTACCGCAAACGGCATTAAAGCTACAAGAAGCTCTGGGATCCCAGGGCTTTTTATATAGGCAACATAAAAAGTCCACAAAATTCCAAATAAAATTTTGTAGACCTAAACTATATGGACCAAATCGCTTCTGTGTTACTATTAGCTCTGCTTTCACGCAAGATAATTTTCGTACCAAGGGTTATCATAAAAGCTCAGAAATTAACCTGAACTTTTTTTCGAACTGCTGTTTTATTGTAGAGACATATCTTGTACCTTTGTAATTACTTACGTGGTTTCCCAGCATCACTACGTTTTTTACGCCATTCACCACTGCTCTTACGTGAACGATTTTGCCCTGCAGTAGGTCCAGTCTTAACGATTGGTCCATGTGTGTCGCGTGGTGATTTAGAAGCCAAAATATTATCGAAAAGTCCCATAATTAAACACCTCCTTTTGGTTAAGTAATCATTTGTCAAGCATTAAAATAACAGTTGGATCAGCATAAAATCGAATAATATTCCGATTGTAGACAGCATAAAACAATGGCTGATTGGCATTAAAACCTGAAATGAAGAACTCACAACGCCCAATATTAACAGCCTGAGGATAGTGTTCCGGAACATGCCACTTAGCCCGCCATTTGACTTTTTCATTATCAGTAGCTAACAGGCCTTCAGTATAAAGCTCAAGTAAACTTAAGACTAAATGAGTAGCTTCCGAAGATCCGGAAACTTTATTGTAAGTAACCAAGAAACTATCAATTGCCTGCGCAACCCCTAAACGAAAAGTTTGGTGTAAAAATAAGTCCAAAGAAGTTTGAGACTTACTTTTAGCAGCATCCATAG
Source organism: Ligilactobacillus equi DSM 15833 = JCM 10991 (assembly GCF_000615765.1). Classification (GTDB taxonomy): domain Bacteria; phylum Bacillota; class Bacilli; order Lactobacillales; family Lactobacillaceae; genus Ligilactobacillus; species Ligilactobacillus equi. The sequence continues at coordinate 9,129 of NZ_BAMI01000025.1, read as the reverse complement.
CTACCGATGTGATAGCTGGTTCCGCTAAAGCTTGATAAAACTCATTTAAAGCTGTTACAACCGCAACAATCAAATCAGTTTCACGTTCATAATCTGACAAATGAAATTCAAAGTCTGTTGTTGATTTGGCCGTATGGTTACGGATGCTAAAACTTGCTCCTCGCACGCCACTACCTCGTTGGACAGTTTTAAAGTAGAGCGCCTCACTTTGTTGGCTTTGACAATATTCTGTTACCTCAATGTCAGGTAACTGCTTTTCCAGATTAAACTTCAAACGTGGGGCAATTTCTTTGATAAGAATATTCTGTTCCCTCGCCCCTACAATCATCCCGAAACTATCAATTTTAGTTGATCCAATATACATATGTGTCATCCTTTCGTTTTGACCAAACTTTTTTGTCAGTCTTAAAATCTAGTGTTTAATATCATTTGCCTTTCAACACTGATATTATCTCGCATATGGTGGACACATAATGTCTATTATTGAAACAAATAATTTTTAATACCGAACATACTTAAAAAATCCGTATGTACAACGCCTTTTAATATCTATTTATTACTTATAGTTTTTATTGCTTCAGAAATTACTGGTCCTAAATCGTTAATATCAAGTTCACTACCATTTTCAAGCTGATTTGCCACAGCATGACCAATAGCTTCTGTCATCCCCACTGCAACAGTGGCATTAAGTGTTGCTCCTGCTAACGTTCCAATACCTGGTATCATTTTCAAAAGGTTAGATGCTATATTGCGTCCGAAAGTAGTTGCAAATGTAGAATTAACAATTCCTTTGACAAGGCCTTTAGGTATTTCTTGACCATAAGCATTGTAAATCGCAACGATCATTGTCGTTTGAATTGGAACTAGTAAAACTGCATCAGAAAAAGGGATTGGGCTAGCAGCTACACCGGCAGCTGCCGTTGAAGCAGTATGGATGGCAAGTTTTGCGTCATTTTTCATAAGTCTTTTTTTGACAGAATAATTAGTATCTGTCTTTCCTTTCTTTAAAAATATAATAGAAGATTCATTATTTTAACTTAATATCAAACCTTAGGAAACCTCCTCAGCCTTAGTTTATTACTTTTCAAGTAAAGACATAAATTCATTAAAATCTCTGGCAATAATTTTCACTTGATTTTTATCATGATTATAATATCCAATATCACTACTATTACGATAGAAACCAAATAAATTACCAAATGGATCCATTGCAAAAGCTACATACTTTTGCTTGAAAAAGTTAGAGTCAATATTATTTACGTTATAGATATTTTCTCTATCATTTTTGTTAAGTGAATTAAAGCTATCCACTATTAATTCAAAATTATCTTTTAATTTAATAATACCTGGCCTTGGCCTACCGCCATTATAAACTTTTACAATATCTCTATATTCTTTTGGAAAAGTAATTCTGAATTTTTCTTCAGCCTCATCGATATAAGAATCTGCATTCGTGAGATTTTTAATAAACTTCCATTCCACGCTATTACCTCATTTCTGTTCCGCCACCCCATACAAAACGACCACCTGTGTGGGCTGTTTGACGATGAATATCACTGTCTACCAATTGCATAACACCCGTTTCTTCCGTATGATGCCAAGTGTAACCCTCGGGACGTTCACCCTCCCTAATTTGGTCCAACTGATCGTCATCAAATATTTGTGTAGCCTCGGCTAAATTATCTTCAGCGTAATCATATAGATTTTGATTGCATTCATGAAATTGCACACTGTCTGAGCTTAAATAATGTTCAGGTGATAGTTCGGTAGTGTATCTAGATTCAAAATTTGGAAAAACACCTTCGACTGGATTACCATGTACATCGGTTACTGTCTTCCTTTCAAAAGGAACACCTGTAATTTCATGCTCCTTCCCTTCTAAATCTTCATTTCGAGTCTCTAAACTTTTAATATCTAGGTTTTCCTCACTTTTTTCCGACACTTCTGTCGAGCCATTAAATTCACTGAAATTAATTTCTTGATTACCCATTTTTTCTGGAGACACTTCATTAAACATTGAAAATACACCCTCTTTTGTTATTGAATTTTATTACCATTCAATTCTTGTAAAAGGATTTTAGTAACTTTTTTAGCTGTTGCTAAATCTATCCGGTTTCTTTTTTTGACTGATTTCTCTAAAGATATTTCAAATTCCCTTTGATCCCCAAGTGATTGGCTTTGCAAAAATGAAATCTCATATTTACTATTTCTAACAATTACAGTAACCAATTTAGAAATTTGATTTGCACTTAGGCCTATATCGTTTGTTTTTTCATAATTATTAAACGACTGGAGCAAACGATTTTTTACGCTCGTTTCTAAACTTAAACGAGTCATCGCTTCTTCTAATTGGTATGAGTCAAAAATTTTGCTTGAATTAGCCATACTACTTTGCGTTAAATACTCAAGTAATATTTTTTCCGCATCAAACCTCTTTTCTGGCTTAAAGTAGCTATGGTTATTGTTCTCTGCTTTGTCCATCTTAACTAACACTGGAGCTACCCATTCACCTTGATAAACTACACCTACTCCTTGAGGAAACTTTGCTATTTCTTCAATTTGATCATCTTTTAGTCCAATGGATTTACCAATTACTATCCGATCCTCCAACTCCGGAGTCTTCATAATAATTTTTGTATTAGTGTTCTTAATCGCAGAAATATCAACAGCAGTAGGTGATTGATCAACAATAACAAATCCTTCACCATAAGCCCGTAATTCCGCAATTGAACCGCTAATTAGTTCAACAGACTTTGCAAGTAAGCCAGTCTCTGTACTTTCTGTAATACTATTAGGATTCTTCAATAAATTATGGGCTTCTTCTAAGAAGGTTACGTGATTCAGGCTGTTATTACTTGGTTTTGAATTGGCAATCCGATACTCATTTAGTTTCATCACTAGTAATCCCATCAATAACGACTTAGTTTCAGGGGAACCTGTATCACTTAAGTCAATTATTACATTATTATCAAACAACTCTGTATCAGATATACAAGAAGTATTTAAAATGAGGCCATTTAATCCCTCAACTAATGAACTAATTCTTGTTACTAATGATCCAATATAATCGCCTTTAGTATCAGCCGAATAGCTAGATGAATTAATAATATTCTCAAGACAAAGTTTGACGTCACTAAAGGAGGGATAAATTTTAGGTTCGTCTTCTAAGTATTCAGAGTTTTTAACATCCCAACCACAGATTTCGTATGCTTCAATGATAGCATTCTTTAGTAGGACAGGCATTGCTGCATACATTGGCCAACAAACATTGAGTATATTGATTAGTCTATCAATATGGTCAAACACGTTAATCTGATTTGGAAAAACAAATGGGTTAATACGTAATAATGTCGTTTTCTTGGGATTAGTGCCATAAACACTAAACCGATTACCCAATTGGTTCTTATATTCACCCTTAACAGGTTCGATTATAAGAACTTTAGCCAGATTCTTTTTGGTAATCTCTTCGACTATTTTACGTGTGGTATTACTTTTTCCTGAACCGGTCGATCCTGTGATAAAAGTATGTTTAGTCAAATTTTCTGTATCTAGAGAAACTGATGCACCTTTAGTGTCACTGTAATCATAAAGAGAGCCAATATTAATTTTCTCAGAGTTAACACTTAAACTATGATGCATGATATTTTTTTCAAAACTAGCATGTTCGTTAACTGTTAGACCAACAACAGATTTTCGAGGAAGGCCCATATAAATAGCCAACTCTTTACTGCTTACCAAAGAAGTAGCTTTAACGGGAACCATATTACGATATCTAAATATAGGATGAATAAGGTTCTTGACATAGTCTTGCATTAGACTAAATTGCTTTGATTGTTTTTTATCTCCTCTCTCCCAATGATTTAGCGCTATCGTTTCTAACCCAGAATTTTCACCGACAATAAGTGCTTTATAATTATTTGCTACTAAATCAGCAACATAACGGTCTTCCGCTAATACGTAGGTTGCATTTTCCCAAAGGCCCAAATCTTCGCTTTCTTCAATCCGTTCAAGTTGTATATCAATCTTCTTCATTAAATTTTTAATAGATTTATTTTCTCTAGTAAGTTGCATCTCACTAGAATTACTTTGGGTGTTTCCCTTTGTATTTGTTACCCCTTTAGAAGTGCTAGTAGTTGTTCCTTTAGAAACACTATTAGACTGAGTCCGTGAATGAGAGGTTGTATTTGACACAGTTTTAGTCTGTGTATCAGTATTTGTCTTATCTAAAGCCATTGTAGCAAACCCACTAGCAATGCCTACAGCACCAGCGATAGCTCCCATCAAAGGATGTTTTGTAATTAATGCTAGTGAAGTTGCGGCGGTAGCTATACTTGAGGCTGATGATGCTATTTTTGTATCCATACTCTTCTGAGAGATACTTTTCCCCTCAGTGTCACTTACCCCTCTAGTACTACCTTCTTCCCAACCTTTTGTTTCAGTTACAGTATCACTTTTTCCTTGAGTTAGTGTACTTGACAATCCCTGAGAAATACTAATAGCATCACTTTTTCCGTAAGAAAAATTGAGTTCCGAAAAAGGGGAGATTTCAGTGTAAATTTGTTCATAACTTTTTTTTATAAATTCTAATTCTTCAACCGATATTCCCTTCGATAGCACCACCAAGGCATATTTATAACCTTGCATAGCAGTAGCAAGTTTCTCCAACCCTTGAATATAATCCTCATTTTCCGTCTGGTGCGTATCTTTAAAGCCAGCAATTCCTGACACTGATACAATATGTTCCTGCGGAAGAAAATCTAGAGTTTCGTTAATTTTTGTTTCATTGAACGATTCAATTTTACTACCTGGAAATTGTCCTCTAATGGAACTAGATAGCATATTTTCTAGTGACCGAGGTGAACTTTGGCTATTCATAGCCCTAACTCCCATATAGAAATCAGTTTTTTTACCGTCACTGTTCATTAAAAGAAAAACTCCACAATTTTGAGATTGCAAAGCATTAAAAATTGAAGCAAACTTTAACGTAGTATTCTCTTCTTTTTGATAGACCATTTCAGTCACTTTAAACATGCGAATCTTGGATAATGTTTTGTCACTTTCAGAAAGAGGTTCAATTTCATAATTTTCTAATTTTTGTAGGTATTTTTTTAACACAACATCTGAAACCAGCTCACCAGCACTTTGGAAGTTGCCATATAACTTTTCAAAATTAACCTGAGGAAACCTGGTATGATTTGTATTATCATAATTAATATCCTTCTTGGAAATAAGCTCTATATCTTGATTTTTAAATTGGCCAAATATAGTCTTTTCACTCATTCATGTTACCTCGTTAAGACATATCCAACAGTACCACCGATTGCTCCTCCAACTACAGCCCCTAAAGCACCAAACGTAACGGCCGTAGGAACAGTTGCAAGTCCAACAATTGCTCCCGTACCTGCGCCAAGAATTGCTCCACCAGTAGCACAAATAACTACCTTTTTTTGTTTCGACTGAGGAATCGTTGCACTCCTTTTTTCACGGATGATTCGTTGCGCTTGGTTATTACGCGTCTTCTTCGTGGGTGTTGTGCTTTTCGAGTTACTCACAGAATCTATTTGTGAAATAGGTGTAGCAGGTCTCAATTTACTTGCCACCTTTTTTAAATGGTTGATACGTTCGTGGGAAAAATTATCAGTAAGTTCCCCCATAAGATCAGCCAAATAGTCATCGTCCCAAGAAGTTTCATCATGACTTAATGGTTGATTATCAAATTCTTCATATAAACCTGGCATATCTTGGGCATAACTAATCATTTCATCAAAATCCTTGAAGGTCGTATCCATGATAATACTATTTTTCAAAATAATTCTAACAAGTTGAATGTCTCCATCTTGGACTGCTTCTTTAAATGTTTTATCAATACTCATCTTTATCCCTCCAACTCTAAATTTCTGTGATGTGTTCGACTTCTCGTTTAATGTGGTTAAACCAAGCAATATTCTTCTCTAACTTTCGAATTTCTTCATCGTTTACGTCAATCTTATTGATGTATTTTTGCAATTCGTCTAATTTATCGTTAATTGCTCTATCAATATTTGCAAACTCTTCATTGTACTTCTCAGCAATTACTTTCGATTGCTGTAGTGCATGATTTACGGCCCTCTTTTCAATATTCTTAAAGTTATTTTCAACTAATCCAAGGCTACTTGTTAGCTTATTTAAATTAACATATTCTCTTTCTTCTATATCATCCTCCTCATGACTACTCCACCATGAAAAAGGGTTCCACCAATGTGCATCGCTTACTGTATGATGTCCGACAACTACTTCTTCTATTTCTACAAAATTATTAACATTAATATTTTCAAGCTTAGCACTCATAAATTTTAATGGTTCAATTTTAATATCACTTGATAGGCTACTATTGAAATCAGTTGTTAACGAATTAATTTTTTCGATATAACTTTCCATTAAGTTATTAGCTGTGTCAATTAAGTTTTGCCTGAGAATATCATTTAAATCCTCATGATATTCCTTAGATAAACGATTAACAAATCGCTTCATACTATTAATAAGTTCATCAGCTTCATAAATATCAATCTGTCCCCTATTTGCAACACTTCTCGTCCGTTGTTCAATACGGCTGTTTATGGTTTTAGTTTTTGATTTTATTTCTTTTTCGGTAACTTTGTTAACCTTCTTTACAGCGTTATCAACAGCTTCCTTGTATTCCTTAGTCTCCTTTAAATTCTCAATGGCTTCTTTCATTAAACTTATTTGTTGTCTAAGTTGGCCATTATCGTTATCTAAGTTTATTAACAATCTTTTTTGTTCCTCAAAAACAGCACTATCTTCAATATTGCGCATGAAAGCTTCAACCATAGTCCTGATTTTGGCAACATTAGCATATTTATCAACATAACGACGGATAGCTACTTCTAAAGCAGGAACTCCTGTGTGAATGATAGCTTCCTCTTCTTTAGTTCCACACTCAATTTGTTCCCTAAACTTTCTTTCTTCGCTTTTTAAAAGTGGTGAATGTTCTTCAAGATGTAAGTTTTCATTCCGATTGAACTTTCTAATCGCTACATAGTTGTAATCCTCAGTATCTTCATCAATGTCTTCACCATTTACAGCTTGTCGTATTGTCAATGCTGGCAAGGCGGCAACAGGGTATAGGTTAGGTTCCTTAATACCAACACTTTCTAAATATTCCCGAACCCGATCCAATGTTGTTTCAATTGGACCATCTTCTTTTTGGCGTCCATCCATCTTATTAACTACAAAGATAAAACGATCTCTTGATTTTTTACCACCAACTTCCATACTTTTAGCAATTTTTCTAAGAAGAGCATCATCGTCTGTTCTACCAAACGTTGGTTCTAAAACATAAAGAACTAAAGTCTTAGATGAGCTCGAGACGAATTTATTTTGAACAGCTCCATGCTCCTCATTACGACTGTTGTTTGGTCCTGGTGTATCAATTAATACCAAGGAATTTTCGCTAGTATTAACAAAGGGGATATTTCCTTCAATATTAATTTCTAGAACATTTTCATTATTGTTCAACCTCGTCATAGTTTCCAAATTAATGTTGTCTACGGACTGAATTAGGCGCTCACTTTTATCATATACTTCAGCTTTCCATATACCTTTAGGATTATCTGTATCCTTAATACGAGTGATAATTGCCGTACATGCTTCTTGAGCCGAAGGCATTAACTTTTTTCCAAGTAAAGCATTGATTAAAGTTGATTTTCCGGCACTCATAGTTGCAACAATACTAATATCAAAATTGCTACTCTTAGCTTGATTATACGTATTAATAAGCTCCTCACTCATTAAATCAGTCATATTTCTTTCTTTAGCTACTTTTTGAACCTCTTCAAAAACTTCATCTATTTTAGCAACTTTTTCGCTAAATTCAGTCTTATTTTTCACTTCAGCTTTTTCTAACGAAACCGCATAAATGAGTCCACTATCCTTAGCGGTTCTAAAGGTTTCAATTACGTCTTCATAATCTGATTCTGTTCCGTAGAAAGTTATATAAAACTCATTATCATTGGTTTCATCAACCAGCAGTTGAGGTAATTCTTCAATCCATTCTTGAAGATATGTATTACGGCCAGTTTTTTCACGCAATAAACTATTTTCTTCAAGATGATCATCATTGATTAAAATTTCTGTTTTTAAAATGTATGGGTTGTATTTAATGTATACTCGTTTCATAATTCAATTCTCCTCTTATCTTATTTTCAAATGCCAACATGCCGCAAATACTCAATAAATCTAAAAATTTGACATTTCTTACTTTTGTTTGAGATAAATTATTTTGTGGTCGTTTAAATTTTTTTATGAGATATTCATATTCATCTAACTCATCATTATCTAAATCATTAGCAAACTCATGTCGCTTAATAAGGTAAGCTGCATAAGCTGACATTGGATAGATTATAGCGTTAGGATAACCTATTTTTTCCAAATCAAATTTAAGCTTTGTAAGTGTAGATATCACATTATCCTCTGAAGCTTGATAATTATCTATTTTATTTAACACAAAAATAATTTTTTCGTGTTCCACATGTTTGATAATCCACCGCATATAATTAAATTCTTCTATCGAGCCAGGCGTTCCAATCACATAAACTAAGTATGAGTAATTATTTTTTAATATCGCTTCCTTAGTAAGTTTTACATATTTAGGATTTTGAGCATCGTTAACACCAGGAGTATCAATCACAGCTAAGCGGTTAGAGGTATACTTTTTCATTAAAAATGGTGCTCGTATGAGATTTTCATTATTGATAATGCGTGTACCTGTATAACTTTCAATAATTTGAGTAACAGCTGCTGTTTTGCTTTCCTGTGCGGTTGCTACAACATTCAATCCTAATAGAGCGTTTACAAGTGTTGACTTACCAGAGCTGGTATTAGCAGTAACTAAAATACGTGTAAACTCCCTATTCTGTTGAGACTGCCATCGAATAGTGTTTAAATTAATTGCTTCTAAAATGTTTCTATTTTTTAAATAATGTTCAACATCTAAATTCAATCTGGGTTCTAAAGCTAAATATCTTTCTTTGCTGAGTAAGTCACCTATAATTTGCTTACTTTCTTCAGTAATTATTTTCTTTCGTCTCACTACTTCTTATTCTCCTTGAGGCTTTTTTCATGTAATAATTA